>CABSFY010000067.1 GCA_902477055.1 uncultured Eubacteriales bacterium
ACGAGCTGCGCACGCCGCTGGCGCTGATGCAGGCGCAGCTGGAGCTGTTTTCCGCAGAGCATCCCAATCTTCTGCCGGAAACGGCGGATTTCCTCGCCCTATTGCGGGAGCAAACGGAGCGGCTGACGCAGATGACAAAAACCCTGCTGGAGATGAGTAATCTACAGCAGGTGGCGCGCAACGAGCAGATCCAGCTCGCACCGATGATCGAGGAGATCTTCACGGATCTCGCGCCGCTCTCAGATAAGCGCGGCGTCACGCTGACGGCGGAGGGCGACGGCTTCCTGACCGGCAGCGATGCGCTGATCTACCGGCTGATCTTCAACCTGACGGAGAACGCCGTCAAGTACAACCGACCTGGCGGCTCGGTGCGGGTTTCTGTCACTCAGAAGCCGGAAGAGCTCCTGCTCCGCGTCTGCGACACCGGCTGCGGTATCCCCGTGGAGTATCAGCAGAGCATCTTCCAGCCCTTCTTCCGCATAGACAAGTCCCGCAGCCGGGAGTATGGCGGCGCGGGGCTGGGGCTCTCGCTGGTGTGGGAGATCGCCAATCTCCACGGCGGCTCCGTTTGGGTTGAGGAAAGCTCGGAAAATGGCACTGTCATTGCAGTACAGCTGCCGGTACAGTGAAGCTGTATGGAGCAAATCGAGGGCTGACGTAAGGAAACCGCGTATGTAAAGGAGGCCGCCGATGATCAGCAGAAAACGAATGGGCAAAGTTCTCCCATTCCATAAAGGAAATATTCTGAACACCAGAAAAGTGGCTTTTTCCGGGCGGCGACAGCAAACAGGCTACCGCTCCTTTGAAGAACTGCTGTCGGTGCTTCTTGCCCGTCTGCCGGGAAACGATGACCATGCCGCGGAGCGCGTACTCATAAAGCATACCCATACAAGCACCTCGAATAAGCAGCTATATATCGTAATCACGCAGACCGGAACACTGCTGTCCCGAATTCTCAGGTACATCACCGGTGCCGAATACAACCATGCCTCTATTAGTCTTTCCAAGGATTTGGAGAAGATGTACTCCTTTGGCCGCAGATCCCCATACAACCCATTCTGGGGCGGCTTTGTAATAGAGTCCCCCCATACCGGGACCTTCAAGCGCTTTTCCGACACAAGAGCAATCGTTCTGAGTGTGACCGTCAGTGAAGAGCAGCATATGGAACTCACAAATATGCTCGAAGATATGTGGAAGCGAAGGAAGGAGTACCGCTACAACTTTGTCGGATTGTGCCTGGCATACTTTCATATTACATGGAAGCGTGAAAACTACTTTTACTGCTCGGAGTTTGTAGGAGAGCTGCTTATAAAAGGCCGGGTCAGCGGCGTTGAATGCTTACCCTCTTCTGTCATACAGCCAATGCACTTCCTCCGACTGCCGCACACACAGCTCTATTGCGGGAGACTGCGCGAATATGTTTGGTAAGATAGCATAGATATTATTTTTCACGGAGAAAGCAGACTGCCTCCTCATCCGAAGGTGGCCATCTTCCGTATTTTACACTGACAACGGGGAGCGTGTCTGTTCACAGCCATCACAGAAATCAAAACTCTGACAGGGAGAGACTGCCTATGAAATTGACCTTCCTCGGTGCCGCACACGAAGTGACCGGCTCCTGCACATTGCTGGAGGCCTGCGGCAGAAAGATCCTCATCGATTGCGGTATGGAGCAGGGACCGGATATCTATGAAAACTGTGAGCTGCCGGTACATCCTGCGCACATCGACTTTGTGCTGCTAACCCATGCGCATATCGATCACTCCGGCAAACTGCCTTTGCTCACAAAAAACGGATTCTACGGTAAAGTCTTTGCGACAACAGCGACCCGGAACCTTTGCGCCATCATGCTCGCCGACGCCGCTCATATCCAGGAAGCCGAGGCCGCATGGAAAAATCGCAAAGCCAAGCGCTCCGGCGAGGAGGGATATACGCCGATGTATACGCTGGAGGATGTTCGGGAGCTGATGCCCTGCTTCTGCACCGTCGATTACAGCGAGCCGGTCGAGCTGTGCAACGGTATCCGCATTGAATTTTTCGATGCGGGACATCTGCTTGGCTCCGCAAGTATAAAGCTCACCATCACAGAAAATGGTATACCGCACCGCATTGTATTTTCCGGAGATGTAGGCACGCCAAAAAGGCCGCTTCTCTGCGCCCCCGTTTCTCCGACCGAGGCAGATACTCTGATCATTGAGTCTACCTATGGCGACGGGGAACGGGAGCCACAGTCGAGGGATCCGGAACAGTGCCTCGCGGAGATTATTGACAGCACCCTCGCAGGCGGCGGAAATGTGGTCATTCCATCCTTTGCGGTGGGAAGAACCCAGGAGCTGCTGTATCTGCTGCGCCGGATCAAAGAGCGTAAGCTTGCTATGATAGACTTCCCCGTCTGGCTGGACAGCCCGCTTGCCATTGAAGCCACCAACATCTATCAGGAAACGCTGCGAAGCTATTTCGACAACGAAACAAAGGCTCTGCTTGACCACGGCATCAATCCGATTGGATTCGATGGGCTGCATCTGTCGGTAACAAGCGATGCTTCCCGGCAAATCAACACCGATAAAACGCCTAAGGTGATTATTTCCGCATCCGGTATGTGCGAGGCCGGGCGAATTCGCCACCATCTCAAGCATAATCTGTGGAGGCCGGAATGCGCGATTCTGTTTGTTGGATATCAGGTGGAAGGCACGCTTGGAAAGAAGCTGCTGGACGGAGCCAAATTTGTCAGTCTATTCGGGGAGGAAGTCAAGGTTCGTGCGAGTATCCAGACCCTTGACGGTATTTCAGCTCACGCAGACCGCGATCAGTTGATCGATTGGATTGCGGCAATGGAAGTGCGGCCGAAAAGGGTCTATGTCAATCATGGCTCCGACGGTGTGTGCGACAGCTTCGCCAAAGTGATCACGGAGCGGCTTGGAATTGAGGCGACAGCACCATACAGCGGCGATGCTTATGACCCGGTGAGCGGTGCGCAGTTGGCAGCCGGAAGCCGCATGAAGATCAGTGGGCGCAGCTCAGAGCAGACGCGAAGCTTCTCTGCCGTATGGTCAAGACTCTACTCGGCAGGGATACGGCTGATGGGGGTCATTGAGCGCAGCCGGGATTGCAAAAGCAAAGACCTTGTCGTTCTGACAAACCGGATCAACGCGCTCTGTGATAAACAGGAAAAGGAGATCCGTAAATAGAATGTGATATGCTCCCCATAGTGTAGCCTCGAAATTTTTGTTATTTCGAGTGTCTACTCTATGGGGAGCATATCATACTAGAATCTGTTAAAAAGCTTGAAAAGCTTTTTATAGCGCCAAAGGCGCGTCAGATTCTGCATGAGACGGCGCATCGTGCCCTCGCACGATGCGAGTGTGCGCAGCACATGGGATTCTTGATGAAATATTTTCATCAAGAATCAGTATCCGTCCGCAGCAGGCCCTTTGAATTTTGTATTCAATGTGTCGAGAAGAACGCGCGTGTCCGGTCGGTGCAGTCGCGAAGCGCAGCCGGTGTCGCGGCAGACTCACACAGAAGGTCATAAAGCGCCAGCGTAATCGTGCGCCCCGCAAGATCGCCGTCGAAGTCCGGGAGGAACGGCGTAATGGTGCCGGATTCGCCGTCGATATCCACCACAGCAAGCTGCTCCATGCCATCGAAATATGCCTTTGCGGCATAGAAACCGCCATGTGGGAGCAGAAGCTCCGGTGGAAGCCGCAGCGTTGTGCCGCCCGCAGTCCGTCCCGGAACGGCAACGCCGCGCAGCAGATGCGGATGACCCAGGAAGCGGACAGCCTTTGCCATTTCGCCGCTTTCCAGAAGCGAGCGGATATAGGTTGAGGAAACCTTGCGACCTTCAAGGAAGATATCGTCTACACAGTCATAGCCGAGGCCGAGCGTCCGACATTTCTCCGCCAGCCGCTCCGGCGTTCCCTCGCCGCGATCGCCAAAGCGATAGTCACGTCCGCTTACGAAATATACACCGTGATATTTTTCAATCAAATGCTCGTCCGTGAATTCGTCCCACGGCTGTGCGCACGACTGCGGCGTAAAGGGCAAGACAAACAGCTTTTCGATCCCGTACAGCCGCCGCATCAGCTCCTCGCGAAGCTCCAGCGTCGTGAGCTGGCCGACCGGGTGCGGCGCAAACAGGAAGGACGGGTGCGGATCGAGCGTAAAGGCCGCCGGGGTCAGTCCTTGCGCCTGTGCCAGCTCCTTCGTCCGCCGCAGCAGCCCGCCGTGACCGAGATGAACGCCGTCAAAAAAACCGAGGGCAATTACATAGTTCTGCATTTATTCCGAAAAAGTATAGCGCACGAAATTTCCGGAGCCGTCACCGGTAATAATGCACAGGCCGTCCGGCGTTTCCGATCGGTCCAAAATCGGGAACCGCCCCTCGCGCTGCACATACTCCTCCGGAGAATTGGCAGTGATTTCAATGATTTCCCGCTTCGCATGGCGGTCGCCGCCGCAGGGATTGATGGTTTCGATCACAACTTCGTATTCGTTCATATCAAAAATCTCCTTATCAAAAAAAGCTCTTTACCGTCCGCAGCGTGCCGTCGGTCACCTCGCTGAGGGCCAGAAATTCGCCCGCGCGGCTATAGACGCGATAGCGTCCCGGTGCCTGCCTAGTGGAAAAGGCCGCGCCGTTGCGGCAGCATTTTTCTTGTGCCGCGGTCAGCGTCAGCGCCGGAACGGCCGAAAACAGGCTGTCGATCGGGCGCAGCAGGGCCTCCGGATTGGAATCGTTAATGATTGCGTCCAGCGCAATCGCCTCGGCCTCGCCATACGCCCCCGCCTGCACCCGCCGCAGCGCCGCCATACAGCCGCCGCAGCCGAGCGCCGCACCGATATCGTGGCAAAGCGTCCGGACATAGGTCCCCTTGGAGCAGTGGACGTATAGCCGCGCCGTCGTGCCGTCAAAGTCGAGCAGCTTCAGCTTGAACACCGTAATCGTGCGTGGGTTACGCTCGACCTCTTTGCCCTTGCGTGCGATCTCATAGAGCTTTTTGCCGTTGATCTTCACGGCGGAATACATCGGCGGGAGCTGCTGCTGTTCGCCGAGAAAGCCGCTCAGCACCGTTTCCAGCGCCTCGCGCGTAACTGCCGCACTCTGTTGCGAAAGGACGGTGCCGGTCGTGTCCTGCGTGTCGGTCACGGTGCCAAGCAGCAGGCCGGCGACGTAGGCCTTTTCCGCGTGTTCAAAGAATTCGACCGCACGAGTCGCGCGTCCGAAAAATATGGGCAGAACGCCAGTTGCCATCGGGTCGAGCGTGCCGCCGTGGCCGACGCGCTTTTCGTGAAAAACGCCGCGCAGCTTCGCAACCACGTCCTGGCTCGTCCAGCCGGCGGGCTTGTCCACAATCAGAATGCCGGTAGCCATCAGAGTACTCCCATCTCCGCAAGGACGCGCAGCACGGCTTCCTTCGCCGCGGCAATGCCGCCGGGAACCGTAGCTCCCGCAGCGGCCCGGTGTCCGCCGCCGCCGAGGGCCGCGCAGATGGCCGATGCGTCATAGTTCGGCGAGGTCCGGACGGACAGCTTGCCGCCCTCCTGCGATGAGCGGATCATCACGGCGATCTGAACGCCCGCGATCTCCCGTCCAAAGCCGGAAATGTCGTCGATATCATCCTCGGTAATTGCCAGCTCGCTGCGAACTTCATCCGGAAGCTGCGAAATGGCGACCAGACCGTCCGCGTAAAGCTCGGTCGTTTCGGTCAGGTACGCATCCAGCTTGAGGCGTGCAAGGCGCTTGGTCATGAACATGACCTGATTGATCGCAAACGTGTCCGCGCCGCAGTCCTTGCAGTACGCCGCCGCGCGAAGGGTATCGGCGGTGGTATTGCTGTAGCGGAAGCAGCCGGTGTCGGTCGAAATGGCGCAATAGAGCGCCTCGGCGATTCTGCGGTCCGGCGTTACGCCCAGCTCGCGCAGGACCGCAAGGATAAGCTCGCCGCAGGCCGCCGCGTCTGGGTTTACATAAGTTCTTTTCGCATAGAAATCATTTCTGCCGTGGTGGTCGATCGCAAGCTCCGTGCGATTTACATAATCTTCATGCCCAAACGGGAACAGACGGCTTGACGCGATATCTACCGTGACGACGCAGGCGGCTTCATCCGGCGTATCGGTCGTCAGGCCGTCGAGATAGGGCCGGAATTTCGGCGTGAACTGCGGGTTTTCAAGAACAAACGCCTGCTTGCCGATGGCACGAAGTCCCCCGCAGAGGGCGGCTGCGCAGCCGATGGTATCGCCGTCCGGACGGCGATGGGTCAAGATCAGGAAATTATCCGCGCCGCGCAGAAATTCGGCAGCCTCAGGAATCGTGATCTGCTGCTGCATCGTCATCGTCCTCCCGGATATCCAGCTTGGAGAGAATGTCGAGAATATGCGCACCGTGGGTAATGGAATCGTCGGCCACCCATTGCAGCTCCGGCGTATAGCGAAGCTGGAGGCTGCGGCCAAGCTCGCGGCGCAGATAACCGGCCGAGGATTTCAGGCCCGCCAGCGTTTCCTTGGTATATTCCTTATCCAGCAGCGAAACGTAGACCTTCGCATAGCGCAGGTCGGGCGTCGTTTCGACGCGGGTGATGGACAGCATGGTTTTCTGGACGCGGGGGTCCTTCAGCTCGCGCAGCAGATCCGCCAGCTCGCGCTGAATCTCCTCATTGATGCGTCCGATGCGATTGGATGCCATAAAATTGATCCCTCCTTAAGAAAACTACCGCAGGGCGGGCGTTTCCGTCCGCCCTGCGGGTCACAAAGCAATTATTGACGTCAATTATCTAGGAATTTCTTCCATGACGTAGCACTCGAAGATGTCGCCTTCCTTGATGTCGTTGAACTTTTCGATGGACATACCGCACTCGTAGTTCTGCGCGACCTCCTTCACGGAGTCCTTGAAGCGCTGTAACGAGCCGATATTGCCCTCATAAATGACGATATTGTCGCGCAGGACGCGGACCATACCGTCGCGTGTGATCTTGCCGTCCTTAACGTAGCAGCCTGCGATCGTTCCGATGGCCGAAACCTTATAGGTCTGCCGCACCTCGGCGTGGCCGATGATCGCCTCGCGGTACTTCGGCGCCAGCATACCCTTCATGGCCGCCTCGATCTCGTCGATCGCGTCGTAAATCACGCGGTACATCCGAAGATCGACGTTCGAACGCTGGGCAGACGCTGCGGCAGCCGGGTCGGGACGGACATTGAAGCCGACCACGATCGCATTGGAGGTGCTGGCCAGCAGGATATCGGATTCGTTAATCGCACCGACACCGGCGTGGATTACGCGGACACGAACCTCCTCGTTGCTGAGCTTTTCCAGGCTGGCCTTGACCGCCTCGGCAGAACCCTGCACGTCGGCCTTCACGATGAGATTCAGCTCCTTCATCTCGCCCTCCTGCATCTTGGCAAAGAGGTTATCGAGCGTGACCTTGCTGTTGAGCTTCGCGGCGGCGTCCTTTTCGGCCTGCTTACGCTGCTCGACAAGCTGACGCGCCATACGCTCGTCGGCGACGGCGTTGAACTCGTCGCCGGGGGCGGGCGTTTCGGCCAAGCCGGTAATTTCGACCGGAATGGAAGGACCGGCCGTCTGAATGGCTCTGCCCTTGTCGTCCGTCATAACACGGACTCTGCCGACGGCAGTGCCGGCGATGATGAGGTCGCCCTTATGCAGCGTACCGTTTTGCACCAGAAGGGACGCAATCGGACCGCGGTTTTTGTCCAAACGGGCCTCGATGACAATGCCCTTGGCCGCGCGGTTCGGGTTGGCCTTGAGGTCGGCCAGCTCGGCGGTCATGATTACGGTTTCCAGCAGCTCGTCGATGCCCTGGCCGGTCTTGGCGGAGATGCGCACGACCTCGGTGTCGCCGCCCCATTCCGCCGGGACAAGCTCATGCTCGGTCAGCTGGGTCAGAACGCGGTCGGGGTTCGCGCCCGGCTTATCCATTTTGTTAACGGCGACGATGATGGGAATGTTCGCCGCCTTGGCATGGTTAATCGCCTCGATCGTCTGCGGCATAATACCGTCATCGGCGGCGACAACCAGAATGGCAATGTCTGTACACATTGCACCGCGCGCACGCATTGAAGTGAATGCAGCGTGGCCCGGCGTGTCGAGGAAGGTAATGGGGCTGCCGTTGATCTCGACGGTATACGCACCGATGTGCTGCGTGATGCCGCCGGCCTCGCCGGAAACAACGTTCGTCTTTCTCACCGCGTCGAGCAAGCTCGTCTTGCCGTGGTCAACGTGGCCCATAACAACGACGACCGGGCTGCGGGGCTGAAGCTCATCGGCGGAGTCCTCATGATCGTCGATCAGGCGGTCCTCGATGGTGACGACGACCTCCTTCTCGACCTTGCAGCCAAGCTCCGTAGCGACAAATTCCGCCGTATCGAAGTCGATGGTCTGGTTGATCGAAGCCATAACGCCATTTTTGATGAGGACCTTGATTAGCTCCGTTGCGGTCTTTTTCATCCTCGCGGCTAACTCGCCGACGGTAATCTCGTCGGGAATTTTGACCGTGAGCGGGGTTTTCTTAATGATTTCAAGCTGCAAGCGGCGCATTTTTTCCTGTTCCTCGTTGCGGCGCTTGTTACCCATTGGGGCCTTCTTATCTTTGCCCTTCTGCTTGTTTTTATTGCCGATCTTCTGCTTGCCGCCGGAATAATTCTGGACGCGCTCGCTGACGAGGCTGTCCACACGGTCGTCAAAGCGGTCGGCGTTGACGGTGACGGCCTTGGTATCGACGACGCGGCGTTCACGCTTACGTTCCGGCTCCTTGGGCTTGGCGGGAGCCTCCGGCTTCTGGGCATCCTGCTTTGGGGCGGCCGGCTGCTTGACGGCATTCTTCTTTTCCGCCGGCTTCTGGGCGGGCTTGGCCTGCTCCTGCTTCGGCGCGACGGCGAACACCTCGGCGATCGAACCGATCTGGTGCTGCTGTGTAATATGGTCAAATACCGCATTGAGCTGCTCGTCGGTCAGCACCTGCGTATTGCTCTTCGGCTTTTCAAAATACAATCCTACGATCTCCGCGATCTCCTTCGGCGCCATGCCGAAATCCGCGGCGACCTCCTTTACCCGATACTTCACTAAACTCATAAAGCCACCTCCGTGTTACTTTTTCCCATGCCGGACGTTGTAGCGATGCGCCTTTTCCTCGGCGCGACGCTTTTCTACACGCTGCACCCGCACGTCCAGCTCCTGCAGCAGCTGCTCATTCTGTTCCGTCTGCGGCAGCGTCTTGACAAACGCCTGCGCGAGGCGCACGTCCAAAACCGCCGCGATGGCAACGCTCGTCGTACCGAGCGCGTCGCCCAGCTCGTCCTTTGTATAGCGCAGCGTCAACAGCGGCTGCGCAGTCCCGGCGACGAAGCTCTTGGCGCGGCGGACGGTGTGCCCGCCGGCATCCGAGGCCAACAGCACCAGCCGGGCCTTTTTTGCCCGCGTCGCCGCAGCGACCGGCTCCTCGCCGAGCACCAGATTCCCGCCCTTGCGGGAAATGGCCAGCAGGCCCAGGCTTCTATCCAGCTCCATCCGTCCGCACCTCCATCTGCCGCAGCAGCTCGTCGTAAATCTCCGGCGGAATCTCCGTTTCCAGCGCACGGGAAAGCGCCTTGGATTTCACCGCTCGCTTGAGGCACTCCGTGCTGGGGCAGACATACGCGCCTCGCCCGGATGCCTTTCCGCGCAGATCGACCGAAACAGTCCCCTCCGGGCTGCGGACGACGCGAATCAGCTCCTTTTTGGGCTTCATCTCCCGGCAGCCAAGGCACTGGCGCTGGGGTATTTTCTTCTGTTGCACGGCGCTCCCTCCTTCCGTGGTTCCCGGCCGGCTCCCGGCGCGGGCTTATTCCTCCGCCGGCGCAGGCTCCTCTGCCTGCGAGGCGGGCTTGATATCGATCTTGCAGCCGGTCAGACGGGCGGCCAGGCGGGCGTTTTGCCCCTCCTTGCCGATGGCCAGCGAAAGCTGGTCGTCCGGGACAATGACGCGGCAGGCCTTCTGGCCGGGAAGCTGCGTAACGGAAATTACATCCGCCGGGGACAGCGCCGACGCGACGAACGCGCAGATATCCTCCGACCAGACAACGATGTCCATCTTCTCGCCCTGCAGCTCCTCAACGACCGCATTCACGCGGGCGCCGCGCGTACCGACGCAGGCGCCGACGGCATCGATGTTCTCCTCGGCGGCATGGACGGCCAGCTTTGTGCGGCTGCCCGGCTCACGGGCGATGGAGCGAATCTCCACGGCGCCGGACTCGATCTCCGGCACCTCCAACTCAAACAGACGCTTGACCAGCGCCGGATGCGTCCGGGACACCATGACCTGCGGGCCGCGGTTGCTGCGGCGAACCTCCACGACGTAAACGCGGATCAGATCGCCCTCGGTAAAATGCTCGGTGCGAACCTGCTCGCCGACTGCCAACAGCGCGTCGGTACGGTCGGTTCCCTGTCCGACACGAACGATGATATCGCCGCCGGTTTCGATGCGGTGCACCGTACCGGTCAGAATCTCATGCTCCTTCGAGGAGAAGCTCTCAAAGACCATGCCGCGCTCGGCCTCGCGGATGCCCTGAATGATGACCTGCTTCGCCGTCTGCGCAGCGATGCGGCCGAACGCCTTTGTTTCGATGGGCACATTGACAAGGTCACCGAGGACGGCATTCTTTTCCAGCTTCCGCGCAGCATCGAGCGTGATCTCGGTCGCAGGGGTGATCACATCGTCCACGACCTCCTTCTGCGCGTACATCCGCATCTCGTTCTCGTTCAGCTCGACATACACGTTATCGGTGTAGCCATCCTTGTCCTTCTTGTACGCCGCAACGAGCGCCTGGGTGATGCGCTCCACCATGTAGTCCACGGGGACACCGCGTTCTTTTTCGAGCTGCCGCAGCGCAGCAAAAATCTCAGCGTTCATGTTATCCTCCTCAGAATTCTACGCGAAGGCGCACAAGCGCAACTTCGGGTTTCTCAAATGTAAGTTCTTTTCCGGCGGCGGTGATGGTCACGCGGCCGTCGTCATAGCCGGTCAGTATTCCGGCGAATTCCTTCTGCCCGTCGCGGGGGCGGTATAGCTTGACCTGCACGGGAGCGTTCATATAGCGGGCAAAATCTCCCGGACGCTTGAGTGCCCGCTCCAGCCCCGCCGAGCAGACCTCAAAGCGGTAGCTCTCCGGGATTGGGTCCTTCTCGTCCAGCACCGGATCAACCGCGCGCGACACTGCTTCGCAGTCGTCGATGTCCACGCCGCCCTCCTTATCAATATACAGCCGGAGAAACCACTCGCCGCCCTCGCGGACGTATTCGACATCCCAAAGGCTGCACCCGTTTGCCTCGACCAGCGGCTCGGCAAACTGCCAGACCTGCTCTGTTATCTTCATCGTCAGCACCTCGTCAAAATAGTCAAGAGAAAAGAGAGGGGAATTCCCCTCTCTTTAGTAAATACTACTATTGATTGACTGTATTATAGCACCGCGATCTATGAAATGCAAGGGGTTTTTTTCACTATTTATCTGTTTTTCCCTGCAAACAGAAATTTTTTTCGTTCGCTCTGTCTTTTTTTTGCCCGATGTGCTATAATGATGCTCACGAAATACCGCACGGTAGGATCGGAGGTCCCCTGCTTATGAAGAAATCCACTCTGCCCCAGCTGCTTTTGCTGATCGTAACGCTGCTTGGCTCGCTGATCGGCTTTTTCGTCCGGCGTGCGCAGCTTGCAAACGAGCTTTTGTCCGACGGAAGTCTTGCGCCGGGCAGTTATCTTCATATCGTGCTGACCGTTTTGACGTTCGTGCTGCTGGCGGCGTTTTTTGCGCTTCTGCTGCCGCTGCGGCGGCTGACCGGCTACCATGCGATTTTTACCGCCGCTCCCCTGCTCAACGGCTTGCAGCTTGTCGCAGCAGTCGGTCTGGTCTGCGGAAATGTTCTGCTGTGGATTCAGGGCCGCGAGCCGACCACCGCGCTTGCAACGCAGTCACCCGTCGTTTCCGGAGCGCTGTCGGCCATGCTCGCGCCGCTGGGCCTTCTCTCGGCGGTGTGCATTGCCGCCTTTGCCCTGCTGCGCCTGTCCGGAAAGAAGCCCTCGGCACTGCTGTATATGCTGGCCAGCGTTTATCTCGTCGTCCGGCTGATCGTCTGCTTTCAGGAATGGAACACCGATCCGTCCATTCATGATTACTGCTTCCAGCTCCTAGCGGCCATCTGTGCCATGCTCAGCTTCTTCCAGCTTGCGGGGTTCTGTCTGAACCGCGGCAAACGGCGCATCAGCCTGTTCTGGTGTCTGAACGCCATCGTTTTCTGCTCCATCACCGTCGCCGACACGCTGGCCCACGGCGCAATGGACGAGCTGCTCGTCAACGCCTCACTCCTGCTTTCCATTGCCATCAGCAGCGTGCAGCTCCTGTTCCCGCGCGGTCCGGAGGAAGAGCCGGCTAAATAACCCACCGATATTGCGGCACAGGCTCTCCGAACAGCCAGTGCCGCAATAAGTTTTCAAACAGAATACCGATGCCGCACAACGGGAACCATAGAAGCGTGAACGGCAGGCAAATTTGTCCCAAAAAGTTGAACGGTACGTGCTCATACGTCCAGACGTTCATATGCAGCACCATGTTGACCAGCACGCCGGTCCAGAACTCAAAAAACGTGACGATCAGCGCCCCGACCGCCATCTGCACCACTACCGGCGCGTGCCACCAGCGATCCATCCCGCCGACGACATAAAAGCACACCGCCCCCAGCAGGAACATACTGCCGTGCGTCCATCCGCGCCAGAGCAGCTCGACCAGACAGTAAAACATCCCGCCGATGTAAAACACCACCGCTTCCTTCCAGAGCTTATAGGTCTTTGACTGCATTGTTACCACTCCTTTTTACTTGGTATGGTAAGTATGAACGCTTTCCGCAGATTCCAAACCGGAATTTTTTTGGAAAATCGCAGAAAAGGGCTTGACAAATCATGACAGATTCTATATAATCACCATGCGTTTCGCGAAAAAATAAAAAATGGCGGCATAGCTCAGTTGGTAGAGCACCCGGTTCATACCCGTGTTGTCATCTGTTCGAATCAGATTGCCGCTACCAGGCCCGTTGGTCAAGTGGTTAAGACACCGCCCTTTCACGGCGGTAACATGGGTTC
>CABSFY010000068.1 GCA_902477055.1 uncultured Eubacteriales bacterium
CGTGGTACAGCTCGTGCCAGTGCCGCAGCCTTCTTCTCTGCTCAAACGTTGCGTACCCGAGCGCGATCAGCTCCTTGCCGCGCTCCTCAATCACATACAGCATCAGATACCGCAGCGCCTTGGTCACGTTGTCGCTCCTGTCCTCCTGCGCGTCCTTTCGGCTGTCCTTATGCTTGCGCCAATACAGCACATACGCCCCGACCGCCGTCAGCCCCGCGCCGAGGACCGTCCCCCCGGCGGCAATCAGTGCCACTAAAACCGTCTCACTCATTGGCGACCTCCACGACCAGATTGACCTTCTTTATCACGTCATACGGCGCATCCGGCGTAATCTCGACTTCCCCGTTCGCCGTGACCGTGACATCCTTCGACGGCTGCACCGCGAGGTCGGCTTCCTGCTTCGTTCCGTTTACCGTAAGCCATGTCAGCAAATCACCAGTCGGCGCGGCGGTAAAGGTCAGCTTACGGTAGGCCTCATTCTGCCACGAAAAAACAGCTTGTATGTTGCCCGTAGCGACCGTTGTGCTGTCATAAACCAAGGCGGGACCGTTTTTCGCAATACTTTGAAACGTCGTCCCGTTAGATACAAACTCAGCAGAAAACGAGAGACCCGACGGCATCGTGAAGGTTTTTCCCAGCACCCACGTTTCGCTGGTGGAGCCGCCGCTCTCGGTGTTCTCAACGACGATATCCCCCTCGCAGTACTTCCCGGCAGTGTTCAGCGTCTTTGTTCCGGTCGCCGCCAGCGCGGCGATCTCGCTTCCCTTATACTTGATCGATACGCTCATGATACACCTCCGTCGTAGGTCGGCAGGCTGGCCCACTTGGCGACCCCCCTGCTATCAGCCGTCAAGAACTTCCCGGCATTCGACGCTTCCCGCTCCGGTAACATTGGCATTTTCCTTGTCGAGTAGTCCGTCCACGTGGTCGTATAGTTTTCGTTAGTGACCTTAACGCGGTAGAAGGACAACTCTTCGTCTCCGTCCACATACTGGATTTCCGTCGTAGCGAATTCGATCCAATCTTCCTCTGACGCGGAAAGCCCGGTGCTGACAATATGTGTGCGGCTTACCGGCATCATCACCGGCCCTACATTATTCAATTTGTCAGTATACTCACACAAGATTGAATGTCCTCTGCGATACGCCTGGATAATACTTGGCCATTTTTCATCTGCCGTGAACGTGCCGTCAGCGTTTCGCACTAACGAAATCACAAAAGTCGCCGGCGGGAATGCATCCTTATTATTGGCAATGGCAAAGGAACCGTCGCTGCCGATGTTCAATAGCAGACTCTCCGTTTCTCCTGGGGTTCCAACGCGGTAAACGTAAAATTGGAAATCGGAGCCTCCTTCAATTTGTATATAACTCACCATCCGGTCGTTCCCGCTAACTGTGCTTGGGTATATCGTAACGTAATACAGGAGGCTGTTTTCTTCCTCGCGGACGACATACTGTCCCTGTGCGACACGATATTCCGTCGTACTCGCAACGCCGTTGACGACCTTCGCCATCGTTGCCCAACTTTCAACAAACTCCGCCCCACTGGCCACATAATCCGCCGTCATGTCCAGCGGCTTGCCAATCGCCAGCCCATCCAGCGCCGCCTTGACATTCGCCACCGTGTCAGACCCGACATTGCCGGAATAGGCCACGCTTTCTGCCGAAAGCGGAACCTGCGTCAGCGACCATGCATTTACCGGCGGTGTGCTTGCCGCGCTGTAGCTCAGCGTCGCGACTGCAAGCCTCGAATCTCTTACCCATGCAGCAAACGAAGCGACCATGCCGCCCAAGAACCGTACCAGCGGCAGCAGCCAGTAAATCCCCCCGGAGGTATCCACCTTCAGAAGCACCTGCTTCCCGGCGCTGTACGCCGCCGAGATTTCCGGGAACGTCGCCGCGCTGCTCAGCGTTTCGCCGGAGAGCGTGGCAGAAAACACCGCCACATCCTTCTTCGCATTCAGCGCGTCCAGCGCTGCGTCCACATCCTGCACCGCCGTTCCGTCGATGGTCCCAGAATACGCGATGCTCTCCGCATTGACGTGCTTCGAAAATTCTTGCCAAACGTCTTTGTCTGTTACTTGCAGCCACACCAATTGATAATCGTCCTGCTCAACTTCTGTGTATTTCACGAAGTTGATTGCGGATTCTGACTCATAACCAATCGGCAGCCACATCGTACCGGCCCCGTTATCGTAAACGCAGAGCAGTCCCTTCCCGGCATCATACGCCGCCTTGAGCTGCGCGAAGGTCTTGCCCGCAGTAAACGTCCCGTTTGCATTCTTCGTTACGGCAAACGTCACCGTACTCTTTGCATTCTTCAGTGCCCCCAGCGCCGTCTCGACATCCTCCACCTGCGTCCCATCAATGGTCGCCTCGTAATCAATGTCGCTCGCGTCCAGCAGGATATCCTCGCTCAGTGCCTTCCACGCCACCGTCCGCGTTTTCGGCACGGCGCCGAGCGCATCCAGCGTGATCGCGCCGTCCAGCGCCGGTATCAGCACCTCGTTCAGAAACCTCTTAATGGCCTCCGGCCCCTTGTCGAACTCGGCCTTGAGCTGATCCGCCGTCAGCCCGTTGACCGCGTTCGGTCTTGTGTCAAGCTGCGAAATGTTGTTCACAGCCGTTGTCATTTTCGGTAAGCTCATTTACGTCCCTCCATTGGCGATTGCCCGTTGTAATGCGCCGTTGCCGGCGCCGGGGCGAATCGGTAAGTCTTCCGGAGCCTGCTCCGGCTGCATCGGCGCCATCGGCGCCATCTGCGCCATGGTCTGCTGCTGCTTTGCCCAGTCCAGCAGCTCCTGCCGCTTGGAAACATACCCGCTCGGCACGCGCTCCAGATACTCCACCAGCCCGATCTTGCCCTGCATCAGCAGATTGTCCAGCGTCTGCATCGATGCGATCTCCGACCAGTACGACGACGCGCCAACGTCCGTCCGTACCGCCGTCGGGAAGTCCTTCAGCGTAGAGAAATCAAACTCCTGCATAAACGTCATGTCGTCCAGCGGAATCCCGAACGGCTGCTCCGCCGCGTCCTCCAAGCCCTTCAGCTCCACGACCCGCGTGCCGTAGAACGCCCGCATCTGGTCAAGGTAGATTTTGCACAGATCCTCGATGGATTGATAAAGATTCTGCTTCGTCAGCTCCAAGGGCGTGTTCGCCGCGCGCTGCAATGCAACGATAGCTGACGTATTGTCGGGCCTTGCATCGCCCATCGCAACATCGGATGCCCCCAGGAAATTCTGCGTGTAGTCAATGGCCAGCTCGATAAACTGTGCAATCTGCGGCGAAATCTGCGCCGGATCCATAATCTTCGCAATGTTCGTCACGTCGCCGCCGTTGACGGCAATCGCCGCGCCTACGCGGGAATCCCAGCCACCGGGCAGCCGTGTTTTGTCGTAGATGATCTTCGGATACGCCGTTGTCATCAGGGAGATCATCGTCATTGCAAACAGGCGGTTGATGAACACCTGATTCGGGATCAGCCCCGTAATGGAAGCCTGCCCGTGCATGGAATCCTGAATGTAGTCCCAGCACAGCCACGTCACCGGATACAGCGTCAGCTTGGTGTCCGTGTCCTTGGAGATCACCACGTCGTGAGTGCATTCGAATTTGTGGATGCGCTTGGTCTCCCGGTCGCGCCACAGATACAGCAGCGTCGTCACGCGCCGGTCGTTCAGGCTGTCCATCTCGGAATAGAAGCTGTCCTCGTCCGGCTTGATGGTTTCAATCTCTGCCTCCGAGCAGCCGTTTTCCTCTGCCATCCACTGCACATCCTCCAGCGGCAGGCGGCGGGAGAAGATGATATACGGCTGACTCTGCACGTCGCGGGAATTCGGGTTGCCAAAGTGGACGCGCGTGTTTTCGATGATCTCCGTCACGATCTCGCCGGGCACGTCCTGCCCGTTGGGAACGTCCGTGTCAAAGTAGGTGTAGGTGCAGCTGTCGCCGTCCACCGCTGCGTTTCTTGCGTACACGCGCAGCAGCGCGGGGATCTTGTTCCGCTCGAACACCATGGAAAGCTGGTCGTTCACCATCGCCGCGATCCGCTCAAGCTCCAGCTTGCTGCGATCCTTCGTCGCCACCAGCGGCGTCACGCGCGCGGCAATATTGTCGCTTGTGATCGTTGCCACTTGGAACATCGTCACGCGCTTCATGAAGTTGAATACCGGTGTCGGCAGTCCGTTCGCCTGCACGCCGGACCACTGATCCCCAACGAAGAACTTCTCGTTCTCCTGTACCGTGTCGTAAAGCCCGAGCTGCTGCTTGAACTCCACGCCGCGGTTATATTTCTTCCAGACGGATTCTACCGTCGGCTTCTTATTCTTCGTCATCGTCCGTCACCTCCGGTTTCCGCTGCCTGCCGTGGTAGGACAGGATGTTATACACGCCCGCATTGAACGCATCGATCTGCTCCTTTGCCTTGCGGGCGGTGGAATCGTCCGGCAAAATCGCCTCGTCCACCTGCTTGTGCAGCGTTTCAACCTCTTTGCGCAGCGCAACGACCTCCTCCCGCAGCCCGTCCAGCTCGGTCGATTCCTCCAGCCTTCCGATGCGGTCGTCGTAGGCCGTTTCCAGCTCCAGCAGCTGCTGCGTTACGTCGGCGTTCTGCCGCCGCTGCACCAGCTCCAGTCTGTTCAGCTTCCCCGCGAGATAGACAATTGCCAGAAGCAGCAGCCCCATCACGCATAAAAGAATGTTGATTGCCATAATTCACCTCATTTGGAAATAGCCCCGGATTGCTCCGGGGCTATCAGATTTAAGAGTTCTTCGCTTCCGCAACGCCGGACTGGAACATGCCGTTCTTCTTCGCTGCCGCGCGAACGGTCGCGCCGGCGGCAATGGTCGGCTTGCTCTCAGCGTTGTAGACCAGCGCGTGCTTGCTGTAGCGCGGGTCGCCGCCGTCGGTGGTATACACGATCGTCGCGCCGCTGGTCGTGCTGGCCATCGTCGCCACGTTCGACGCGAAGGTGATTGTCGGGGTCGCAACCGCCGTGCCGCTCTTGACCTTGAGTGCGATACCCTCAGCCTTCGTGCCGCGCACGAACGCGTCGTAAATGACGCGCATCTCGACCACGTCGCCGTCAATGCCGCGCTGCTCGGTCAGCACGCGCAGCTTCTGGAGCTTCACGGGGCTGATGGCAGCGCCCTTGTAGACCTCCATGAGATACACGCCGGCCGGCATCCAGGAGGGCGGGACACACTTGACCGCAACCTTGCCGAACAGCGTGCCGACGGTCTTCTTGCCCAGCGCCTTGATGAGCAGCGCGTCGGCCTTCTGGAACTCGTCGGAAAGCAGGAACAGCTTGTAGTACGTGGACGGCACGTAGAAGAAGCGGCCTTCCTCAGGAACGCCGGCATCGTCCATCGCGATATCCATGCCGAGCATCGTCTCGATGATGTTGCTCTTGGTCGGAGCGGCGGTCATTTCCTCCACCACGCCGGCACCGTCCGCCCACTTCTGGATGCGGTACTTGTCGATCATCGGGGTGTAGACCTGACGCCACTGCTCCTTCAGGGTCTGGCCGGCCTGCTTCTGGTTGTACTGTTCCTTCTGGTTGCCTTCGTCGATCGACCACGTGGACGACTTGTCCTGCGTCATGACGAACTCCTGTTCGTAGTCGTCCAGCTCGTTGACGGTGCCGAAGCGGTTGTCGCCGCTGCGGACGTAGTCGTTGACCGGCGCAAGGCCGTTGTGGGAAACCGTCACGGATTTCACGCCGTGGAATTCGACGTCCAGCTCCTTCGAGAAGCAAGCCTCCGTCACGGAATCATGTGCGAAGCGCGTTTCAATGCCCTTCGCGTAGTTGTGCTTCAGATTGATAACTGCCATAAATCATTCTCCTTCGTCTTATCCCGCCGCAGCGGGTACAAACAAAGGGCATGGCATCAGTCGTCCGAGAGAAGCGCCGCCAGCAGCGGGTCGCGCTTGCCCAACACACTGCCGGAGCTTATCTGGCTGCCGGTCGTGCGCCGTTTGTTGCTGGCCTTCTGCTTATCGGCTTCGATCTGCTTGCGCAGCGCAGCGTTGTCCGCTTCCAGCTTTCGCCGCTGCATCTTCTCATAGGCGCGGGTCAGGTTCCCCGTCGCCTTGAGGTCGTCGCCAAGCTCTTTGAGCAGCGCCTCGTCGACCTTCACGTCCGGATATTCCTTCTGGAAAGCCTCAAGGTCAGCCTGTGCCTTCCGTTTGCCCTCGTCCTGCTCGGTCTGCCGCTGCGCATTGGCAGCTAACTGCCGCTCCAGACGAGCCGCGCGGATTTTCTCCCGCGCAAGGTCTGCGCTGTCGCCCTTGCCGATCAGTTCGCTGACCCGCAGATCGTCCAGCACGTCGTTCAGGCTGGTCTTGCCCGATTCCTTCAGATAGGCCGTCAGCTCCTCGATCTGTGCCTCATGCTCGGCCTTAAACGCCCGCAGCGCATCGGCTTCCTCGCGTAAGGCGTGAAGCGCTTGCTTCGTGCGGTCGTAATCCATGCCCTTTTGTGCATATCGGATGACTTCCTCTCTGGTCAGCTCCTTGGTTTCGTCGAGCCACTTCACGGGGAATTTCTCTCCGTCGTCCGCAGCACCGTCATCGCCCTGCGGCTCCCCGCCGTCGTCCTCTTCGCCCTCGTCGCCGTCCTCGTCAGCGCCGTCGTCCTCTGCGCTGTCGTCCGCTTCGTCCTCCCCGTCGTCCGGCTCGTCGCCGTCTTCCAGGTCATCCGTGTCTTCCAATTCTTCGGTCTCAGACAAATCAATGTCTCTCTCGTTGTCGTCAGCTACGTAGAACATGTGTTCTCCTTCCCCCGCTATGGTCGGCGGGTGATAAATTCAACAGGTATGGTCGCCTGTCATTTACAAATTTGCCTCTCGCACAAGAGGCCCTTCCTCCCCGTAGGGCGGGCTGCCCTCAGCCCGCCACCCACGGCCCCACGATTCTTACTTGCCCCTGCAGCAGCCCACGGATTCGGCGTAGCGCTTATTGATAATCAGCATCCGGATCATGTCCTCGGTCAAATTTAGGTTGCCGTTCTCGTCGCCGCGCAGCGCATTGGCATCCACCAGCTCCTGGATTTCAGGCTGTGCCCACGCGGGCATCTCGTCGACCTTCTGATAGCGAACCATATTTTCCTCCTCCATTTTCTCCGCGACATCCGCGCGGAATTTGTCCATTGTGTAGCCTGTGTTGAGCGCGTCCCACAGATGCTCCGGGTCGCCGTGGTTGCTGCCGAGACCTCTTGCGTGGCACTCCTTGTGCGATAGAATCACGCCGTCCTCCAGCGGATTCCAGCCGTTTTCTGCGCAGAGCTGCGCAAACAGCTCCACCGCCACACCATAGGTCGCCTTGACAAACGCGGTCGCCTTGGCGTAGTCGTTGATGTGTACCTTGTAGCCGTTCTTCGCGTCATACCAGATGCAATCCGGCTCCGTCATTTCAACGCCGATATGCGTGTTGTTTGCACTGCCGCCGACGTGCCATGCCCGGTAGTTCCACGGCATCGTCTGCACCACCAGCCCGTCCGCCTGCAAAACGGCATGGACGGATGCCTCTGCGGTGCCCTTATCAAAATTGTTTGCAATCAGCTGCGCCGACGGCTGCTGCACGCCGATGCTGTGCAGGACGGCACCCTTCGCGCCGTACTTTTGAAAATCGGTATACCGGTAATCCTGCTGCACCTGATTGGCATAGTAGCTCGGATTCTTGGTGATAAACCGCTGAATGATCTCCATCGGTTACGCCTCCTTGCATTCCGGCAGACCGGCAACGCTCGTCAGCAAACTCACCACGCCGGCAAGGCCCGCAGCCGATACCACCGTCAGCCAATTGACTTCCGAGATCAACGCGCTCGCTCCGATCACGCCGACCGCCGTCTGCGCCACGGTTTTGATCGCTCGCACCGCCGCAGCCTTCGCCCATTTCTTCCAGTTCTTCATGTCGCTCCATCCTTTCCGGCTTCCGCCTGTCGTTTTTGCAAGCCGCCTATTTGTGAGACCCCGGCGGCAGGGGACGATCAAAAGGGGCGTACGGACTCGAACCGCCGGCAACGTCGCCGCTCCCTTCGCGCCCCATATGTTGCCGGATTTTCACCGGCACGGATTGTTCCATCCCAGACGCTCGGCCGTCTCGCAGCTCGCAAAAGCGCCATCCGTCGTGGGGCGTATAAGAAAGGAGGCTCTGCAACCCGCACACCGGATTCGAACCGGTCGCCCTTCGGCTCTGCCAAAGCCGCACCACTGCTGCGGGAGGTTATATTATTTTTTCGCCGTCCTCTTTCCAAGACCCTGCCGCCTGTTTTTCTCATACCCCTAATACCGGATGCTTGCGATTTCGTCCAACGTGCAGGTGAACGTTTTGTACCCAACCGGGCAGTCTACTCTGGCTTCTACGAACCATTGCTTCCACACGCCCTGCGGCTCGAAGATTTTTGTCACCGTGCCGCCAATCGGGGCATCCATTTCAACAACATAGTCCCCGACCAACGGCATCAGTTTCACGGCCCCGTTTACGATTTTCAGCCTCGGCGGTTCCCCCGCGCGTATCCATTCCGGCGGCTCACGTTCCGCATACAGCGCAAGAAACAGTTCCCGTCGCTCGGCCTCCGTCAGCTTTGCCAAGTCCTGCGCGAGTATCTCCATATTCACACCCCTTCTTCATGTTTTCATCGGCAGGGGAGGGATAGTGCAGGATGGGGATGTGGCATATCTCTATACCCGAACGCAGAACGCACCCCCTGTTTTTCCGCTACCCCCCCTCCATCGGGATCGGAACGCAGCCGCAGCAGCCAACCAGCCGCCCCAGCCCCGCAGCGCAACGCCATAATTGCCCCGCAGTCCACCAGCGCAGCCCCTCCGGCTATTGCCTTTGCCCCGCGCACACCGCAACCATCATTTTGCAAGCAATCCTGCACAACAATCATCCAACGCAACAAAAATATAATTTTGTGCCGTTCAAGAGCCAAAAATGGATGCAGAACGCCCGCGAATGCTGTCAATCTGCAACATTTCCGCAAGTTCTCCTGCAATTTGCAATTGTGTCCACGTCCGGCGCACATTGCGCGTTTTAATGTTCGCGCGCGCGAATCAAATTAACCGAACGGATTCTCCACGCCTCCGAAGTCGCCGACCAACTTCACGGAGATTTCGCCGGAGGAGGCCTGCTCGACCTTTTCCACGAGCGCGCAGCCGTCGAAGTTCTGCTTCTGGTTGAACAGCGCTTTTCCGGAACAATTGCCGCTCCAGCCGGGAGCGGTGCTATACTGACCGCGAATATAGGTGGCCAAACGCCGCAACTCCTCCGCCGCCTCTCCATATTTTGCAGCCTCCTGCTCCAACGTCATCGCAAGGCAGCCTTTCCCTTTTGCAGCCTCCGTCACAATGCCCGAATCCGCATTGCTGTCGCCTGTGGTCTTGCCGCCCTTGCCGCCGTACTTGATGATCGCGGAGATAGCCGCATCAGTCTCTCCGATCCAGCCGCAGAAGTGCCAGAAATCGGGCCGTTTGATCTGCCCCGCCTCGCAAAGCTGCTTGTAATCCTTGCAAGCCTGAACGAGCTGCTTTTCAGAAATCCGCAGCAGCGCCATGAAAAATCACCCCTCACACCGTCGGTTTTGATATAGGACGAGAAAATAAATGCATTTATTTTCTCGTCTTATATCAAAACTAAGCCTGTTAATATGATACCAAATCCTCGCCGAAAGTAAATAGCACGTAACATAAAAACGATATAAAGAAAACCCCCGTCAAGCCTTGGTATTACAGGGCTGACGAGGGATTGAATTTTGCAACAAATTGCATAGATTCCCTCGTTATAGCACAGTGTGCATCAACGTAACGAGGGAATTCAAAAAATTATGAAAAAGGGCTTGACATACTCTGACGAGTATGCTATGATAAGCGTGCAAGGGGCGAGGCGGTCAGCTACACCACCGAATAGGGGGTGAGCAAATGCCGATTACACTGACATTCCATATCTTCGGATACACGGTAACAATCAGGGTAAAAAGCAGAAACCGCCACTCTAGCCAGTGACGGTTTCTTGACAAAGTAAAAGAACCAACCACGCAGAGCTGACCGCCTAGAAAGGAGGTATAAGCCCCTTGCCTTCGTATTATAACCCGAAAGGAGCGAAAAGTCAATCGAAAACACAGAAAAAGTGAAGCGCAAGACGCACACCAGCACAGAGGTCAAGCGTAGATACAACGCAAAAACTTACACAAGGATTGCACTTGATGTCAGAAACGAAACCGCGACTGCGTACAAGGCGAAATGCGACAAACTCGGAATGCCGTACAGCGCACCGCTACACAAAGCAATCAAAGAATTTCTTGCAGAAGAATAACAACGGCGACCGCTTCCACCCTTCCACAAGCGAAGCGACCGCCGCCCACATCCACAACAAAATCATCATGGAGGTATTGCTATTATGGCAAACTATTTTGAAAATGTCAAGACCTTGAACGATCTGAAAGCGGAATACCGCCGCCTCGCAATGGCGAATCACCCAGACCTCGGCGGCAGCACCGCCGTCATGCAGGAGATCAACGCCGCATATGACCGGCTGTTTGCCGTGCTGAAGGACGCGCACAACGCTGCCGCTGACGAAGAGCATCAGACCAACGAGATGCCGCACGAATTCCGCGACATCATCACCGCGCTGCTCCGCATGGACGGCCTGAAGATCGAGCTTTGCGGCTGCTGGCTCTGGATCACCGGCAACACCCGCGCCCACAAGGACGAATTAAAGGCGCTCGGCTGCCATTGGTCGCAGCAGAAAGCCGCGTGGAACTGGCACCACCGCGACCCCGGTGCGAGATGGTACCGCGGCAAGCGCACCATGCAGGAGATCCGCCGGAAGTACGGCACAATCGGCTTCGCGAACACCGATTCCGCCGTTGCAGTGGTTTGACCCACTGCAACGGAAAGGAGGATAACGCCATGATCACGAACGGAACTGCCCTGAACGTCCAAATGCGCCGAATCGACCTGCTTGATGCAATCCTCGCGATTGATTCCGTCATTGTCGATTTCAAGCGCGAAATCAAAAACCCCGAAACCACCCCCACGCGCCGCGAGATTTGCCAATCATCCGTTGATCGCCGCTGGGAGCCGCTGCGGCAGCTTCTCCGTCAGCAGCTCGACACCGCCGATGCGGAGGGCGAAGCCGATGTTTGAACGCCGCCGAGAAGAAGAGCTGCGGGTCTGGGCTTACTTGCTCAGCCCCGCAGCCATCCACACAATGGACAGCTTGCAGCACTACGGCAAAAGCGCCGCCCGTGCCATTGCCGACGCGAAAGCCATGATCGCCAAACTCGAAGCCTATCAGATGCAGCTTTATGACCGCGCCCAGCAAATCGCCGCCGCTCCCTGGCACACCGAATTGCTTCTGCAGCGGGAACGTCGCTTCGACACCATCCGCTATTATCTGGATATTCGCCGCGTCTACGATGCCCCCGGCATTGACCCCGAAACGCTGGAGCGCACCACCTACCCCGGCAAGGAACGCAGCAAGGCATTGAAGGCCTACCGTGACTACATCAAGACGCATCCCGGCATCGTCGCGAATATGGACATAGAGCGCCGCCAATGGGAACGGTAGCAAATTACCCCAACCGCCGCCAAACGCACGGCAGAGCGTAAAGCTCGGCGTTAAAACGCAACAAAATCGCACGGAGTGCATTCTCCGTGCGATTCGTGCGTTTATTCGTGCGTTTCTGTGTCCTCGGTGATGTAGACCTGAACAAAGGCGCGGGAGCCGTACCGCTTGACAACGCGGGCGTCGGTGATCTGGCAATCGTCGCCGTAGGCAATGTGATTGATCGCATCGCATATGATCTTCCCGAGGTTGTCGAAATCCGGCTTCTTCGTCGGCTTGATCTCGCCGGACAGTTTCTTTTTGCGCTTGATCCTGCTGTCCGAGGCTGGCACGGGAAAGAACGCGAAGATGTCCACCTTCAGCGGCGTGCCGGGAGGGAAGAAGCCGTCGAAGCCCTCGCGGCAGCATTCCCTGACCCACATTTCATAGTTCGCGGTTTTTGCCGGGGTGTAGGTTCTGCCGGATTGCGAGTTGAAGCGTGGCCTGCCCTTGCCGACCGGCTCGCCGGGAATGCAGAACGCGGCGATCATTCCGGCTCCTCCTGCAAGAAATCGGCCAGCCCGGGCTGATAGTCATAGCTGGGCGGGATATACTGCCCGATGTCGTCGTCCGTCTTCGGACCGTCGGACTTCTTGCCGACGAAATAGCATTTTGTTACGTTGAATTGATGCTGCCGCCGCCGTTTGCCGTCGCGGTCGGTGAAGTCCTTTGTTTCCAGCCGCCCGACCAATAGCGCCTGCTTGCCCTTTGGGAAGTATTTGCACAGATTGACGGCGGTCATGTCCCACGCAATGAAATCGATGAAATCAACGGGGCGCTCGCCGGTTCCGGAATTGAGATAGTCGCGCTCCGTGGCGATGGTCCCGCGGCAGAACTTATTGCCGTATTTTACGGGGACCATCTGCGGGTCTTTGCACATGATTCCATGCAGTGCAACGATGTTGAACATAATCCTGCTCCTTTCAGCACGGAATCCCGTGCTTTCGTAATTCCTTTTTCCGTTCCTCCTGGGCTTCCCATTGCCGCAGCACGTGGTCAATGTCGCGCTCCAGACGGAGATTGCGCTGACCGGAGAGAACGCGGGAGATTTGCGACGGGGAATAATTGCAGCAGTCTGCAAGATCGCGCTGTGTTTTGTGCAGCGCCTCCAGCCGCAGCTTGACGCGCATCCCCCAAGTCATTTTCACGCAGCCTCACCTCCCGTATTTTACTTCCTTCAACCACGGATACCGATCCCGGAAGGGGACAGTCTCCGTGCCGAAGATTTCCGAAAGCCGCCGATCGAGCATCTCCTGCCAGTAGTCCTGCTCCGGATTGGCATAGAACGCGGCGTTGAATGTCTTT
>CABSFY010000069.1 GCA_902477055.1 uncultured Eubacteriales bacterium
CACGGCGGCGGCGCGTTCTCCGGCAAGGACCCGACGAAGGTGGACCGCAGCGCTGCCTATATGGCTCGTTACGTTGCCAAAAACCTGGTCGCCGCCGGTCTGGCGAAGAAATGCCAGATCGAGCTGGCCTATGCCATCGGCGTGGCGCATCCCGTTTCCGTGCTGGTGGACACCTATGGCACGGGCGTTACGGACGATGCGGCACTGGCCGAGCTGGTGCGCCGCTGCTTCGATCTGCGCCCCGCAGCAATCATCAAGACGCTTGATCTGCGCCGTCCGATCTATCAGCAGGTTGCGTCCTACGGCCACTTCGGCCGTACCGAGCTGGACCTGCCGTGGGAAAAGACCGATGCGGCCGAACTACTGAAATCCAATCTCTGATTCTGAAACGAAGGAGGAGTCCTCCATGAAGCTCTCTCAAAAAATCAACGCCTGCGAGCTTTCGCCCATCCGGAAATTCTATCCGGACATCGTTGCGGCGGAGCAGCGCGGCATCCGCATCCACAGCCTGAACATCGGCCAGCCGGACATCCGCACGCCGGAGCTGTATTTTGACGCGCTGGCCAATTACCGGCAGGAGGTGCTGGCCTACGCCCCCTCACCCGGCGTTCCCGCGCTGATCGAGGCCGTGCAGGCGTACTACGCCCGACTGGGGGAGCAGCTCGACGCGGGAAATATCCTGATTACGACCGGCGGCAGCGAGGCGCTGCTGATGGCCATGCAGTGCATCCTCGACGAGGGCTGCGAGGTTATCGTGCCGGAGCCGTTTTATCCCAATTATAATACGTTCATCCGCATGGCCGGCGGCAAAATCTGCCCGCTGCAAACCACGCCGGAGAACGGCTATCGCTACGCCGACCGGGCGCTCATTGAGCCGCTCATCCACGAAAAGACCCGCGCGATTCTTGTAACGAACCCCGGAAACCCCACCGGCACCGTCCTGACGGAGGCCGAGCTGCGGCTGCTGGCCGATATCGCCAAGGAGCATGACCTGTATCTGATCTGCGACGAGGTCTACCGCGAGTTTATCTACGACGGAGGGCATCTGACTACGGCGGCGGCGCTGCGGCATATCGACGAGAATCTGATTCTGATCGACTCGGTTTCCAAACGCTTCAGCGCCTGCGGTGCGCGCATCGGCGCACTCATCTCGCGCAACCGCGCGTTTATCGAGGCGGCGCTCAAGATCGCGCAGGCGCGGCTTTCCGTGGCCACGCTCGACCAGGTCGGCGCGGCGGCGCTCTACGGCGTTGACCCGTCGTATTTTGAGGCTACGCGCGAGGAATACCAGCGGCGGCGCGACGTTTGCTACCGCAAGCTGAAGGAGATTCCCGGCGTTGTGACCATCGAGCCGAAGGGCGCGTTTTATACGATGGCGAAGCTGCCCGTGGATGATGCCGAGCGCTTCCAGACCTTCCTGCTGCGGCAGTTCAGCGTGGACAACGAAACGGTCGTTTTTGCCCCCGGCGGCGGCTTCTACGCGACCCCCGGCGCGGGCAAGAGCGAAATTCGCATCGCCTACGTCCTCTGCTGTGAGGAGCTGGACCGTGCATTGACGCTTCTGCGATTGGCCATTGAGAAATATAACAAACAATAAAAGGCAATAAAAATCAGACGCCCACAAACGTGGGTGTCTGATTTTTATTGGAGCGCCGGGTGTTAGGCTTCCGGTGCTTTGGGGTCCTTGGCCACTTCGACGAGGCCGGTGGCGAGGCCTGCGAGGCCTTGAATTTCGGAGGGGATGATGATCTTTGTGGCCTTGCCGTCGGCGATCTTCTGCATGGCCTCGAGGGCCTTGAGCTTGATGACCTGATCGTTTGGGCAGGCCTCATTCAGCAGGCGCATGGCCTCGGCGGTCGCCTTTTGAACGGCGAGGATGGCCTGCGCCTGGCCCTCGGCGCGGAGAATGGCGGCCTGCTTTTCTGCGTCGGCGCGGAGAATGGCGGATTCCTTCTCGCCCTCGGCGACAAGAATCTGCGAGTGCTTCGTGCCTTCGGCCTGCAAAATGGCCTGACGGCGGTCACGCTCGGCCTTCATCTGCTTTTCCATCGAGTTCTGGATGTCCTGCGGCGGGAGGATGTTTTTCAGCTCCACGCGCGTGACCTTGATGCCCCACGGGTCGGTCGCTTCGTCCAGAATGGCGCGCATCTTCGTATTGATGACATCGCGGCTGGTCAGGGTCTGGTCCAGCTCCAGATCGCCGATGATGTTACGCAGGGTCGTGGCCGTCAGCGTTTCCATGGCGACCATCGGCTGCTCAACGCCGTAGGTGTAGAGCTTCGGGTCGGTGATGGAGAAGTAGACAACGGTGTCAATTTGCATCGTAACGTTATCTTTTGTAATGACGGGCTGCGGCGGATAGTCGAGCACCTGTTCCTTGAGGCTGACGCGCTTGGCAATGCGCTCGACGAACGGCACCTTGAAATGGATGCCGACGCTCCAGACGCTATGGAACGCGCCCAGCCGCTCGACGACATACGCGCGGGACTGCTGCACGACACAGATGTTTTTCACGAGAATGATTAGAACCAACAGGGCAAGAACGCCGATAATGATGATGGCTTCCATGTAGTGAATTCCTCCTTTTTATTCGACACGTTCGACGATGAGTTTTGTGCTGTCCACACGGACGACGCGGACGGGGACATCGATCGGAATGCTTTCGCCGTCGGCGCTGCGGGCGGACCATTCCACGCCGGACAGCCGGACGGCGCCGAGGGCGCGGACATTGTCGATCGCCTCGGTGACGATTGCAACCTGACCGACGTTGCGCTCGACATTGGTGGGCGTGCGGCCGCGATTAAAGCGGCTGCGCACCAGCGGCCGCAGTGCCAGCAGCAGAATTGCCGACACGGCGACGAACAGCACGAATTGCAGCCACAGCGGCCCGTGACACAGCGCGGCAATCAGTCCGGCGATGGAGCCGCCGATAAACCACAGTGAAACGAGTGCCGCCGTTGAAGCCTCGGCCACGGCGAACACAACAATCGCCGCCAGCCATATCCATTCCATCGGGGGCATAAGCATCGACCTCCTATGTTATTTCATGTTTCAATTTTGGGACGGGAGCTACGGATTGCCGCGTCAAGCTGCGCTCTCCGCTTGCCGGTCGGCCCCGAAGGGGCCGTGGCAATCTCAAGAAAGCAGCTGCGAAAGGCTCCGTCCTGCTTTCAGTTTGCCATAACGGCGGGGAAATGTCAAGGGGTCTGGAGCAGCAGCTCACCGGCCTTGTAGATATCGCCTGCGCCGACGGTGAGGATGATGTCGCCCTCCTTTGCGACGGCGCGAAGATAAGCGGCGACCTCCGGCAGCGTTTCAAAGAACAGTGCGCCGGGAATTTCCCGCGCCAGATCGCGTGAGGAAATTCCGATCTTATTGCTCTCGCGGGCGGCGTAAATTTCGGCCAGCACGGCCACGTCCACGCGCTTCAGCTCCGCAACGAAGTCGGAAAACAGCGCCTTTGTCCGCGTGTAGGTGTGCGGCTGGAAGGCGACGATGATGCGCTGATAGCCCATCGTTTTTACCGCATCGATGAGCGCGTGCAGCTCGCCGGGGTGGTGAGCATAGTCGTCGTAGACCGCCGCGCCATGGTAGGTTCCCTTGCGCTCCAGCCGACGGCCGGCACCGGTGAACGTCTCCAGCCCGGCGGCGACCGCTGCGCCGTCTACGTTCATCACGTAAGCGGCGGCCGAGGCGGCCAGCGCGTTATAGACGTTGTGCCGTCCGTAGACGTTCAGATGCACGTGACAGTATTTTTTGCCGAAGCAGTTTACGTCGAAGTCGCGGAAGTCCTCCGACAGCTTTTCTGCGTGAATGTCGTTTTTTTCGTCAAGGCCGAAAGAAATATAGCGCAGATCGTCGAGCGTTTCGACGGTATTCTTATCGTCGCCGTTGGCGATGACGTGGCCCGTGCGCGGGACCAGGCCGGCAAACTTGCGGAACGAGCGCTCAACGGCGGCAAGGTCCTTGAAATAATCCAGATGGTCGGCCTCGATGTTGTTGATGATCGCGACGGTCGGGTAGAAATTCAGGAATGAGTCGCAGTATTCGCAGCTTTCCATGATGATGGTGTCGCCGTTGCCGACGCGATGACCGGCCTTGAGCAGGGGAAGATAGCCGCCGAGCATGACCGTCGGGTCGCGCTGCGCCTCCATGAAAATATGGGTAATCATGGCGGTCGTGGTGGTTTTTCCGTGTGTGCCGGAGATGCAGATGGCGTTTTTATACGCCCGCATGATGAGCCCCCAGGCCTGCGCGCGTTCAAACACCGGGATGCCCATCGCGCGGGCGGCGGCAATCTCCGGGTTGTCGTTATGGGCGGCGGCGGTGCGGATGATGCAGTCCGCGCCCTTGATATTTTCGGCGCTGTGGCCGATGTGAACCGTGATCCCCTTGGAAATCAGCTCGTCGGTGGAAACGGATGCGTTCATATCCGAGCCGGTCACGGTCATGCCCATTCCGCGCAGTACCAGCCCCAGCGGCCGCATGGAAACGCCGCCGATGCCGATCAGGTGGATGTGCTTGCCGGGGACAAGATAAGTATCCAAACAATTTCGCGCCATGAGAACTCCTCTCCTTGTAACGCTGTTTTCTTTATTATAATGCAGTTTCGTCGATTTTACAAGCGGAAAAGCCCGCCGGAAGGAAATTCTCCGGCAGAGTGAAGGCCAGCTCGCGCCCGTCCGGGTGGCGAAAGGACAGACGATAGGCCCAGAGGGCCAGCTCGCCGCCGATTTTTGCGCCGTACTTCCGATCGCCGCAGAGCGGCCAGCCGCGGGAGGCGAACTGGACGCGAATCTGGTGCGTCCGGCCCGTGTGCAGCCGGACGAGGACCAGACTGCCGTCCAGCACACGGTAGGTCAGATGCGCCGGACGCACGCCGTTCCGCTTACGCGCCACGACGTAGGTCTTATTTCTCACGCGATCGTGATATAACAGGTCGTTCAGCTCGCCGGAAGCCGGGACCGGCGGGGTTTCGCAGAGCGCGAGATATTCCTTGCAGAAGCCGCCGCCCAGCTCTGCCGAGAGGGCTGCTGCCGCTGCGGACGTTTTCGCGAACACCATCAGGCCGAGTGTGTCGCGATCAAGGCGATGGACGGGGTAGACGGTGCGCGGCGCAAGCAGGTCGGCCATCGATCGCTTGCCTGACACATCCGCCGCCGCGAGAACGCCGCGCGGCTTCACGCAGACGACCAGCGCTGCGTCCTCAAATAAGATCGTTGCTTCGCCAGCCTGCATGGCCGCGCCTCCCTTCGACGGTTTCTTTTCATCATAGCGGACAAAGCGAAAAAAAGCAAGCGCAGATTCGGCAGCTTGGCCGGATTTTCGCGTAAGAAGTCTGGAAACGCAGCGAAAACGCAAAATTTGTTGATTTTGCGCATGACAATTCTTGCAAAAATATGGTATAATTATTATAGAAAGGGGCGTGAGAGTATGTTTCAGATCGGGGATTTGGTCGTGTATGGAATGGAGGGCGTCTGTCGGGTCGAGCGGACGGAAAAGCTGTGCGTCGGTGGGAAGCTCTGCCGATATTACGTTCTCAGCCCTGTCTATCGCGAGGGCGCGACTGTCTATGTTCCGGCGGAGAACGAGGAGCTGACGGCGCGGATGAAGCGCATCCTCTCGCCGGAGGAGCTGGAGGCGCTGCTCGACGGCGCACGGGAGGATGAGCCGCTGTGGCTCGACGACGCGAACGAGCGCCGGACGCTGTATGCGAAGGTCCTGCTCAGCGGGGACCGGCGGGCGCTGATGCGGCTGGTGCGGACGCTGCACCTGCGGCGGACGAAGCTGGTGTCGCAGGGAAAGTATCTGCGCTCCGGCGACGATCAGGTGCTGCGCGATGCCGAGCGGATGCTCAACGGCGAGTTTGCGCTGATTCTGAACATCCCGCAGCAAGAGGTCCCCGGCTATGTGCGGACGCGGCTGGAGCCTTTGACACTGTAATATGACAACACTGCCCGGCCGGCTTCGGTCGGGCGGTTTTTTACGGAAAAGTTTTTCTTGACATTAGACGGCACATGTTATATATTCTAATCAAATAGTACAAAAGAGGAGAACTACCATGAAGCTGCTGCAACGAAGCGTTTGCCTGCTCCTGCTGCTTGCGATGGCGGCGGGGCTGCTCATCCTTCCGGCCTCTGCCGAGGAGGAAACGGAGTACCCGAAGATCGAGTACCTGACGGATGCCGTTTTTCTGAATCATGATAATGTCTATCCGGCTATGAGTACGCCTTCCATGGGAAAAAGCACGTATTTTCTCGCGTATCGCAACGTCGGTAACGGGCGGGAGGCGGTTTTGGTCGATGCGCACGGCAATGTGGTTTTTGCGCCGAAAACACCCTGTGCGAGAATCCAGTTTCTGAACGATACGACGTTTTCTCTTGAATCGCGCGACGGTGAACGAAAGTACGCGCTCTACAGCGCGGAGGCCGGGAAGGCGACGGAGTTCCTCTATTGCAATGTCACGGCACTCGGCAAGGGAATTCTTGCTTTTTATGACGAGCGGACGGCGGACCTGTATTCTGCCGCGACGCTGGAAAAGCAGGCGGTCCAATGTCCGAACCACTATAAGCCGCTCGTGCCGTTTACGGATCAGCTCTACTTTGCAAGATCGGACCCCAACCCGTCTACCGGCCGGATCGCGGATGTGCTGTTTGACGTTCAGGGCAATCGCGTCGAATTTTCGGGCGCTGCCACCGATGTCGGGTGCTACGACGGCAAATATCTTCTTACCCGAAGCACGCTGTACTCAATGGACGGCGAGGTCCTGCAAACCGGACTGGACTATGTGGCTTTCTTCAACGGCATGGAGCTGCGCCGGGTCCGTTTGGACAGCTACACCGTCGGCAGCGGCGAGCTCCGCGAGACCTATACGCGCTGCCGCTACACGCTGCTGTCCGAGCAGGGAAAGCAGCTTTGCACCTTTGACGGCTATTACGGCAGCGGGCTGCTCAGCACGGACCTGATCGTGCAGGCCACGGCACCGGATGCGTTCGGCGTACTGGACAGCACGGGAACGCCGATCGTCCCGGCGGAGTATGAAAAGATCGAGGCACCGCTCTCCGATGCGAGGATGGGCCAGTGGGAATGTTATAATACGCCGAAAACCGACTATTTCGTCGCACAAAAGGGCGACGAGCTGACGATTTTCGGCGCGGACGGCACGGAACGCGCCAAAATTGCGGACTGTGCAGGCTATCGGCTGGACTATCCCTGCCTGACCGTGCAGAAGGCGGATAATACGCAGCTGCTGTACCTGCCGGACGGGACGTGCGTGGCGCAAGCACCGGAGGACAGCTATTTTGTCCCGCTCAACGGCGTTTTGTTCCTCTGCGACCGGAATCAGCGGAACTATCGCGTCGCCGACCCCAAGACGGGCGAGGTACTGTCCGAAACGTACTACGGTATGCCGCAAACCTGCGGGGCCTACGGCATCGTCAACGCGACGCGCACAAGCGATGGCTACCGCAAATATCGCCTCCTCGACGCGAAGGGCAAGGAATGGAACGAGGTGCCGTTCCCGGAGGCGGTCATGTTCAACCGCATCGGCCTCGGCTCCTACCAGAGCGCCGTGAATTATCAGTACGGTGCGATCCGTTACATTGCGAACGCGGAGAGCGAGGAGCTGGACTACAGCTTCGCCGATGTCCCGCGCAGCGCGTGGTACTACGACGCGGTGCAGTGGAACGCAAAGCGGAAGCTGTTCAACGGGACCAGCGCGACGCAGTTCTCCCCGGAGGACAGCATGACCCGCGCGATGCTCGTCACGGTCCTCTGGCGGCTGGAAAATCAGCCCGCCGCGGCGGGGAAAGCTCCCTTCACCGACATTCGGAAGGGCGATTATTACGAACCCGCGCTCGATTGGGCATTTGAAAACGGCGTGGTCAACGGTGTCAGCGCGACGCGCTTCGATCCGGACGGCAACGTAACGCGAGAACAAATCGCGACGATTTTGTACCGCTACGCGCAGAAAAAAGGCTACGATACGCAGGCCCGCGCGGATTTGAGCGGCTTCCCGGATGATAAGAGCGTCAGCGCCTATGCGCAGGATGCGCTGTCGTGGGCCAACGCCTCCGGCCTCATCAACGGAACGGACGAGGGCCGCGGCGTGTTCCTCGACCCTACCGGCAACGCCACCCGCGCCCAAGTCGCCGCCATCCTGATGCGCTACGTCCAGAAAATCGAACAGAAATAAAGCAAAGCAGGAGCCGCCACGCGACGGCTCCTGCCTTGCATACCGGGGAACTACCCCCGCGTGTCATTGCGAGGCCGTAGGCCGTGGCAATCTCGTGCAGGCAGCTCCGAATTCGCCGAAAGCTGTCGAGTTATCGAAATAATTCCGCGAGATTGCCGCAGCCCTTTCAGGGCTTCGCAATGACAAGGACGGACGTTTGCAATGACCTGAAAGCAGGAGCCGCCAAACGACGGCTCCTGCTGATTTTTTGGCGGGTCAGGAAATGGGGGTCAGGGCGCTGTCGGGGATGGGGATCTCCATGTGGCCGCCAAGGGCGAAGGGGACGGGGAAGCTGATGAAGAGGCCGTCGCCGGTGTAGAGGACGTGGTATTCCTCCTCTGCGGTCAGGCCGGCGATGAATGCATCTTTGTCACAGAACATTTCGGCGAAGCCGCCCCAGCCCTCCGGCCATTTGCCGCCAGCTTGCTCGGTGAGGACGGCCTCGGCGCTGGCGGCGAAGGCTTCGTACAGAGCTTCGTCGATCACGTAACGGTCGGCAAAGCGAAGCGTTTCGCCGGTCTGCGGGTCAAAATTCCGCGTGGAGAACAGGTGGTTCGGATGTGCGGCGGTCCGCACGTTGTGCAGCCCCTCCAGCACGACGCACACCAGCTCGTCTGACTGGAATGTTACACGTCCAAACAACTCCAGCGACCGAGCGCTGTCCTGTGCCTCCGGTGGATGTTCCGGCACTTCCGTTTCCAAGGTCACTGCGTCTGCCTCCGGACAGTACTGTGCGATCATTTCCTTGGCAAAGGCCTCGATCGCGGCGTTTGCCGTGGCCGACGGGAGAATGGGATAGGTGACGCGAACGTAGACCTCTTTGGAGTATTCGCTGAGGACCGCCGTCGGGAATTCGTCACCGGTCGTTTCCGGTTCCGTTGCCGGTTCGGTCACGGGTTCGGCTTGCGTTGGCGGGTCGGTGGGAGCATCGGTCGGCTGCGGTGCGGCGGTGCAGGCGCAGAGGCTGAGCAGCAGCGCCGCGCAGAGGAGAATACAGAAATAACGCATTTTAATACTACTTCCTTCCTTCGGGCGGTTGGGTGGCTCCGGGCGGCGGACGGTGGGGGTTATGGGTTGACGACGTTCTGCGGGGCTCCGGCGAGGAAGGCGCGGAGGTTTTCCACGGCGGCGGCGTGCAGGCGGACGCGCGTTTCCTTCGGCGCCCAGGCGATATGCGGCGTTAAGATGCAGTTCGGCGCGGTGAGCAGGGGATTGCCCGGGTCGATCGGCTCCTTGGACACGACATCGGCGCAGTAATAGGCCAGCTTGCCGCTTTCCAGTGCGGCGGTGACGGCGGCTTCGTCGATCAGACCGCCGCGGGCGGTGTTGAGCAGCGTTGCCCCGTCCTTCATCTGCGCGAGGGCGGCCGCGTCGATCATGTGCAGATTTTCTGCTGTCTGCGGGCAGTGCAGGCTGACGACATCGGACCGGCGCAGCAGCTCCGGCAGGGCGACGAATTCCGCGCCATCCGGGACGGGCTTCGGATGCCGCGCGGTGACGAGCAGGTGCATTCCGAACGCCTGCGCGACCGCGCCGACCGCCTTGCCGATCGCGCCGTAGCCGACGATGCCCATCGTTTTCCCGGCCAGCTCCGAAAGCGGGGCGTTCCAGTAGCAGAACGTGGGCGCGGCCTGCCATTGTCCGGCGTGGACGGAGGCGTTATGTAAACCAACGTGCTGCGTTGTTTCGAGCAGCAGCGCCCAGGTCATCTGCGCCACGGCGTTCGTGGAATAACCGGGGACGTTGCAGACCGTGACCCCGTGGGCCTTCGCGGCGGCGAGATCGACGATGTTGTAGCCGGTGGCCAGAATACCGATCATGCGCAGCTTCGGGCAGGCGGCGATGACCTCGGCGGTCATGGGGGATTTGTTGATGAAAACGATCTCCGCGTCGCGGCTGCGCTCGACGATCTGCTCCGGCGCGGTGAAGTCATAGACGGTCAGCTCGCCGAATTGGCGGAAGCCATCCCAGTCCATGTCATGCGGATTGGAGGCATAGCCCTCCAGAACGACAATGTTCATATTACCAGAACCTCTTAGCTGCTTTACGCTGCACAACGATGTACCACGCAAACAGCGCCAGCGGCAGGACGATGCTCAGAACGTTGACCCAGATGGCGTCGATCTTGATGACCAGCATATTCACGAGGAACAGCGCACCGAGAATCAGCATCCCGGCACCGAGCAGCGCCAGCCGCGGGAAAATGTAGTCGATGAAGCCCAGCACGTCGCTGCATTCGTCGGGTTTGCAGTCGCCGGGGTAGATAAAGGTGTTCGGGAAAAGATAGCACAGCTTGCGCAGCTTGATCGCCGAAAACAGCGCGTACACGCCGCAGCCGAACAGCAGGACCTCCATCAAAACGTCCATCATCTGGACAAGGTCCATCGGGTTGGCAGCGGCGGTTTCTGCGGCCTCTGTTACGGCCTCCGTCGCTGCTTCGAGCAGCAGGTTCCAGTTCATTTTGAACCCTCCTTGGAATTGTTTGCTTCGATTATAGCAGGAAGCAGGGAACATTGCAACAAATTTCCGAAAAATCACACTTTCCCTTGTATTTGCCTCCGGCTTGTGGTAAAATATGTTGAATTTGCGGGTCCGAATCGCGGGACCATTGAAGGAGTAAAGATATTATGTCAACCTTGCGGCAGGAGATCGGCAGACGGCGCACCTTTGCTATCATCTCCCACCCGGACGCGGGTAAAACCACATTGACCGAGAAATTCCTGCTCTACGGCGGGGCCATCGCGCAGGCCGGCGCGGTCAAGGGAAAGAAAAATTCCCGTGCCGCTGTTTCCGACTGGATGGAGATCGAAAAGCAGCGCGGCATTTCCGTTACCAGCTCCGTGATGCAGTTTCAATACGAGGGCTTTTGCATCAACATTCTGGACACGCCGGGCCACCAGGACTTTTCCGAGGATACGTACCGGACGCTGATGGCGGCGGACTCGGCGGTCATGGTGATCGACGGCGCGAAGGGTGTCGAGCCGCAGACGCGCAAGCTCTTTAAGGTCTGCGCCATGCGGCATATTCCGATTTTTACGTTTATCAACAAGCTCGACCGCGAGGCGAAGGACCCCTTCGACCTGCTCGATGAGCTGGAGCGTGAGCTGGGAATTGAAACCTACGCCGTCAACTGGCCCATCGGCTGCGGCAAGGAATTTCAGGGCGTTTACGACCGGCAGAGGAGCCAGATCAACTTTTTCTCCGGCGTTTCCGGCAAGAAGCGCGCCGACCGGCTGGAGATTGCGCTGGACGACCCGGCGGTGGCCGAGCATATCGGTGCGGCGCGGTGGCAGCAGCTGCGCGATGACGTGGAGCTGTTGGGTGCGGGGCGCGAATTTGACATGGACGAGGTGCGCCGGGGCGAGCTTAGCCCGGTGTTCTTCGGGTCGGCGCTGACGAATTTCGGCGTGGAGCCGTTTTTGGAGGCGTTTTTGCAGATGACCCCGCCGCCGCTGTCGAGAGTTGCCGATTGTGGGGTAATTGACGCGTTTTCTCCCGATTTTTCGGCGTTTGTGTTCAAAATTCAGGCAAACATGAACAAGGCGCATCGCGACCGGCTGGCGTTTATGCGCATCTGTTCGGGCAAGTTCGAGCGCGACGCAGAAGTGTTCCATGTGCAGGGCAACAAAAAGCTGCGCCTGTCGCAGCCGCAGCAGCTCATGGCGCAGGAGCGCGAGATCATCGACGAGGCCTACGCGGGCGATATCATCGGCGTGTTCGACCCCGGCATTTTCTCCATCGGCGATACCATCACCATGCCGGGCAAAAAGTTCCGGTTCGCGGGAATCCCGACGTTCGCGCCGGAGAATTTCTCCCGCGTCAGCCCGAAGGATACGATGAAGCGCAAGCAGTTCGTCAAGGGCACGGAGCAGATTGCGCAGGAGGGCGCCATCCAGATCTTCAAGCTGCCGAACACCGGTATGGAGGAGGTCATCGTTGGCGTCGTTGGCACGCTGCAATTTGACGTATTCCGCTACCGGATGCTGTCGGAGTACGGCGTGGAGCTGCGGATGGAGGGGCTGCCCTATGAGGTCCTGCGGTTCATCGCCAAAAGCCCGTGCGAGGAAAGCGACCTGAACCTTTCCAGCGACGCGGAGCTGCTGGAGGACTATCGCGGCCACAAGCTGCTGGTATTTTCCAGCCCGTGGGCGATCGATTTCACGATTCGCCGCAATCCGGGGCTGGAGCTGAAGGAAACGTTGGACGAATAAAATTTGAGGGACTGCCGCAAGGCAGTCCCTCTCAGCTTGTCAAAAAAGTCCTCACGGACTTTTCCGACAAGCTGCTTTCAAAATTGCAAAATAGGAATAAGGAAGATTATTTTGCAATTT
>CABSFY010000070.1 GCA_902477055.1 uncultured Eubacteriales bacterium
CGGAAAAGTCCGTGAGGACTTTTTTGACAAGCTGAAGCCCCTGCCGCAAGCCACTTGCGGCAGGGCTTTCGCGTTTATTCGCGCCCACGCATAGAATGGTGCGGGGGTGAGAGCATGAAGGAGCGGCTGAGCCGTCTGCTGTGCGTGAAATCCATCGTCACGGTGCTGTTGACGGTGATTTTTTGCGTCCTTGCGGGCAAGGGTACAGTCTCCGCGCAGGAGTTCATCACGGTGTTCACCGTCGTGATCTCCTTTTACTTCGGAACGCAGCACGAACGGCAGGATTAGCCCGCCAAATCCACCGCCGGGGAACAGCAACCCCGGCGGCTTGCCATATACGGCAAAGTGTGGTAAAATATTTTCGGGATTCCGCGCACCGGATGATGGGAAATTGATACAATTCTGATGCAAAATAGGCGCGGGAGGTAGAGTACATGAAAATTCTGATCGTTGAGGACGAAAAAGCAATTGCAAATCTGATCGACATGAATCTGACGGCCTGCGGCTATCAGTGTGTCACGGTCGGCGACGGGATGGCTGCGGCGGATCTGATCGAGGAAACGACATTCGATTTGATTTTATTGGATATCATGCTGCCGGGGGCGAACGGCTTTGAGCTGATGGAGCAAATTCGTCCGACGGGAACGCCGGTGATTTTTATCACGGCGCTGGGCAGCGTGAACGACCGCGTGCAGGGACTCCGTGCCGGTGCGGACGACTATCTGGTGAAGCCCTTTGAGATCGTGGAGCTGATCGCGCGGGTCGAAACTGTCCTGCGCCGCGCCGGAAAGACCGAGGAGCGCTATGTCATCAACGACGTGGTCATCGAACCGAGGTCCATGCTCGTCACGCGCGGCGGCGTGCCGGTTACGCTGACGCATAAGGAATACGAGCTGCTGCTCTTGTTCGTCCGCAACCGGAATATTGCGCTCTTTCGCGATACGATCTATGAGCGCGTCTGGGAGAACGAATACACCGGCGACAGCCGCACGGTCGATCTGCACGTGCAGCGCCTGCGAAAAAAGCTCGGCTGGCAGGATAAGCTCGTCGCAATCTATAAGGTCGGTTATCGCTTGGAGGTTTCGACTTGAAATTTACGTGGAAAATGATCGTTGCGGTGACGATTTTGCTTGCGCTGGCGCTTTCGCTCGGCAGCTATCTGCTGGTGAGCGACGTTTTCTCGGCGCAGCTCGACGCAGCGATCGAGGACAGCCAGAAGGAGCTGCGGATGTTCACGCTGACGGTACAGGCGCTCGTCGTCGGGCAGAGCGTGTTTTCGTTCCAGAAGCAACCCGACGAGCTGCTGCAAAGCATCCTGCGCGAAGGCAACCTGAGCCAGAGCTATCAGTTCCGTGTAACGGATGCAGACGGAAAGCTGATCTACCTGACCAGCGGTATCGCACTGCTGCCAACGGGCGATTGCGGAGAAAGCATGGAAACGACTGTCGTCCGTGAGGGCGAAACGGTTTATCTGCTCTCCCGGCAGAAAACGACGCTGCTGGAGCGGACCTACACGATGGAGGTTTGCGAAGAGGCAACTTCGATCTTTACGGCGGCGCGGGACAACCTTCGCCGCAGCCGTCTTATCATGGCGGCAATTCTCGTGGTCTGCACCCTGATCACCTCACTCTTTACCGTGGTGCTGACGCGGCCCATCCGCCGCATCTCGCGGACGGCGAAGCAATTTTCCGCCGGACATTACGAGCGGCGCGTTTCCGTGCGCTCGAAGGACGAGCTGGGGCAGCTTGCGCAGGATTTTAATGCCATGGCTGACTCGTTGGAGCATAAAATTTGGGAGCTGAACGACGCGGTCGAGCGGCAGAAGGAGTTCACTGCCAGCTTTGCCCATGAGCTGAAGACCCCGCTCACGTCCGTCATCGGCTACGCCGACACCCTCCGCAGCCGCCAGCTCCCGCCGCGCCTGCAAATGGATGCGGCGAACTATATCTTTAAGGAGGGCCGGCGTCTGGAGGCGCTCTCCTTCGCTCTGCTGGACCTTTTTGCGCTGGAAAAGGAAGCGCCGGAGCTGGTGCCGTGCCACATCCTGCGCCTTGTGCAGGAAACAGCGGACAGCGCTGCCTATCATTTGCGGCAGAAGCGTATTTCCCTGGAAATCCGCGTCGAGGACTGCACGCTGCCACTGGCTGCTGAGCTGTTCAAGACGCTGCTGTATAATTTGATCGATAATGCGCGAAAGGCCTCCGATGAGGGCAGCGTGATTTTGCTTCGCGGCCTCCGTACGGAGGCGGGTTACAGCCTGAGTGTGATCGATCGCGGACGCGGCATCCCTGCCGATCAGCTTAAGCGCATTATCGAGCCGTTCTTCATGGTCGATAAATCCCGCGCCAGAGCCGAGGGCGGCGCAGGCCTGGGCCTCGCCCTCTGCCAAAAGATTGCCGAGGTCCATCACGCCCGACTTTCCTTTCGCAGTGAGCCGGGGAATGGGACGGCGGTAACGCTGATGTTTGGAGGTGAGGGAGCATGAAACGCTTTTGGTGGCTGCTTCCAACGCTTTTGATTCTGGCTGGGGCGTTTCTGCTGCCCGGCCTGCTGCTGTCGGCAAAGGAGAAGCGCATGGAAAGCCGCGTTTTTGCCTCTGCGGATGTCACGCCGACGTGGCAGGGAACCGGTGCAAGCCTCTCTATGGGCGAGAAGCTCGCCCTAATCGCCCGTCAAGACCGCGCCGCACAGTTTGATTTCGGTGCCATCACGGACGATGAGGAGATTCGTGACCGTTATTATGCTGAGCTGGACACGCTGAAAGAAAAAAACCTCATCAGCAGTGCTGTCCACGAATGGCTGCTCGCCTACGAAGCGTTTGAGATTAGCCGGTCTGTCCTGCTGGATGCGGACCTAGGCGAAAGCCTTTCGGTATACCGCGTCCAATATTATGACGGAACAACCTATGTATTGCTCGATACACAGACCTATAAAGTAATTTATATTTCCTTAAACACCTATGAGCCGTATGCAGTGGACAGTGAAAGCCATATGCTGAACACCGCTTACGTCAACGGGATGGCCCCGGATTGGGCCGAATACTACGGCGCGGAGCAAAAAGACGATTACGGCACATGGCTGTTTCTTTCTGACCCCTCAATTGATTACTATCTTTATGCACAGCGCTTCACGGTCGATGGTGTGAGCGTTGGCTTCTCGCTGCATTACAGCACGGTTATGCAAGTCCTAACATGGCGCATCGAAACGCCGGAGAATGCCCAATGGATTCTCACCGGCGAATATCCTGACGATACCGCCGTAAACGAAAAAACGCCGTGATACAACTCTGATACATTCCTGCGCCAATCGTGATGCAATCGCATGGTATAACATACTTGTTCTAAGGGAGGATGTTATCTATGATCGAACGAGTTGCGTTGGACGGCGCTGCAGCGCTGGACGCTTTTGTGGAGGAAAACGGGAGCTTTCTGCAAAGCTCCCTCTGGGGGCGCGTGAAGTCGGACTGGGGGTGGTTCGGCCTCATTTGCCGCAACGCGCGGGGCGAGATTCGCGGCACGATGGCCCTGCTGGAGCATCGGCTGCACGGCCTGAACCGCTGTCTGCTGTACGCCCCGCGCGGGCCGGTCGCGCTGGATAACGCGACTGCTGTGGAGCTTCTGATTGCTGCGCGGACGCTCGGAAAGGAGCGAAAGGCATATCTTCTGCGCATTGACCCGGCAATCGACGAAACAGACAGTAAAAAGGTCGAATTCCTGAAAAAATACGGCTTTCGGCTGAAAACAGCCACAGATTTTTCTCTGTTTCAAGCGCGGTATAATTACGTCATTGACCTGACCGGCCAAACATCAGAAACGCTTTTGCTGCGTTACCATCCGTCGATGCGGCGGAACGTCCGATTGGCGCAGCAAAACGGTCTGGAAATTTGCCACGGCAGCGTTCTGGATTTGCCGGATTTTTGCCGCATGATGGCTCAGACCGCGAAAAAGAACGGTTTTACGCCCCGACCGGAGCGGTATTTTCACGATATTTTAACGCAGATGCCGAAAAATGCGACGCTTTATCTTGCAAGGAATAACGGACAGACGATCGCGGCGACGATTATGGTTCGCTATGGGACGACGGCATCGTTTTTCTACGGCTGTTCCGACAACGCGTACCTGTATCTGCACCCGAATGAGATTCTGCAATATAAAATGCAGTGCGACGCGATTGAAAACGGCTGCAACCGGTTCGATCTGCGCGGCGTGGAGGGAGAGCCGGTCGAAGCGAATTCGAAATTCGGTCTGCATTGCTATAAAATGAAATTCGGCGCAGCGCTGGTGCGCTACGCCGGAGAGTTTGATATGATACTTGACCCTATTGCTAATATGTTAGTAGGAATTAAAAATATACCGTTACAGTTTAAGCAGAGGCACGCGAAAGCAGCTCGTTCAGAAGTTCCTGCGGTGTGTTGAAAATTTCAGAGACACCGGCGTCATGCAGCTCCTGCGCCGAACGGAATCCCCAGCCGACACTCAGGCAGGGGATTCCTGCGTTTCTGGCGGTCTGAACATCGACCTCGGAGTCACCGACGTAGACGCTGCTTTCGGCAGTGCTTCCGAGCTGTTTCAGCGCGGCCACCGGCATATCCGGCCACGGCTTTCGCCGCAGCTCCGCCGACTCGCCGAAGGCAAACGGGACCTGTGCAGCAAAGAATTTTTGCCGAAGCTGCTCCGTCATCGGCGCCGCCTTGTTCGATACGATCGCCATGCGGAAGCCAGCGGCCTTTAACTGGTCTAAAAGCTCCAAAATTCCGGGATACGGGGCAGTTTTTATCGCACAATGGTCCTGATAGTGCAATTTCATCGTTACCAGTACGGCATCGACAGTTTCACTTGATGTACCCTCCGGGACGGAAAGCTCAATCAGTCGCCGCAGGCCGTTTCCGACAGAGGCACGGACCTGTTCCAACGTTTTTTCAGAATATCCGAACTTTTTCAGTGCAAAATTGACGCTGTTTTTCAAATCTTCCAGCGTATTCAGCAGCGTTCCGTCCAAATCAAATAAGATCGTATTAGTCATGATGTTTCTCCATTTCTAAGTGGGCGAGGGGATTGGCCTCAGCCGCGATTTTCAGCTCAGTGCTTTCGATGTGGGTGTAAATTTCAGTTGTGTTCAGGTGTTCGTGACCCAGAACCTCCTGCACCGTCTTGATGTCAACGCCGTTGGAAACCATCAGCGTTGCGGCGGTATGCCGCAGCTTGTGCGCGGAATACTGCGAGGGATCGAGGCCCGCCAGCAGCATATATTTCTTCACCAGCCGGTGAACGGCCGTCACGCTGATCCGGTTATTATCCCGCGACCCGAACAGCGCCTTGTTGTCCGACAGTACTTTTTTGTTGCGTTCGGGCAGGTATGCTTCGATTGCCGCACGACACGCGGAGCCAAAATAGACAATGCGCTCTTTGTTGCCTTTGCCAATGACGCGTATTCTGTCCTCATAAACATTGGACAAATTCAATCCGACCAGCTCCGACCGCCGAATACCGCAATTCAAAAATAGCATTAAAATTGCATAATCCCGCTTGGCGTTCGGCCCTTCGACCGCAGCGAGAAGCCGCTTGGATTCCTCCAACGTCAGATAGCGGGGGAGGGACTTGCGAATTTTCGGATATTCGACATCCTTCACCGGATTTTCCGTCAGCTGCTTCGTGCGGACGGTCAGATACTTGTAAAAAGACTTGATCGCCGACAGCTTCCGCGCCCGCGCCGCCGCGCCGATACCAGATGCATCACCGCCGTCCGTTTGCCGGTCATTGGCCAGATAGGAAAGGTAGTCAAAAATATCAGTAATCGTTATCGTTTTTATGAATTCAAGATCAATATCCTGAATCGAAATTTCCTCCAACGGCGTGCTGTAGGGCATTTCAGACTTTATGAGCTTCATAAATCGCAAAAACATCCGCAGATCAAGATAGTATTCGCTGATCGTCCGCGCCGACTGGCCCTTGATGGTTTCGTGATAAGAAAGAAACTCCCGCAAAACCTGTGGCGCATCACCGTATTGATTCATTGTAAACCTCCGAAAAACGGATAGATAGTTATGTGATTCAGTGCAAGAATATCAAATCAGAGCAAGGTGACACTCCGAGTTGTGAAAATATGTAATCGTGCAACCGACAGCGAATAAACTGGAGGACATAAATGCTTGGCATGTGCAATCGCTTTTTGCCGTAAATGAAGGGTTCGTGCGAGGCCACCGGCCGTCAATACCGCAAAGCTGTGATTTTGGAGAGTTACCCGCAATCCAACACCACGCAACCGCCCAACCAAGCCGCCAAACCCATCCTGTCCCAATTATACCACAACCTCTCCCCGAACGCAACAAAATTTTTATTTTGTTGCGTTCGTAGGAATAGCGGTAAAAGACCTTGGAGTTTGAACGATGCGGAAAATGAACTGGCGAAAAAAAGATAGCTTCCTCCCTGCCGGGTTGTGCGGGCGTGGCTTTCAGAAAGCGGGACAGTCGTTAGTTAGTTGGTGCAGCTTCGTTGGGCTGTTTTTTTGCTTCCGACCGCTCGATTTTATAATACCGAAAGGTTTCATCCTCGCGGATGAAGCGGAAGCCGACTTTTTCCAGGACGTGTTGGCTGCGCGTGTTTTTCCGAACGGCATCGGCGTATACGGTCGCCAGCCCAAGACGATCAAAGGCATATTCTATGGCAAGGGTTTCGGCGCACGTTCCGTAGCCCTTCCCTTTTACGGTATCATTTTGAAGATGAATGCCGAGAACGCAGGAGCGGTTTTCCTGATTGATCTGTTTGAGAAGCACCTCGCCGATGGGCTGTCCGTCAAGCATAACGGCGAAGTAAATGCGCTGCTTTGCGGCTTGGCGGTCGAAATAGGCATTGACCCACGCTTCCTGATACGTAAAAGGTGCAAATTTTGCCATATCTTCGTAGATGCATGGGTCGTTTTGAAAATCCCGATACAGTTTATGGCACAACTCACGCGTCATTATTTCGATCGTTATCATCACGCAGTTCTCCTTTGATATGAGGCAGCTTCGACGTTTCCCGCTGTCGTATGCGTGCGCGCATATGCCCGTCCGGAGCGGTATGCGTTTTCATCGTCTGCTCCCCTTCCGCAGTCTGCTCATGTTGCCGCACTCCCCTTCTGCTTGCGATACGGCAGCGTATAAACGTCTACATTTTCTTCGTAATTTTCCTGCGATAGAAAGAAATCCAGCTTTTTTAGCAGGGAAATGCTTGCAATATTTTCCGGATGTACGAGGGCAAAAATGTCGAGCTGATAGACCTCATGAAGCAGCGGCAGGAGTGCGGAAAGCAGCTCGTAGGCATAGCCGTTCCGCTGGAACGGAGGAAAGACCGTATAGCCGACACTGACGCTACTGTTACGAATAAAAAATATTGTAACATCACCAATTAGCACTCCGCCGCGCAGGCAGACGGCGTAGTGCTGCTCCCGCTGTAAGGAAAACAGGCGGCTGCGGCGGTAGCGCAGGACGAAGCACCGCAGGGGCGGCAGACTTCGTTGCTTCCAACACTGATACCGGCGGCAGGCTGCGTCGTTGCGCCAGACGGTCAGCGACCGCGCATCCGTCCATTCCAGATGCCGCAGGAGGAGCCGCTCTGTCCGGAATTGCGGTGTCACTCCGGCTGATACGGAAAAACGTCCATGAACCGCACCTTGAAGCGGTTCAGCTCATACAGCCGGTCGATGCGGGCCTTGGTGGCCGCGTCCGGCTCGACACCGTCGCGGATGTACGCGTCGAGCGTGGCGTAGGTAAAGCCGAGCTTTTCCTCGTCGGTTTGACCGCAGAGGCCGTCAATCGGGACCTTCTCGACCAGGCATTCCGGCAGCCCCAGTTCCCTACCGAGCGCCTTGACCTCGCGGACGCAGAGCATGGACAGCGGGCTGAAATCGCCGGCGCTGTCGCCGTAGCGCGTGGAATAGCCGACCCAGTCCTCGGACAAATTGCAGGTGTTGGCGACGCGGCCGTTGCGGCTCTGGGCGACGGCGTAGAGCGTGGACATTCTCAGACGCGGCGCGAGGTTGATCTCCGTATCGCGGCTGACTGTGCCGAGGGCCTGCCGCACCTCGCCGAGCAGACCCTGATAGCCGTCATGGATATTGACAACGTAATGTTCAATGCCGAGGTGTGATACCAGCAGGCGGCTCATGGCGATGTCGCTTTGCTCGCCGTTCGGCATCAGAACGCCGATCACGCGGTCCTTCCCCAGCGCCTCGACGCACAGCGCGGCGGCGACGGAGCTGTCCTTGCCGCCGGAGATACCGACGATGGCCTTGCAGCCCTTTCCGTTCTTCTCAAACCAGCCGCGAATCCACGCGACCGCTTCACATTTCACTTTTGCAGCATCAAACATGGCGCAAAAACCTCCTGAAAAAGATAGCTCAAACATACCACATCTTTGGCAAATTGTCTACTTTACAAACGGAGAAAAATAGAATAAAATAAAGAAAAAATTCGTCGGGATACCGGCGGGAGCAGGTGATAAATTATGACAGAAAGCAAAGTGAAACGAATCGGCGTTCTGACCAGCGGCGGCGACGCGCCCGGCATGAATGCGGCAGTCCGTGCGGTCGTCCGCACGGCGATCTTCCGTGGTATCGAGGTCGTGGGCATCCGGCGCGGCTGGAACGGCCTGATTAACGGCGATTTCGTCCGCATGGACGAAAAAAGTGTCGCGCACATCATCAATCGGGGCGGCACGGTCCTCTACACCGCCCGCAGCACGGAATTCATGACTGAGGAAGGCCGCCAGAAGGCACTGTGTACCTGCAAGCTCCTCGGCCTGGACGGTATCGTCGCCATCGGCGGCGACGGCACGTTCCGCGGCGCACTGGCGCTCTCCAAGCTGGGGATTCCGATGATCGGCATTCCGGGAACGATCGATAATGACATCGCGTGTACCGATTACTGCATCGGCTTCGACACTGCCGCTAACACGGCCATCGAGTGCATCGATAAGCTGCGCGATACCATGCAGTCGCATGAGCGCTGCTCCGTCGTTGAGGTCATGGGCCGCAACGCCGGTCATCTGGCGCTGTACGTCGGCCTGGCCATCGGTGCGACGGCGGTGCTGGTGCCGGAGAACAAGGATGAATTCGAGGCGGAGATCATCGATAAGATCCGCAATGCCCGCCTCAATGGCTTTACACATTACATGGTCGTTGTCGCTGAGGGTGCCGGCAGTGCCTTTGACGTTGCGGCGCGCATCAAGGACGAGATCTGCATCGACCCGCGCGTGACCGTCCTCGGCCACATCCAGCGCGGTGGTACACCGTCCGGCCGCGATCGCGTTACGGCGACTCGAATGGGCTACCACGCCGTCGATTCGCTTGCCAACGGTGAGGAGAATCGCCTCATCTGCATCCGCTCCGGCAAAACGTGCTCCGTTGATATCGAGGAAGGCCTCGCCATGCACAAGGGCATCAATCCGGAGGAAATGACGGTGCTCGAATCCATGACTGGCGTATAACAGCGCTGCTTACCCCGTCCGGAAACGCGACAAGCGCGTTTACGGACGGGATTTTTGTCGAATTCCGCCGGGAAATTGAATGATAGATATAAGATTGAAAATTCTTGTCGTTTTTCTATGAAACGGGCTTGCGTAATGCGGCAGGTAGTGCTATAATCTATCCGTATGATTCTGCACGAAGGTGCAATGTATTGGACGGAGAGTGAGAACTGTTATGGAGCAAAAAAAGAAGAAGCTGCGTCTTGTTGCGATCATTCTTGGCGTTGTGCTTGCTTTGAGCCTCGGCGGACTGGTCGGAACGCTCATCAGCAACGGCTTTTTCGGCGGGTCCGAGGCAACGGTTTCCGTGCCGGATAACCTGATTTCTCTGGATACGTCAACGGCCCCGACGCTGCCGGAAACGCAGCCGACAGAGGCCGCAACGGACGAACCCACGGGTGCGGCGACGGCCGCTACGGAGGATGCGACCGTAGTCCCAACGGAGCGCTCGACGACCGCCACTGCCCCAGCGACGACTAAGCCGTCGAATAACAACGGTACCTCCAAGCGCAAGGCTGCAACGATCGACCTTTATAAAGGAAAGGCAGACGATAACACGCCGTTCAAGGCTGAGAATCTGTTCCCCGGCGATGTGGTAACGAAATACTTCCGCATCAAGGTTTCCTATGAGGATAAGGTCACCGTGCATTATCATGCCGACATTCGCCCCGGCTATGAAAAGCTCGCCGAGGTCCTGAAGGTCCGCGTCGTCCTGCTTTCCGATAACGGCAGGGTGCTGTACGACGGTCTGATGCGCGATATGCCCAAGAGCCTGACGCACAAGCTCTCGTCGGCCAAGCGCACGTCCGACGAGCTGTATTACGAGATTACGGCCTACCTTGACACCTCGGTCGGCAACGAATATCAGCAAAAGAGCCTGATCGCCGATTTCCGCTGGTGGATCGAGGAAACAGGCAATCTGACCCCGCCGACCGGCACGGATTCTCATTTCACGCTGTGGCTGACGCTTGCGGTTGCTTCCGGCGCAGCCTGCCTGATCGTGCTGATCATATACCGCCGCAGAAAGGGTGAGGAGCATGGATAAGAAAAAGACAGCTACCCGGCTGACCGGGGCGATCGCGCTGGTCGTGGTCCTTGCAGTTTGCCTTGCCATTACGACGTTCGCACTGGTCTACGCCTCGGTTTCGGTCGAGAATAACCTCTTCCGGACCGGCGCGGTGAAAATCAACCTGAACGACGGCAAGCCCATTATCCGCGAGGAGGAGTTCCTGTTCGAGCCGGGCATGACGGTGAATAAGGAGTTTTTCATTGAAAACGAGAGCACGTGGGATGTGTATTACCGTCTTTACTTCGATCAGGTGTCCGGCGGCCTTGCCGACGTGCTGGAGGTCACCATTCTCGACGGCGATAAGACGCTCTATTCCGGTAAGGCCGCGGAGCTGACAAAGCAAAACATAGCGGCGGCGGATGATCTGCTCCGTGTGGGCGAGCGTCGGGCGCTGACGGCACGCTTCCACTTCCCGGAGGACAGCGGCAACGCGGCGCAGAACCTTTCGCTGTCCTTTACCCTGTGCGCCGACGCAACGCAGACCAAGAACAATCCCAATCGCCTGTTCGATTGAGATACGGCAAGATTGATTACGGAGGATTTGATCTATGAAGGCTTTGAGGGTGATTCGCAATATCTTCGTCTGGCTGATCGTTGCGGTCGCCGTTTGCATGATGATCTTCACAATTGTGTCGGTCCGGACCTTTGACCGCGCCGACCGCAACCTGTTCGGCTATAAGGCGTTCATCGTCCTGTCCGACTCCATGTCGGCGACGGATTTCGATGCGGGCGATCTCGTTCTTGTCAAGGAAACGGACCCCGCGACACTGAAAGAGGGCGACATCGTCGCCTATACCTCGCAGAATACTGAGAATTACGGCGAGATCGTGACCCATAAGATCCGAGCGCTCACGACCGATGAAAACGGCGAACCGGGCTTTATCACCTATGGCACCACCACCGGCATTGATGACTCCACCGTCGTCACCTACCCCTATGTGGTCGGTAAGTACGAGGGCAGCATCCCGAAGGTCGGCCGCCTGTTCCAGTTTCTGAAAACCACTACCGGCTATATCATCTGCATCCTCCTTCCCTTCCTGCTGCTGATCCTGATGGAGGGCCTGCGCTGTGTCCGCCTGTTCCGGCAGTATAAGAAGGAGCAGCAAACCGAGCTGCAAAAGGAACGCGATCAGCTCCGCGAGGAACGCGAGGAAACGCAGCGCATGATGCAGGAGCTGATGGAGATGAAGCAGAAGCTCAACAATGGCGCAGCCGTCGAGCCTACGGCTCCCGTGCAGCCGGCCTCGCAGCCCGTCGCAAAGCCTGCTGTCCAATCCGCTGTTAAGCCCGCCGTACCGGCTGACGATGACGACGTTGACGACTTCCTGGACGACGATCTTCGCGCTCTGCTCAAGCCCTACGACAACAACGACCCAAAGATGTGATCCGACGTTCAGGGCATCAAGTTTGAATCGTGCGGCGTAGCTACAACCTTCGTGGACAATACCGCACACTTCTTCCTGCCGGAGGATCCGCAAATGGTCGAATCCGGTGGCACGTGGACAGTGCAGGCAAAATAATTAAAGCAGCGGGGTGGCCTCCACCCCGCCTCCTACAGAATCCCCGGCGTTATGAAAGCAATGAATCCACCGCCTATGCAAACGGCAGCCTCGCCGCCTCGCGACGGTGCTTTCATATTCCGCACTACCCCTTGATGCCTCTGTTTCGGTCGGCAAAACGGAGCGCATCCACTGCCCTGCCGACGGGATGATTAAAGGAGGTTAAACTTAAATGAAAACCAACATGTCCAGCAAACGGGCGTTGCTGCTCAGCATCTGTGCAATCACGATCTGTGCCGTAATGCTCATCGGAACCACCTTCGCGTGGTTCACCGACACCGCATCCACCGCGGTCAACACCATCCAGT
>CABSFY010000071.1 GCA_902477055.1 uncultured Eubacteriales bacterium
AAATATCAAAACAATTCTGCGAGATTGCCACGGCCGCAAGCGGCCTCGCAATGACTAAATCGGACTTCTTTGACAAGATTGGCTCCCTCCTTGCGGGAGCTGTCATGGCCAACGGCCATGACGGAAGGAGTCCCCGCGCCCGCAGGCGCACGCCGCGTTATAATTGCAGCAAAATCGAAGTGCCGGCGGCGGGGTCAGGGGACCCCGCCCTACGGATGGTGTTCGATGGGAGTGCTGCGGGGAAAAATCAGTCGTTCTCGTTGGTGCGGCGCTTAATGAGCAGCAGCGTCGCTGCGGCGACGATGAGTACGGCACCGACAATGTAGAAGATCGTCGTACCGGTGCCGCCGGTTTCCGGCAGGGTAGTGCCGGGCATATTGATAATTTCGGCAACCTGCGTGGTGAGGCCGATCAGAACGTTACCCGGCTCGTTGCGGGTTTCGTTTACGGAAACGACAGTATCCTCACCCTTGATGTAATCCTTCGGCGCCTCGATCTCGACGAGGGTATAGCTGCCGGCTGCAAGACCGCGGATGATGTGCGCGGCGTTGGTGCCGCTCGTTGTAATTACGGTTGCGGCTTCCTGCGTATTGACCCACTCCACAAAGTTGTAGCCAGAGGAGCTTTCTTCGAGCTTGGCATAGAAGGTATTAGTATCGACAGTCTTTGTCAGCACGAACTTTGCGCCGGCCAGAGCGGAGCCGGTCTTGCCGTCCTTCTTGTGGAAGGTAACGTAGCCGCTGAATACGTTAGCGGTATCGGTCAGCTCCTTGTCCGTGTTATAATGCAGCGTTGCGCTGTTGGCGTAGGGGGCGATGGTCGTCTCGTTGGGGTTCAGCGTGCCCTTGTAGGTAATGACGATTTTGTCATTGTCCTTCAACTGCTTACGGCAGGTATCGGTAAGCGTCAGCTCGAAGCCCTTCACGCCATTGGGCGTGACGGTGTAATCCGCCGGAGTTGCCAGATCAGAGGTGACCGCACCGGAAACCTTCTGGACGGAGAGAGAGTCGGTTAACTTGATCTGATCTGGCAGGACGTCAGTAATGCGGTAGGTATCCGTGCCGGCGACGGCTTTTACGGTGACCTGATATTCCACAACCGTATTAAAGTCGGCGGAAACGGCGTCTTCATACAGGCCGCCGTTCTTTACCTTCTTTTCGATGGCAGGGGTAAGGACATTCTTTTCCGTTATGCTGACACCGGAGGTGCTCTTCAGAGTAAAGACGGTGTACTGCGTCTGGGTGATGGTATCACGGGAGGAAACCATGATGTAATAGCCGAACGGCAGGTCTGCAAAGACGTGATTGCCGCTTTCCGTGATGGTTACGGTTGCGTCAGGCGTTACGTCCTGCACACCGCCAATGGCAAAGAGTGCGGCAGCAAACTGCTGCGCCGTTGTCGGATTAGCGAAATCCTGAACGGGGGTGACAAGCGTGCCGACGTGAGTCGTATCCTTCAGCGTTAAGTAATTTGCGAGCGCTTCGTTGGCTAAAATGTCATGCCATTTCTGGTTGGTGACGAAGGCGCTCTTTTCTCCGTCGGCGGTAATACCGTTGATGTCCATAACGCGATAGAGCTTGTAGGTCACGCCGGCCATGGCGTTGCTGATGGTCACACTGCCTTTTGGTCCCTCTGTTGTTGCCGGTTCGTTGTCGGCCATGACGCTGCTCATTGTTCCGAGGACCAGAACAAGGGTGAGCAGCAATGCGAATAGTTTTGTCAGTTTTTTCATTTGCTTTTGTCCCTTCTATTTTTATTATTTTCTGTGTGGGTTGTGCGGTTGGAGGTCAATGCTCGGTACGTCCCTCCTCCCGCTTTTTTCTGAGATACAGCACAGGCAGGAACGCCGCCAGAAGCAGCGCCGCGCCTGCTATGTAATACCGGGAAGCACCTGCTCCGCCGGTCTCAGGCAGAATATGGCCCGCCGGATCGGTCACGCGGAGGTGGAACGCCGTCCCGGCCGAAAAGACCGATTCGTGCGCTTCCACAATTACCGTGCCGTCCTCGGCAAGGGTGAAATACGCCGGTTCATCAAAAGCGAAATAGCCCTCCGGTGCAATGGTTTCCGTCAGCCGATATCGCTGATTGTACCGCAGATTATCAAAGCTGAGCGAGCCGCCGGCATCGGTTACCGCGGTCTTTTCCACCGCACCGGGAAGCGGCACACCGTCGCCATCCACGGCGATGAGCTTGAATTCCGCGCCGCGCAGCGGTACGCCGGTCACATGATCGACCTTTTCCAGATACAGCATCGGACGCTTTGGCGTGTTTTCTATGATAAGGCTTGTGCCGCCCTCGTAGGCTACGGTGCGGTAGCTGACGATCCAGTTGGCAAACGTGCCGTCAGCCTTACGCTGCTCACTGCCGATCTTCATCTCGCGGACGCTCCAGGTAATGGGAACGCCGTTGGCGTAGTCGGGAACGTTTGACCATGTGTGCGACCAGCCGTAAACGGCGGTCAGCGTTTGGGTCGCGGACTGTCCGCTGCTTTTCAGAATATCGGCGGCATCGTTTGCGCTGCCGTTGGCAAGGAGCTGAATGACGATATCCTCGCGCTCGGTATTCTGGCAGTTCCAGTGCTTGAACACCGTTACCTCATTTTCCGCCGCGCGGTTTTCAACGGTCAGCAGGCCGCGGTCGTAGTCAGCATAGGACACCGGCGTCGTAATGCCGATGTCACGGTCGCGAACGCCGTTGCCGTCAGCGTCGGCCAGGTAGCCGATGGTAACGTCGCCGACGAGCGCATAACCGTCCGGCGCGGTGATCTCGCGGACCGTAATATCGCCCATGTCATAGGCAAAGCCGCTGGTGGAAACATTTGTGTAGCCGCTGCAGGTCAGCGTACTGTATTCGCCGTCGCCGTGGCTGTTGTAGGTGTAAAGGCCGGTTTCCGCATCAAAGTCGAAGGTCATCAGCTCTCCGTTCTGGAAAAACTGGAATACGGCGCCTGCCAGCGAACGGCCTGTTGCGGCGTCCTCCTTTTTCAGCATCAGAGAGTTCGCGTGAAAGTAGATGTTGTTGAATTCCACGCGCAGCCATTCGGGATTATCGAGATCCGTCGCGTAGGTGATGCCTTTTACGGTGATGCTTGCGCCCATACCGGAGGAGGATTGGTTCAGCGCCGAGGAGTCCACAACGACCCATTCGGCGTAATCCGCCATATTCTCCAGAGTGGGCGGATATTCCGTGACGGTCCAGGGCTCATTGTAGTCCACGTCGCCGAACTCCCATAGGAACGTGCGGTCATTGCCGTCGCCGTCGTCGATCGGTGTGAGCCAGCCGGTAATCTGTGTGGCGGTAAGACTGTGTGCGGCAAGAATGCGGCTCTTTTCCTCCTCCGACGGCGGGGTGATCGTCATAATATAACGCTTCGTTTGCTTCTCATTGACGGCGTGGATGTAGAAGCCTTCTTTCGCACGTTCAATGAGCGTTTCGTTGCCGGAGAAGGTCTTGGTCGTGTGGACCTTGCCCTCCTTGCGGATGAGTACGCCGTCAATGTGCCAGTTGGCAATGGAATAATCCGTAACGACCTTAAAAACATACCAGCGGATAGCGTAGGCGTTTTCATTCAAATCGTCTACGTTGACGGTTTCAAATTCGCCCGCATCGTTCTGAACGCTGAGTTGTCCGCCGCTGGTAACATAGGACTTCAGCCGCTCAAAGATCAGCTCATCCGGTGGCAGCTGCGCCAGCCAGAGACCGGAGGTGTTGCCGTAAAGGGCACGAATCTTTTTGTCGTTTTCCAGATAAGTCGTACTGTCAGTGAATTGGATGCTGTAGTTTTGATTTAGCGACCACATGGTCGAACCATCCGGAACGCCGCCGAGATATGTGGCAAAGATGGAGGGCGTGTAATATTCCTGTCCCAGCTCACCTTCGGAATAGGCGGAATTGAGCTTGACGAAAAAGTTCACGCTCTGTAGGGAATTATAACTCCACACACCGGTCAGCTTGACCATGCCGTCGCCGTTGGCATCGTAGCCGCCCAGCTCCTCATAGCTGACGGCGCTGTCCGGCTGGAGCAGCTCTCCGTTTTCCGTCTGCCAGCCGGAGAAATAGACGGAACCGTAGCGCGGGCTACTGCTGCTGGAGCTGCGGAACAGCGTGCTGACAACACGGGAAGAAACGCGGCTGACTGTCATGGTGGTTCCGGCAGAAACCTCAACCGTATTTGCTCCGACGACGTTGGGAATGGTCGCCGGATCGCTCATCTGGCTCGGCGTGGACCAGTTGGCATCGTAGGTAACGGTCAGCGGCGGACCCGCTACCTCGGTAAAGGCTGTGTCGGAGCTGATCGTCACGGTGCTGCCGCCGGCGTAGGCGGTGCCGTCTGCGTCCTGCCAGTAACCGGCGGGGAGGGTAACGGTGTTGCCCTGCAAAACCTGCCGTGTGCTGACCGTGCCGTCAAGATAGGTAAAGGTAACGTCGAACTCACGGAACGCCGTGAGCGTCAGGTTCCCGTGCAGCGTGATAACATCGCCGCCGGCATACAGCAGGCCGTCCTCGGTGGCCCAGTGCCGGTAGCCGTCGGGAAGTACACGAATCGTGTAGTCCTCGCCGGGCCGGAGGTCCGTATCCTCGGCGTAGAGGCTGCCGTCCGCCAGATAGCGCACCGTACAGCGATCGAGCTTCAGCTTGACGGTCGTTGCGCCGGTCAGCGTGACGGAGGTGACGGTATTGCCGTCTGGGTCCTCCCAGTGCCGCCCGTCGCCGGGAGCGGGGAGGGTGTAGGCATAGGGACTGCCCTCGACGTATTTGACCTGATTCGCCTCGTTCGCAGCGGAACGGTCCATCGTGAGCGTATAAAAAGCAATTGGATTGTTTCTGGAATCGCTGAGCATGGCGTAAGCCGGTGCATAATTCAGGCCGAACGACGTGCCAAAAACGACGTCATTGCCGGATTCTTCTGTGGAGGTGTTAAAGGTCGAACTGGGGCCTTTCCGGTTATAGCGGAAATAATATTGCTTCAACAGATTGTTGACGGTCATGCCAGTCTCTACAACGGAAGTATAGGCGGAGGCGGTATCTGCCTTGGAAAGCGAGCAGCGGGTGCCATACAACATTCCGGTTGAAGCAACGCTCAGCGCCTTGGTGCAGAGCATTGTGGCTTTTCCGTCCAACTGAATAGAGAAATTCACTGTATTATATTCCGTGCTCGGCTTATCTCCGATGGCAAGATCGCCGATGGTATCGGGCTTTGGCGGAGTCGAAGGATCCTTTTCCAGTTGCCCGAGCAGCGCACCCTCGTCGATGCCCTCTCCCGCCGTGGTTGGGGAGTTGAGGTTCTCATTGAGGATGACGCTCGGCTGGAAGGCGTAGCGCGCCACGGTTGCATTGATACGCACGATCTGCTCGGCGGTGATGCCCGGCTCCGGCTCCGTTTCGTCCGGGACGTGCTGCTCCTCCGCTGCGGCGAGCTGACCGGCAGTGCGGACCGTCACGTCGATGACACTGCGCAGATGCTTGTCCGGCGTGCCGTCGATCTTGGACAGCAGGGCGTTGATGTCGTTGTCTGCAAGCTGGACAGGATAACAGTTTTCCGTATGCGTGTGGGCACGCCGGCCGCAGATCAAAATCTCGTTCAGATAGCACGCGTCGGTGTGGACGTGCTCCTGCATCTCACACCAAGGCTCCTCTTCCAACGCCAGCGCCGGTGCGACCGCGTTGGTCACGCCGACGATGGAAAGCAGAAGCAGCACCGTCAGCGCGGCAAACAACCATATGCGCTTGTGATGTCTGCTTTTTCTGTACACCGTTACTTCTCCTTCTTGCTAGTCTGTAAAGAGAACCTTTCCCAAAATACGATCCTTTGAGATCGTTCCGATTTCCTTCAGCCGGCTGTCCATTGCCACGGCGCGGTTATCGCCCATGACGAACACGCTGTTCGGCGGAACATAACAGGGGAAGGCTTGATTGCATTGCCCGATGGACGGCTCGGCGACATACGGCTCGTCGAGCACCTCGTCGTTGATACGGACCGTTCCGTCGCGGTCAACAGAAAGCTGCTTTCCGCCCGTGCAGATCACGCGGCGCACAAGCAGCTTATTATTATAGTAAAAGGCAACGATATCTCCCTCTGCAATTTCCGCATCCTTCGCAATGAGCAGCGTCTGCCCATTTTCGAGCGCGGGCTGCATCCCGTCGCCATAGTAGCGGACGAGCTGGAAGAAGTGGCCAAAAAGATTCAGCAAAATGATTCCGAGAATCAAAACTCCGGCGAGAATCAGCCAGAGCTTTCTGCCCGACCGTTTGGATGTGCCATGGGTTTTTTGGCGTTTCATAGTGTCCTCCGTTAAAAGGGATCAGGAAAGCTGCGGCGGCTGCGCAGCCTGCATTGCTTCGATCAGCCCGTCAACCTCCACGGAATCGGGCAGTAAGGCGCTGTAGTCCTCGCAATCCGCCTCGCTGCACGATCCGGCCTCGGAAAGAAGAAAAACAGGGAGCTCCGGACGTTTCCGGTGCAATGCACGGAGCAGGGAGGACAGGATCACTCCGGTTGCCTGTGTTTCCAGATAGACTGCATCAACGTCATAAAACAGCACGTCGCTCAAAATGCGGGAAGCGTCGGTATGCTGATAAACAACACTGCCCCGAAATGCCAACAGCAGCTGCTGCGTCAGCGTTTCGAGCTTTTCACGGTCATGATGGGCAACAACAAACAGCATACTCCCGCAGTTCTCCTTCTCGAATCTACGACGAATATATCACACAAAGCGTTGCAGGAGCGTTGCAATAATGAACAGTAACGATGCGTAATGTAAAAAATCGGGAAAAATGGTGGCAAAAATTGCAGGATTCCTGCCGTGTTGCAAAACCACCGATACAATAATACGAATTACAACTATTATACCGCAAGCATCGGTATAAATCAAGTCAAATCGGTAGTTCTATCGTGAATATTACCGCAGTAATTCGTATAGAATGTGCTGGGGTGATGAAATGAATGAGAAATTTATCCGCGATCGCATCACACAGCTTCGCATACGGAAGGAAATTTCTGAATATAAGATGAGTCTGGACCTCGGGCATAGTAAAAGCTATATCCAGAGTATTGCTAACGGCCGCGCGCTGCCGTCGATGTCGGAGTTTCTCTATATCTGCGATTATCTCGGCGTAACGCCGCAGGAATTTTTCGATGAGGAGCTGCCAGCGCCGCAGCTCTCCCACGAGCTGACCACGCTGACCAGCGGCATGGACCGTGAGGACATGGAGGTCTTGATCGCAGTGGCCAAACGAATCCGCGCAAAATAGAAACCGGCGGGCGCAGAAAACTCTGCACCCGCCGGTTCAATTCATTTGATCCTTCGGTCCGCGTCGGCGCGTTCCAGCCGGGCTGCGGTCGGTTCGGCCCAGCTGTACTGGGTCATGTACTCGCCGCGGTAGTCGCAGCCGAGGCGCTTGCCGGCCAGCCAGTGATAGTAATCGCAATCAATCTTCTTCGGCAGAACGGCGAGCTTCCCTCGCTGCTGGACGATCACATCTGCGCAGCCCACGGTATCAAGCGTGTCGATCAGATCCTTGCGCAGAGAGCGGAGATAAGCGTCGTGGTTTTCGTTGTCCTCAAACAGTGCCGCAAGAATTTCGCCGTTGGTGCACAGCGCCCCATTCCGGTCGATCAGATAGGCCAGCAGCTCCTTCGTGCGGTTGTACTGGAAGGAGAGGGGAGCGCCGTTGTGAAAGACCTCAAAATTGCCGAAGGTTTGGACATTGAGCTTGTACTCCTGCGTGACGGGGTGGCGGAGGTGCTCCAGCTCACAGCGGATTTTTCGCGCCGTCACGGGCTTGGTCAGATAACCGCTGGCATGAATGGCGAACGCGTCGCCGGTGTACGTATCGTGGCCGGTGACGAAAATGATGTTGACCTCCGGGTTGCGCGCGGTGAGCTGTCCGGCAAGCTCCATGCCGCTCATGCCGGACATTTCAATGTCCAAAAAGGCAATGTCGCAGGAATAGCCCTGCGCAAACTCCAGCGCCTTTTCCGCGCTGGAAAAGGCGTGAATCTCCGCGCCCGGTGCAGCCTCGCCGATGGTATCGAGCAGCGCACGCAGGGCCAGCTCCTCGTCGTCCAGAGCGATGATCCTCATGGCAGCGTTCCTTCCTTTCGCGGGATTGTGATGGTGGCGGTCGTTCCGACATCCGGTGTACTTTCGATGGTCAGCGTTCCGCCGACCATGCGTTCCAAGCGTTCCCGGACGTTTCGGATGCCGATATGGACTTTCCCGTCGTCCATGTAATGCTCGGGGTCAAAGCCGCGCCCGGTATCTTGTACAATTACAATATAGCTGTCTGCGGTTTCAGAGGTAGAGATGCGCACCATACCGCCGCCGCGCTTTTTTGTAACGCCGTGGCGGACTGCATTTTCCACCAGTGGCTGCACGGCCAGCGGTGGCAGCCGGAAGTGCATAGTTTCGATGTCGTAGACGATATCCAGCGTCTTTTGAAAGCGCAGCTGCTCCAGAGAAAGATAGGTCTGGATGTGATTATATTCCTCGCTGAAGGGAATGAGACCTTTTTGCTCCAAAGAGGCCATGTTATTGCGCAGATAGTCTGAGAACTTATCCACCATTTCCCGCGCCGTCATAGGATCGTGCTTACAAAGATAGTAGATGGAATTCAGTACGTTGTAAAGGAAGTGCGGCTGCAACTGTGAGAGCGTCACGGAGATGCGGCTCTCGGCCAACTCGTTTTCCAGCGCCACAGCCCGATTGACGGCATTGTGATTGATCAGTATATAATAAATTCCCCGAGCGGTATAGTATAAAAAGACCAGGCCGACCGCAGCTCTGCTGCAATTTGCGCTAGAGTAGACATTGTCCCATACCTTCGCTAGGTCAAGAAGCAGCGCAACCGGAAGCACTACAACGAGAATTGCAGCATAGTGCTTCTTCTTTGCGTTGCACACGAACTCATGGATACCGCAAATGATCAGCAGCAAGCAAAGAATAATCTGCGATATGGCCCAATACGGCTGTGTGTCATAAATAACCATAATGCCGCTCATTGCAACAACCGTCAACACTCCGTCGAGTACTGCGGAGAAAAACATCGCCAAATAGGCGGTGCGTTTGCGCACGCCGTTCAACATTTCACAGAGCAATAGCTCGACAAAATAGGCGGCCAGCATCATACTTAGCTGCCGCGCATAGGTGCTGCGCGCCAACTGTTCGCTCCAGAGACTGACATCGAGAACGTCGATGATCATGAATAAGCCGACAAACAGTGCGGCGAAGCTATAGATAAACAGGTGCAGACCCGTCCAAATATGCAGCAGCTTTGAAGCGACGCAAACGCCGAACAGCATGACCGCCGAGATACACAGCAGAATACCGACCGTTTCTGGCAGGATACTATTTGACTGCAGCATATTTTCCAGAACGTTTGTGCTTCCGTTGCCGACATAGGTTGTTTCCAGAAACTCCTGATAAGCACTTTCGTTGCTGAAACGGTGCGAATTGGTCAGTGTGATTTCAATGTCATCCTCCGGAGAAATACCACAGGAGCGATAAAACAGCCATTCCCTTCCGCAGACGCTGTCATGTGCACGTTTGCTTGTTTGTGCCAGTGCCGTTGCCGTGTCCGCGAGTATGGTTTTGCCGTTCAGCTTGATGGCAACGCCGATATGGTTGCGGTAATAGTACAGGCGAAAGCCCTCCGGAATATTACGGGTGAAATGTCCGCGCAGAGTGACGCTGCGGTTCTTTGCGGAAAGCTCTGTTTCTTCCGTGATCGGCTGCCAGTCAATGCCGTCATAGCTGTAGCTTCCCTCGAACCGATTCAGTGTCGGCGTGGCAACGTTTTTTGTACGGCTGTTCAAGACCGTCTGCAAAAAAGTTGCAAGGCAGAGCAAAAATAGAACAATTGATACCGGCAAAGCCCAAAAGCTATGGTTCATCAGTTTTTTCATGTGATAATCCCTTTTTGATGCATGGTGTCGCAGAAAGTGTGAGTAAAAACATTATAATCTATTGCGGCGCTCGTTGCAAGCCCACAGTGAGTTTCTTTCGGAAATCTCGCTTGACAAAGACCGCTCTGTCTGCTATACTGGCATCGTTAAGAGGGAGTAGTTGTTACGTATGCTCAACAATCGCCCGGCTTTGCCGGTGGGTATGCGCCTTTCGGGGAACAAGACTTTTAGCACGTGTGTGCTAAGGGTCTTTTTTTATAGTATAGTTATAAGGAGTAATGCCAATGCTGATCCCGATTATCGCTTTTGCCGTCACGTATGTACTCATGATAACGTTGCCGAAGGTGCGGCACTGGGTCGCCGCCGCCTCCGCTGTGTTTTTCATTATCTGGGGCTGTGTTTCCGGCAACGGAAGTCCGCTGACTGCCCTGTCCGACACCGCTGGCGCAATCAACTGGAACGTCCTGATGATGCTGTTCGGCACAATGGGAACGGTCTATTTCTTTATCGAGTCGAAAATGCCAGACCGCATGGCCGAGGGCCTGCTGCGCCTGGCACCGAACACCATGTGGGCTGTGGTGCTGATCTCGCTGTTCTCCGGCTTCATCTCGGCGTTTATGGATAATGTCGCGACGGTCCTGATGATTGCGCCGATTGGTCTTGCGGTTGCAAAGCAGCTCAAGATCTCGCCGGTCGATATGCTGAGCTGCATCTCCGTTTCGTCGAACCTTCAGGGTGCGGCGACGCTCGTGGGCGACACGACCTCCATCATGCTCGGCGGCTACGCGAACATGAACTTCTTTGAATTTTTCTTTCTGAACGGAAAATTCAGTATCTTCTGGGCCGTCGAGTTGGGTGCGCTGGCGACGATCCCGGTCATTATGGTCATCTTCCGCAAGCAGCGCAGCAAGGTTTCCATCCGGACCTCCACGCAGGTGGAGGATTATGTTCCTTCGATCTTGCTTGTTGCGAACATTGTCCTGCTCATCTGCGCATCGTTCCTGCCCAATCTGCCGGAGAATATCAACGGCTATATCTGCGTGTCCATTTTCGCGGTTACGGCGCTCTACTCACTGCTGCGCTGCAAGAGCGGCAAGCAGGTCCTTTCCTCACTGCGCGAAATCGACTTTCAGACGCTTCTGCTGTTGGCCTCGCTGTTTGTCATCATCAGCGGCGTGGAGCGCGCGGGCATCCTCGACGAGCTGGCGCGGCTCATCAAGTCCCTCGGCGGCGGCAACCTCTTTGCCGTTTACACGATCATCGTGTTCGCCTCGGTCCTGCTCTCTGCCTTTATCGACAATATTCCCTACGTCGCCACGATGCTGCCGGTCATTAAGAGCATCGCCGTCGCAATGGGCATGACGGGCGTACCGTACGTGCTGTACTTCGGCCTGCTCTCCGGCGCGACCCTCGGCGGCAACATCACACCCGTCGGTGCCTCCGCCAATATCGCTGCCATCGGCATCCTCCGCAAGGAGGGCTATGAGGTCAAAAACCGCCAGTTCTTCCGCATCGGCCTGCCCTTCACGCTCGTTGCTGTCCTCGTCGGCTACGTCTATATCTGGCTCGTCTGGGCGTAAACCGAGAATTGCCGCATGGAAGCATCGGAGTTCGTCCGAGAATAGGATCGCTTCAGCGCCGTAGGGACGGTCGATGACCGCCCTACGGCGCTGAACAATCGTACCGGACCGCTTGATTTTCAAAATTTCCATCAAAAATCAAGCGCACGGGAGCGTTTTGTCAATCTAACGAATTTCCTGCTATTGGAAAAGCAAAAACCTTGAAATCAGATGATTTCTTAACAGACATATATATAATTGGTTGTACGGTCAGCGGCGCGAAAATGCGTTGCGCCGTACATTTTTGCTTTATGCAGGAGAAATCAATATGCGCTCAACCATTGACACGGAGATTGACCGCATTATCGTCCCGGACATCTTTTTCAATCAGATTGACGAGAGGAACGCGGTTTTTGAAGAACACGGCGGAAAAGATGAAAAGAAGATTGACTATGTCGAGGATATCAAAGAAGCCATGCTACAACAACAGACGAATTCAAGACAAAACAAAATGGATGCCTCCCGTAAAATTCCGGGAAGCATCCATGATGAAAAACTAATTTCAGATACAAAATGCGGCATAGAGAGGAACAATTTTTTTATTGTCCTCGAAGCCGAAGTTTTTGGCAGAGAGTTTGATTGCATAAGCGGGCTTGTAGGTGTCCATATAGACCTTTAAGCTCTTGGCTCTGGTGTTGTCGGCAGACTTGACCTCAATGGGAATGAGCTGA
>CABSFY010000072.1 GCA_902477055.1 uncultured Eubacteriales bacterium
TACCCCTGCCGAAGTTTTCTTCGAAGAATCTGTTGCACTTGCTTGACTTTCTGCCCTGGCGCGAAGAGCGCGTCTGAGGGATTGTTTTCGCGCCAAAGGCGCGAAATTTCAATCCGTGCCGAAGGCACTCCGAATCATATTATTCACGATTCACTAAGTCGATACCTCCCGCCCTACGCACGAAACGAAGCCACCACCGCCCAATACGCAAAAAATATCCCGCTGCTAAATCGCAGCGGGATATTTTCATGTTACATTCTGTTTCGTGTACCCGCACCTCGGACTCGATCTTACTTCGCGTACTCGATGGCCTTGGTTTCGCGGATGACGTTGACCTTGATCTGGCCGGGGTATTCCAGCTCGGACTCGATCTTCTTTGCAAGCTCGCGGGCCAAAATCACCATATTGTCCTCGGAAACCTCCTCGGGCTTGACCATGATGCGGACCTCGCGGCCGGCCTGAATCGCGTAAGACTTCTCGACACCGGGGTAAGTGCCGGTCAGCTCCTCCAGCTTTTCCAAGCGGCGGATATAATTCTCCACGTTTTCGCGGCGTGCGCCGGGGCGGGATGCGGAAATCGCATCGGCGGCCTGCACAAGGCACGCGACGACCGTCCGCGGCTCCACGTCGTTGTGGTGCGCCTCGATGGCGTGTACCACGTCAGGCGACTCGCCATACTTCCGCGCCAGCTCAACGCCGAGCTGCACGTGGCTGCCCTCCATCTCGTGGTCAACGGACTTGCCGAGGTCATGCAGCAGGCCGGCACGCTTTGCCAGCGCAACGTCAACGCCCAGCTCGCTGGCCAGCAGACCCGCGATATGCGCAACCTCGATGGAGTGATTCAGCACGTTCTGGCCGTAGGAAGTGCGGTACTTCTGGCGGCCGAGGAGCTTGACAAGCTCCGGATGCAGGTTGTTGATGCCGGTTTCAAAGGTGGCGCGTTCGCCCTCCGCCTTGATGACGCGGTCAACCTCCTTGCGGGACTTTTCGACCAGATCCTCGATGCGCGTGGGATGGATGCGGCCGTCGGCGATGAGCTTTTCCAGCGCCAGACGGGCAATCTCCCGGCGGATGGGGTCGAAGGACGACACGGTAATCGCCTCCGGCGTATCGTCGATGATAAGATCGACACCGGTGATGGACTCCAGCGTGCGGATATTACGGCCCTCGCGGCCGATGATGCGGCCCTTCATCTCGTCGTTCGGCAGGGCCACGACGGAAACGGTCGCCTCGGCGGTGTGGTCGGCGGCGCAGCGCTGGATCGCGATAGAAATGATCTCACGGGCAAGCTGATCGGCATTGTCCTTCGTCTGTGCCTCGATCTCCTTGATCTTCATCGCCGCGTCGTGGCGGCATTCGCTCTCCAGATTCTGCAAGAGCTGGCTGCGGGCCTCGTCCTGCGTCAGGCCGGAGATCTTTTCCAGCATTTCGAGCTGGCTCTTTTTGATGAGGTTGACCTCCTCCTGCGTCGCCTGAACGGTAGCCTGGCGCTTGCGCAGGTCGTCCTCCTTGCGCTCGAAGGCGTCCATCTTCTTGTCGAGGGACTCCTCCTTCTGCTGAAGGCGGCGCTCCTGCTTCTGAAGATCGGAGCGGCGCTCCTTGATTTCTCTCTCGTATTCGGTACGGTTTTTATGGATCTCCTCTTTTGCCTCGACGAGCATCTCGCGCTTCTTGTTTTCGCCGCCCTTAATCGCCTCATTGATGATCCGGGTGGCCTCCTCCTCCGCACTGTTGATCTCGCGCTCGGCGACCTTTTTGCGGTACGCCTTACCGGCAAAGAAGAAAATCACAGCTACAACAACTGCAATCGCAGCAGTAATATACCATGCAATCATAAAACCTTAGAATATACCTCCTATTCTATTGTAATGGGTTCACGCGGAAAGCTCCGCAAAGATAAAGCAACGCCGTCGCGCACCACCCCTAGTGTGCCACGACCATACCAATCCACCGTTTATTGTACTGTCCAGCGGGCGGCTTGTCAAGGACTTTTTTGCGCAATGCGCCGCCCCGGCCTCGCTCCGGACGTTGCACCGGCCCGAAAAGTGTGATATCATGAGGAAAATCGACTCACACGCTGAGAAAGGCAGTCCTCGTCATGAAGAAAAACCGCCGTCGTCCCCTATCTGCATAAAAATACAACCACCACCGCAACTGCCTGCACAAGCAAGAACAAAAGCAAAAGCGGCGTGAAATCGCAAATTCCCCCATCCTGCGCAAAAAATCATAAAAAGTCGAAACATTTTCCTTGACAACCGCCCCGTGTTGTGCTATTCTATATGAGCGTTCAGGAAGTGTGCAGCAAGTGCATTGCGAATCCGCACCACCTCCCCGAACGCAGGGCATATCGCGGGATAGAGCAGTTGGTAGCTCGTCGGGCTCATAACCCGGAGGTCGGGGGTTCAAGTCCCTCTCCCGCAACCATAATTTCGCCGGATTTCGATAGGAAATCCGGCGTTTTTCTAACTTTTTGGCGCTTTTTTGGAAATGTGCTTCTTGAAATAGTTCAACAATAATTCAACTTGCTTTCAAACTCATGCCTTTTTCAAGATAATTTCCGACAAGATTTCCGCATTCTGCCGATCTGCCGCCTCCATCACGTGGGCGTAAATATTGGCAGTGGTAGAAACCTGCGCATGACCTAACCGTTTGGAAATGCTGACGCTATCCACGCCGTTAAAATACAGCATCGAGGCCGTCAAATTGACGCAGCGCAGAGAAAAGCCCGTAGAATTCTACGGGCTTTCGAAAAAACAAAAAATGAGCCGCCCCCCCCTCCAAATAACGGGAAGAGGTTCGGCTCGGTGTTGGGATACATGATGCATCCACAGCACTAGTATATGCGAATGAAGCGAAAAAGTCAACCAAAATTGGAAAAATGCCGTCAGCCGGTTGAATAATGAAGATGCCCGCCGGAAATCTCCGGCGGGCGCTCTGTTTAATTCCAGTCGATCGCATTGTGCGGGACTGTCTGCCCCGTTGCATATTCGCTTCTTGCGGCGCTGAGTTTTCCACGGCCGAAAATGGATAAAAATTGCACTGAAAAGGGAAAGTAAGATATTTACTTTCCTTCCGAATGCGGAACGATGGCCAGCGTTTTCCCCAACGGCGCGAGTAGCTTTCACATCGTGTCGATCTGCGGGCTTGTCGCACCCTTTTCCATCCGGGCAATAACGGGCTGCTTTACGCCGCTCAATTCTTCGAGCTTCTTTTGACTGATGCCCTTTTCCTGCCGTGCCTTGATGAACTCACCGACCAGAGCGACGCGGAGATTGCTTTTTGCAATTTCCTCCGGCGTGAACAGCTCGTCGCGGGCTTCCGTCCAGCTTCTTCCGATTGCATTATTCTTCATAGTCTACGCCTCTTTCCAACAGGTCAGCAAGCTCACGCTTTGCTTTTTCAATTTCTTTCGGCGGTGTCTTCCGCACCGGTAAGGGATATTGCGCGGTCAGATAACCGACAGGAAAGCCTATATGGACCGTGTTATTTGCCATATATAAGTCTCACTGTTCCATCGGCGTCGGGGATGGGGATGGTGAAAGTTCTGTTTCGCGGTCACAGAACACAGTTACCCGCGTCTGACCGCCCTTGGTGCAGGTATAGAGGACAAGATCATACCCACTGTTTTGCACTGCATCTACCTCGTTGGGGTTCAGCGTTTCGATCTTCTCAACGCAGTAGGTGTTGACGATACCCTCCATATCCGTAAACGTGACGGTATCTCCCGCTGACAGATCTTTCAGACGCCCAAAATGGCTTTCATAGTTATGTGCGGCGATGACAAGATCGTCCGTTCGGGAGGAGCCGAACTGACGGCAGGGAGCGACTTTCAGTCGTGTATCATCCCATTCGGACATGACCGGAAGCTTCAGCCCCAATATTGGAATCTCCACATAGCCCACATATTCATAGCCGTCCAGCATGACCGCCGGCATTTCCGGGTCAAGAGGCGTTGGGGCAGGGACTTGCGAGGCGTCCGGTCTGTTTGGCTCGGTCGCAGCAGGTGTGTCCGTTGCCTGCGCGGAGATAGCCGCTTCCACGCTCGCCAGCAGACTCTCGGCTTTCTGCCCGGCGTTTGCGTCCTCATAGCGGTTATACAGAAGCAGGAGCAGAGCTGACAGGATCAGCACTGCTCCTGCTGTTACGATGGCAATCCCCGTTTTTTTAGGCATTATTTTCTCTCTTTTTCTTCACCAGGATTGCCCCGCCGAGAGCAACAAGGACAAGTCCGGCGCCGCCCAGCACCCAGATGGGCCAGTTGAGCTGACCGGTCTGGATCAGGCTGCGGGTGTTGGTGATGGTCACAACGCCTTCACTGACGCGGTAGGAGGGAACATAGCCCTTGGGAATGTTGGTTTCAATGACCTGCCAGTTGCCGTAGGCGTTCAGGTCTTTCCAGGAATAGCTCCAGTTGTTCCATGCACCGAGGCGAACGGTATCATAGGCCGTTTCGCCGTTATAAAGCGTCACGGTCACGGAATCCGGTCGGTCTTTCCCGTCGTCGCTGCTCCACACCTTATTTACGGTAATATCCAGCGGGTAGGTAGGCGGTGTCGGCGGCGTTTCCTTCCGGGTGTTGGTGATGGTGGTCATTGTGCCAACCGTGCTATAGCTGACGGTATAGCCGGCAGGAACGTTCGCCTCCTCGACAGTCCATGTATGACCTTCCGGCAGCCGGTCAAAGGTGTATGTCCAGCCGTTTTCGGCGTTCAGCACCTGAGAGCGCTCCACCCTGCCATCCTTGAGCAGGTTGACTGTGATGCTTTCACCGGTGTGGTTTGCGTTGCCGTCGGACCATACCTTGCGCACGGTCAGCTGGCTCTCGTTATAGGCTTCGACGTGGAAGATCCAGTCGACTTCGCCGACGCGGTTCGCGTATTCGTTGCCCAGTTCGATCGGAACATTCAACTCGACTTTGAGCGTGGCTTTCTCACCGGAGCGGTATGCGCCGAGGAAAACATTGTTTTTCAGTCCGTCCAACTGGTCGGGGGTGGCGTCATAGATCAGCTCCGTGCCGTTCCAGACCTTCATGGAGAGCTTGGACAGGAACTCCGTCATGGTGACGACGGTCTCCTTTTCCGCAACCTTGGAGCTGAGCGGATTTGCCGTCTCGTCATGCGCTTCGGCTCTCATGTAGAGATTCACGAAATCGCAGTCGGCAGCGGAGTTGGTGAATGTGATGGTCTCCGTCACAGTATCCCCGGGCATGACGTTCTTAAAGCTGCCGAACAGGTCGGTCTGCGTGTACTCGCTGCCGGGCTGGAAGTCAAAGCCCTTCGAGAACCCTTCAAACGTAATGGTGGGAGACGCTGCGAACGCCGTGGATGCAAGACTCATGACCATGAGCAGCATCAGAACCAGCGAGCATATCGCTTTGCATACCTTTTTCATCTTGCCACCTCTTACTCCACGGCCGGCTTGCTGCTGACCGTTACGCCCCAGGCATCTGCCGCAGCACTTTCCGGGGTGCTCTGGATGGCTTCCGCCAGAATCTCGACAGAAAGGGTGTACTCCGGATTATCCGGGTATGTAGCCGTACAGGTCAGCAGGCTTCCGGGCGTGGAATCGTTAGGGGCGACAGGGGTCAGATAGTAGAAATACCCATCCTCGCCCTTTGTCCAGCTGCTGTCAGGGTTTTCCGTCAGGGTATAGCTATATCCCGCCGGATCGGACGCGGCAATGCGCCCAGAAGCGTCCACCCAGCTTACAACGTAGGTTGCCCGGATGTAGGCGTCGATGGTGCCGGTGTTTCTGACCTGCACACAACGACTTGCATACATGTCGGCCGACTCCGTCACCTCACAGGAAACCTTGGCATACTCAAAGGTGTTTTTTACCGGCTCGGTCTTTGTCGTCAGGAATGCGACAGTAGTGCCAACTGCCGTGCTGATAAGCAGGATGATGGCAACAAGCAGGACTGCCGCCCTGTTCATACGGGCTCCGGCTCTGCCGCCTTTTTCAATATGTGCGTCCTGATACATAGCTGCCGTCCCCTTTCTCAGTTGCCAAAGGTAATCTTCTTATATGCATCGCCGCTCAGCCACACTTGTTCTTTTGGGGTGCTTGAGAAATCGACCGTGCCGCTCTGTGCGGGCTGCAGGGTGATTTTTTTAGGACTGCCGTCCGGGCGATAACGCCAGCTCCAGCCAGTCACTTCTTTGACGGAGTATTCGCCGGCAATAAGATCCTTGATGGTCACGGAGCTGCTGCCGTTGATCACAACGCGCTTGCGGTATCCGTCCGGGCCGGTCACGTCAAAGAGGAAACTCTGATTTTCGTCAGTTTCTTCGCTCCAGCTTTGCCTGGTGATGGTCAGGCTGGCCGTCTCGTTTTCAAACCTGGCATAATACGTTGCAGCCTCATAGCCCATAACAGGCGCTTCTGCTGTTCCATAGTTTTTGGTCTTTCCGGGGAACAGCCTGTTATCGCTGACCCAGCTTGCATCAACAGGCTGGGTGCAGGCTTCGTCCTTGTACCAGCCGACAAACCGGAAGCCCTCTGCGGCGGTGGGTGCAGCGCCGAGCGCCGCAGCACTATTTCCGCTGGGGTTCAGGTCAGCACCGGCGAGGCTTTCACCGGCAGACCCGGACCCGATCCCGCTGTCGGGCAGCGGCAGGCGCTCGCTTTCTCTATCCAGTGTGCCGCAATTTTCCGGCCCGACGACCTGATACCGAATTTCCACTTCCTCAAGCGTCTCTGTTTGCTCTGCATACAGCGGGCAGCCCTCCTGATGTGTGCCGTCCGTTGAGCCGCAGGTGCAGGTCTTTTCCGGCTCTGCGGGGACTTCGGGTGCGGTATACAGCGGGCAGCTCTCTTTATGCGCTTCGCCCTCGGCTGCATCGCAGGTGCAGGTCTTGTTCGTCTCCGGTTCCGTCTCGGAAGGCTCGGGGGACTCGGCCGGCTTAGCGGCCTCCGTAGAAGCGTTATTCTCCTGTTCCCCGGACGTGAGCGCAACACTGCCGCCTGCGGCCTCCTGATCGTTGGAGACGGCAAGCGTACCGGGAATCGCGATGCCGACGAGCAGCGTAAGACTGATCAGCAGCGCGATGACTTTTTTGCTTCTCATATGCTCTCGTCCTCCTTACGCTTTCGGCCAGCCCTGCGCAGCCATGACGGTAGCGCCGTTGTTGGCGGTCTGTACAGCCTGGGCGAAAACATCCACTGTCGCCGTCGCGTTCCGGTACTCATTGCCCATGTCCGCCTTGAAGGTCACGGCAGTGAAAATCGGCGCAGTGACTTCTCCGGGCTTCAAGGCTGTGCTGTAATAAAAATAGCCATCTTTCTCCGTCCAGTCGGCGGTGTTGCTCGTCAGCTCCACCAGAGACGTATCCGGTGTACCCTCGCCCTGAAGCTTGATGTTCTTTTCCACCTTCACCCGCACCCACGCGTCGGATGCGCCGGTGTTTTTGATCTCCGCGATCTTGGTGACAGTGGTGTTTGGCATCACGCCGGTCAGGTCTTCAAAGGGAGCGGTCTTCTCCTCGTCCGCCCACTCCTGCACCGCGATCTCCACGCCGCCGGAGGTGATCACGTTATGCGCTGTATCCTCTGCGGTGAAGTATGTGAGGGTCCCGGCGGCAAGCACGGCAAGGCAGATCGCCAGCACCGACAGAATCAAGAGTTTTCGCTTCATTGTCCCTGCTCCTCTCAAGCTGTTTGGGTAAATCCGTATCCGGAATCGAAACAGAACGCTTTCGGTCTGATCAGACCATATGAGAACATCCGGAGCCGGCCGGGTGCTCTCATATGGTCTGCGCCCCGAAGGGCGCAGACCATGGGATGGGAAAGTTCGTCCTTTTATTTAAATGCAGCCCAAGCAGCCGCGGCGTCCGCAAAGCCCTCAGCCTGAATGGCGTCGGCCTCGACCAGAACGTTCAGGGTCATGGTCTTGGCGCCATCGGTCTCGACAACCTTGATGGCACCGGCATCGATGGCCTTCTGGACATCAGCGCTGGTCGCAGTCTTGTTGATGCCGATGAAGTTCCAGACGTTCCACTCGGTCATAGCGCCGGCTTTCAGAGGCTCGGTGCGGGTGAAGGTGTATTCATCGTAGATTACGCCGTCCTTGGTAACACCGGCCTTAACAACGACAGGCCAGGTTTCACCCTTTAGGCCGTGCTGGAATTCGCCGCAGAGCAAGGACGTGCCGCACCACTGGTTGGTGATCACGCCGCCGTCCTTCACGTCAACAAAGTCATTGTTGGCTGCGGAGGGGATCATGACGCGGATGCGGATGTAAGCGTCGTTCGCGCCGGTGTTGACGACATAGGGGCACTTGGCAACGCCGCGGCCGGGAACCATGTTTTTGCCGCGCTCAGCAATGTATTCGGAGTATTTCGCAGCGTCTGCCTTGATCTCGTCATCGGTGAACATCGTGTGACCCGTGGCGACATATTCCATGCCATCGTCAGCGGTCACCTTATGGGTGGGATCGGGGATGGTGGTATCGCCGGAGTTGTCGTTGCCTTCGCGGTGGAACTTGGACTCGATCAGTTCGATCTTGACGTTACCGACAGTGAACGTATTCGTTGCGGACTTCGTGTCGGTGAAGTACGCCAGAGATGCGCCCACGACGGCGATGGCGACCAGCGCCACGCACAGGAAAATTGCGATCAGTTTCTTTTTCATGTTTGCTTTGCTCCTTTTATGTAGTGATATTTTCTCTGCGCCCCTGCGCAGTGGGGAAGCTCATTGACACAGCTTTCAAAAAAGCCGCGTTCCCGAAAAGCAATTACGGCTGTGCGTCGAATGCGGCGAAGGCTGCCGTGGCATCCGCAAAGCCCTCAGCCTGGATAGCGTCGGCCTGCACCAGAACGTTGACGGTCATGGCGCCATCCGCGGATACCTTAATAAAGCCCTTCTCAACGGCTGTCTGGATGTCAGCGCTGGTTACGTTCTTGCCAATGCCGACATAGTTGATAACATTCCATTCGGTCATTTCGCCGGGCTTCAGCGGCTCAATACGGGTGAAGGTAAGGACGTCATACTTCAAGCCATCCGCATCGGTGTAGCCGTTCTCTTCAATGACAGGCCAGTTCTCCCCGTTTGCTCCGTGCTGGAACTCACCGGAGTTCGTGGCGGAAGAGCAGAACATAGCGCTGATGAAGCCGCGATAGCTGCCCTCATAATCGTGAGGAGCCATCACACGGATGCGGACATAAGCATCATTTGCGCCGGTGTTGACCACATAGGGGCACTTGGCAAAGTTGCGGCCGGGAACCATGTTTTTGCCGCGCTCAGCAATGTATTCGGAGTATTTCGCAGCGTCTGCCTTGATTTCCGCATCAGTGAACGCCTTGTGGCCGTCGGTGACATACTTCATGCCGCTTGCGGTGTTGGTGGGATCGGGGATGGTGGTATCGCCGGAGTTGTCGTTGCCCTCGCGGTGGTATCTGGACTCGATCAGATCGATCTTGACGTTACCGACGGTAAACGTATTCGTTGCGGACTTCGTGTCGGTGAAGTACGCCAGAGATGCGCCTACGACGGCGATGGCAACGAGCGCGACACACAGGAAAATTGCGGTCAGTTTCTTCTTCATTTGCTTTCACTCCTCAGTATGTAATGATGTACGATTTCTGCGCCTCTGCGCACCGAGTGGGATTCAGGGCTTGGCAGTCGTAGCAGCAACCTTTGTCCAGGCGTCAGCCGCCTTGTCAATGCCGTCTCTCTGAACGGCGTAGGCCGTGAAGATCAGGGTGGGCTTGGCCGTGATGTCCTTGATGTCCTCCTTCGTCAGCTCTTCGCTGACGGCAACCTTGTCATCCTTAAGAACACCAAAGTCAGTATCCGTCTTTGCCGTGTCAACCGTGCGATAGTAGACGTTTTCCGGGATTTCCGCGCCATCCCCCTTCGTCCAACCGTCATCAACGGAATATGTTACCTTGTCTTCAACAAATGTACCTGCTTCCTCCACCTTTACGAACAGCCAGCAGTCCTCGGAGTTGGCCTTGACCGTAACCCTCAGGGCTTTCTCAATGTCCACACCGGGGATGATCTTGGCCGGCTCCTTTTCAGGCGTAGCTTCTGTCAGCGTGATGTTAATGTCTCCGTAGGTGAACGTACTGACAATGGACTCACTCTTGGTTGCCAACCATGCTGTCGTTCCACCCACTGCACAGCCGATCACCAGCACCAGCGCCAGCACGGCGATGACGGCTCTTCCGCTCACGCTGCGGCGGCAATGCTTTCCTTGATCCTTCATTTCCCTTTCCTCCTTTCTTCGGGTATTTGCGAGTGGGCCTTTATTTCAACAGTCAGTAGAATCGAATCGATTCCGCCTCAGCTGCCGGAATCGTATGTCAGGGATCGACAGTCTTGCCAAAGGTCGCCGTCCACGCGGCAGAAGCGGTATCAAAGCCATCCTTCTGTACGGCGTAAGCGGTGACGGCTACCTGCGCGTCGCAGCTGCCCCAGCTCTCTGCGTCGTTCGCATTATCGGCAATCTTGAAGGTACCGAACACGGCGAAGTCGGAGCCTGCACTGCTCTTGGCGTATTCCCTGTAATACACATCGGCCGCGCTTTCGAGAGCCGTCCAGCCGTTGGCCTTGATCTGGTCAGCAATTGTCCTGTACCCACCTTCCTCTGCAGAGGAAGCGGCTTCATAGCAGGCAATGCCGTTTTCGACCTTCACGAAGATGTAACTGTCCTCGCTCACTGCATCCACATGAATGGTGTGCTCCTTGGTGTATGTATGGCCGGGCATCAGAATATGGTCATTCTCGTCCACGGGAGCGCTGGTGCCGCGCGCCCTCATGCCGCGCTTGCCCGCGCTGCCCTCGTTCAGGGTGATATTGACCTGCCCGACGGAGAACGTATTCGTCACCGTGTCCTGCGCGGTCAGATACGCCACCGTTCCCAGTGCCGAGGCAATCAGCAGCAGCATCGCACAGGGAATCAGGAGAAGCGCTTTGCTTCTTATTTTCATTTCCGAAAACCTCCCAGGAAATTGTTATATAGGGAGCCTTGCGGCATTGCCTTTGTCATTCCGGCTGCGCGGGTGATTCTTCGTCCGACGGCTCTGTTTTGTCCGCACCCGGTTTCTTTTTTTTACCCTTTTCATCCGAGAAGATATCCGGGATAAACACCAGCAGCAGAAGCACCGCGCCTGCGGAGATGGCGATGTACATGCCGGGCGGATGCTGGATGTAGTCCGTAACATAGCCCAGATACGGGATGGAGAAGATCGGCGTACCGATCACATTTTTATAATGTACCAGCCCGCCGTCCTCCGCTTCGTTGGCATCGCCCTTGGTGCGGAAACGGATCACGGTGGGGTCTTCCTCGTCCGGGACGATGCCCACGACACGGTGGGTAGCCACAGTGTTCTCGTCCAGCATGAAGGTAATGGGCTGCCCGACCTCGATGGTGTAGGGGTCTACCTCTTTTACATAGATCAGCGAACCGGTGTGATAGGTCGGCTCCATGGAGCCGGACAGCACGGTGAATACCTGCAAGCCCACGACCCTTGCGCCCACCAGCAGCAGCGCCAGAATCACCACCAGCGCAACCAGAATACTACTGATCACGTTCCAGATTTTTTTAAAAGATCTGTTCATATCGCTTCCTTCTTATCCTCTTCCTCAAAAACTTCGGCCCTGACATTCGGCACGACAAAGCTATAAATGTCTGCTTCATGCTTTGCTGATCCAAACGGTTACCCTCCGTTGCAAATAAGCGGCCACTTATGCGAATCCCGAAAAAAGCAACTGCCATCAGCCACCGGCTGACCCATTTGCCTTTGCGCCGCGATTTTATCGTGGAGTTCATCCCTCCATGAGTTCCCCATATCCGCATTTTACGTTGCAATTATAGCATGCAGTATCTGAAAAAGCAATAGTCAACTGCTGATCTGACTGAAAAAAGTGGAAGCTTCTGGCCGTATTCAGGTCATCAGGCAGTAAATTTCTTTTTCTGTGCTCCGTTGAGATTCTGTGTGCAGTCAAATGGGCAGTCGGAAAAGTACGGGAGGACTTTTTTGACAATCGAGTAGGAGGGGCCTGAATAGCCCCGGCCTCTCACACCACCGTGCGTACCG
>CABSFY010000073.1 GCA_902477055.1 uncultured Eubacteriales bacterium
TGTTCAAGCAGCCGAAAGGGCTTGCTGTCTGTGAATTGCAGGCGGCAAGCCCTTTCGCTTTGCTTTGCTTCTGCGGTTGCAGTAGTCCGGATATTCGATCAGCGCCTGAGTGAATATGCGAGGATAAAAGCGTGAACGCAGATTTTATCTTTGGGGAGGAAAAAACATCCCCCGGGGAGGCTTCCGTGCGAGAAGCGCATCTGTTATAGTATGCTTATCGGTTAATACACGCAGTTCCGCCCAAACCCAAAGCAAGGGCGCAGCGCTTCTTGGGGAAGAAAGCGCTGCGCCCTTGCACGGGGCAGGGAGGCAAAGCAGCGCCGTTTCGGAGGGGCACGTGGACACACCAATTTTACAGTATACCGGCGGCGTAATCGCCGCAAAATTGGACCGCACGGAAAAAGTGCTGGTCCACAGGGTTTCTTTCCATATTTCTCCCGGGGAGAGCCTGGCCCTCATTGGCGAGACCGGGTCCGGCAAGACGCTGATTGCCCAGTCCGTGATGGGGGTGCTGCCCGGAAATGTAAGACTGGTTTCCGGTGAAATATCATTTTGCGGAAAGGCTTTGCCGAAGGGCAAAAAGCTCCGGTCCATGCTGGGCCGGGAGATCGTATATATCCCGCAGAACGGTCACGAATTTCTTGACCCGTCCAGAAGCATCCGCCGCCAGCTATTTGACAGCATAGAAAAGCTGGGCATTGCGGCGCCGCAGAGAGAGGCGTTTGCCCGCGAAAAGCTGGCGCAGGTGGGCTTTGCACAGCCGGAGGCCATTCTGGACCGGTATGCGTTCCAACTGTCCGGTGGCATGGCCCAGCGGGTAACCATTGCACTGGCCCTTTGCTCCCGGGCAAAGCTGCTGATCGCTGATGAGCCGACCAACGGTCTGGATCAGGACAGCAAGCAGCAGACGCTGTCGCTTTTGAACGATTTGTTCCCGGAGGCGGCAAAGCTCGTGATTACCCATGACATTTCCGTGGCAGCGACCTGTGACCGGATCGTTGTCCTGTGCGGCGGGAAAATGCTGGAGAGCGGTGACGCCGGACAGGTGCTGGCTTCCCCTTGCCACCCCTACACCCAAGCCCTGTTGGGAGCCTTGGTGGAAAACGGGATGCAGGAAACACCGACCTTGCGAACGGAAACGGGCGCTTGTCCCTTTTATCGCCGCTGTCCCGCAGCCTTCGGACGATGCCGTGCCGAAATACCCCGTAGGACGCTGGGAAACAGAGAATGGTGGTGCTGCAAGGAATGATTTCCATTGAACAGATCGACAAGGCCTTTGACGGGAAACAGGTTTTGCAGAAGGTCACGCTGGATATTCCGGACGGTCAAAGCTGCGGCGTGTTTGGAAAAAGCGGGATCGGAAAATCCACGCTGGCCAAGGTTCTCTGCGGCGTCTGCCCGCCGGATCGGGGACAGGTTTTTCTGGACGGACAATGTCTTGTTTCACAGAATGCGCCCTATGACCGGAAGCTGGGGCTTTCTATTCAGATGGTTTATCAGCAGCCCTATGCGACGCTGGACCCGCACCAGAAAATCGGCAGCGGCTTCAAAGAACTGATTCGCTATCACGGCTTTGCCCCCAAGGGGAAGGAGCAGGCGCTGATGAAGGACGTGCTTGCGAAGGTTGGCTTGGAACCGCAAATTCTGACCCACCTGCCGCATCAGATCTCCGGCGGAGAGGCCCAACGGGTGGCCATTGCCCGGTGCCTTCTGTTCCGGCCAAGGCTGCTGATTTTGGATGAGGCAACCTCGATGCTGGATGTTTCCACCCAGGCGAACGTTCTGGGAATGGTACGCCGTCAAATGCAGGAATATCATGGAAGCATCCTGCTCATCAGCCACGATGCGGCGCTGGTGAACTTACTTTGTGATCAAATCTATGTATTTGAGAATTAACACACAAACAAGAAGGAGAAAAACACGAAATGAAAAAAATTGGATCCCTTTTGCTTGCGGTGCTGATGGTGCTGTCTTTGGCAGCCTGCGGCAAGGCTCCGGCAGAACCCACCCAGACACCCTCCACCCAACCAAGCACCGAGGCTCCGGCCACGGAAGCAACGGAACCGGCACCCGCCTACGCGATGGATACGCTGACCGTCGGCACCACGGCTGCCATTGAAACGGCCGTGTTCGGCGAGTATAACTTTGATATGCTTGCCAGCGGTGTGTCCGAGCTGCCTCTGGTCTATCAGGACACCAAGGGCGAATATCATCCGCTGCTGGCGACGTATGCTACCGAGGATGCTGCCACCTGGACTTATACCATTCAGGACGGTATGACCTGGTCTGACGGAGAGCCTGTGACGGCGGAGGACCTTCTTTTCACCCTCCAATACGATCAGGCCAACGGCAGCGCCAATTTTGAGGCCCAGACCGGGGAAGACGGAAAGGTCACGGAGGCCAAGTACACCGGCTACACCCTATCCGACGACAAAATGAGCATCTCCCTGACGCTGGCCTCTCCCAATGTCCGGGAGCTGAGCAATATGACCTCCTTCCGGGTCATGCCAAAGCACGTTTACGAGGGCAAGGATACCGTCACGGAGGCCGAAGGACGCATCACCTGCGGCCCCTATGTGCTGGAAACCTTCAACAAAGAAGCCGGGACCATTACCTTCGCAGTCAATGAATATTATCCGCAGAAGCCCAATGTGGAGAAAATCGTCTATCAGCTTTTCGGCAACGAGGATACCATGTACCTGGCGCTTCAGCAGGGTGACATCGATATGGTCTGGGCCTACTCCACCGGTGTGGCGGGAACGTATCAGGATGTGCTCTCTGCGGATGCCAACGTGTCGCTTGTCAATGTGGCTGCGGCCAATGCGCCTGCGGTCCTGGCCTTTAACAACGCAAAGGGCCCGTTCTCTGACGAAAACCTGCGTCAGGCGGTTTCCTATGCGCTGGACTATGCTGCGTTCAAGACCTATTTCGGCAGTGCCTACGCTGAGATCCCCAACCGGGGCTTCGTGCCCTCCACCACGGTGGGCTATACGGATACGGAGAAACTGACCACCGATACTGCGAAAGCGGACGAGTATATGAAGGCTGCGGGCTATACCGAAAGGAATGCTGACGGCTTCTACGTCAACGCCGACGGTCAGGCTGCTGCCTTTACGCTGACGGTCAATGCCGCAAAGGAAACCCATGTAGGCTACGCCGAAATGATCAAAACCCAACTGGAGGCCTTCGGGATTCAGGTGAATTTGGACGCTGTGGACAAGGACGCTTACAATGCCAAAACCAGCAACAAATTCTCCGAGAACAACATTACCATGGAAGCGGCGATCTACGGCTATACGGCCGCCGGCATGGGCATGGGCAACGGCCTTGGCTCCATCTACGTGGACGGCAATCACGCCGTGCAGGGCGGCTGCCAGGTGCTTGACGAGGCGTTTTCCGCGATCCTCAGCGAGATGAAGGCTGCCAAGTCCATTGAAGAATACTACGCGGGTGCAGCTAAGCTCCAGGCCTATTATGCGGCCCATATGCCGCTGATTGCCCTGTATTGGGACAATATGATGCTGGCCTATTCTTCTGCACTGGACAACGTGACCGTTGACGCTGTGTTCGGGCTGAACAACGTCAACAACTGGTTCAGCATAACCAAGAAATAATTTTTGTACGCAGGAGGCACACCGGTGAAAAAGTATCGCAAAAATCTGATTCTGGCACTGGTGTGCTTCCTGATCGTCATCGTTCTGAATTTCTTCCTGCCCCGGCTTCTGCCGGGGAACCCCATTGCTTATCTGACCGGCTTTTCCGAGGAGGATATGACCCCCGCCCAGGTAGCTTACTACCGGCAGGCCCTCCATCTGGATAAGCCGGTGTTCGTGCAGTTTGGGTACTATCTGCGCTCCCTCGCAGACGGTACGCTGGGCTATTCCTACAAAAAGGAGGCCACGGTTTCTGCCTTGATCGGGCAGCGGCTGGGCTATACCTTGCAGATCACCCTGCCCGCCGTGCTGCTCAGCACGGGCATCGGCCTTTTGTGGGGTCTGCGCTGCGGCTACAAAAAAGGCGGCGGGCTTGAGAAGCTCTCGACCGCATCCCAGATTATCGTTAATACGATGCCCACGTTCCTGATCGCTCTGGTGCTGATGATTCTGTTCTGCTTCCGACAACGGTGGTTTCCCTATACGGGGCTGAACAGCGCCGGGGCTGTTCCCGGAACGGCCGGGTACTTTTGGGACCGGATCCATCATCTGATTCTCCCGGTGTTGACGCTGACCATTGCCGCTGTACCCTCCCGGTACCTATTGATGCGGAACACCGTCCGACAGGTGACGGAGGAAAAATACGTGCTCTATGCCAAGGAACGGGGCTTATCCGACCGGAAGATTCAATTCGGCTACATTCTGAAGAACATCGCCCAGCCCTTTATCACCATGGTTGGCATGAGTGTCGGCACCTGCATCGGCGGTTCTCTGGTGGTGGAGAAGCTGTTTTCCATCGGCGGCATGGGAAGTCTGCTCTCGGATGCCGTCTACACGCTGGATTACCCGCTGATGCAGGGCATCCTGTTTGTCACAACGGCGATCATGACGATCTCCATTGTTGTGACGGATCTGATCTGCATCCTCATTGACCCAAAGGTACGCTTCGGAGGTGGTCCGGTTTGAGAAAGCAGCATATTCCGCTTCTCCTTGGCATCGCAATTTTGGCCCTTTTCCTGACCGCCGCATTGTTTCCGACGGTATTTACGGCATACGGGCAGAAGGAAATGCTTGGCCCATGGAGGATGCCGTCTGCCGAGCACCCGCTTGGCACCAATGCGTTGGGCTATGACATCTTTACGGAGCTGGTCTACGGAACCCGGCAGACGCTGCTGGTGGGCATATCCAGCAGCATTCTGACCCTGCTTCTGGGAAGCGTGATCGGTACGCTGGCTGCCGGGAAAGGCCCTCTGGGCGGACTATCCAATGGCATCATCAACCTCTTCGTGCTGCTTCCGAAGCTGGTGGCCATGATCGTATTGGCAACCTTTCTGGGAAGCTCCAGCCGGAACCTGATTCTGCTGATCGCCGCATTCAGCTGGGTAGGGACGGCCCGGAATGTCCGGGCCAAGGTTATTCACCTGAACGCCCAGCCTTTTATTGAAAATTGCGTGATCCAGGGATACAGCCGGAGGCATATCATTCTCCGCCATATTCTTCCGAACCTGTACGATGTGCTGCTCTCCCGGTTCCTTCTGGGGGTCAACAGCTGCATTATGATGGAGTCCACCCTGAGCTTTTTGGGCTTTGGGGACCTGTATCATCCCACCTGGGGCACCATGATCAACTTTGCCTATAAACGGGGTGCCTTTCTTCGGCAGGCCTATGCCTATCTGCTCTCGCCGGGCGTGTGCATTATGCTGCTGTCGCTGTCATTTTATCTTATCAGCCTGTATTTTGAACACCGACAGGCTGCCATTCAGGAAAAATAGGAGGTCATACGATGCAAAAGAAACTGGAAGCTCTGTGGCAAAAATGCGTGGCATTCCATGGCCACGGCTGCGGCGGCCTTGCGGTCGGCTTTCGGGCAGTGCTGTATGCGTGGGAGCTATTTGGAAGCGACCAGGTATCCGAGGACGAGGAGCTTGTGTGTATCGCCGAGACCGATGCCTGCGGCGTGGATGCCATTCAGGCGCTGCTGTCCTGCACCGTGGGAAAGGGAAACCTGATTTTCAATCTACAGGGGAAAAACGCCTTCTCCTTTTATCGCCGTTCGGACGGAAGGTCCTTCCGCCTGATTCTGCGCCCGACACCGGAGAAAACCAAGGAGGAACGGCTGGCGTGGCTCATGGACGGGGAGTATCACGAGATGTTCGACGTGAAGAAAGCTCCGGCGCCGGTACCGGAGGAGGCCCGGATCTTCAAGACGGTTACCTGCTCTGTGTGCGGAGAACGGTTTGCCGAGAGCTTTGCCCACCTTCAAAACGGAGCAATCGTTTGCTCTGCCTGCTATCACCCGTATACAAGAGGGCTGTAATGGAATATCCGTTTGATAAGCTGCACGCCGGAATAGAAAGTCAAATTCTGAACCTTCCCGCTGGAATCCCGGACGCTCTTGCAGTCACACAGGCAAAGGCCCTGCCGGACTCCGCTGAAAAATTCTGCGCATTGGGGAAAGCGCTTTCCCGACAGCTTCGCTACCGCGAGGCCATTGCAGCCTATACGGAGGGACTGCAATCGGAGCCGGAAAACCTGTCCCTGCTTCGCCTTCGGGCGGGACGGTACCTGACGACGCTGCAAAGTGACCTGGCCACCGCCGATTTTGAAAAATGCCTGTCCTTGGGAGCGGAAAAGCTGGACTGCCTCTATCGAATCGGCTTGGCGCAGTACTATGCCGGACGGTATACACGGGCAATGGGAACCTTTGAAACCTGCCTGCCCCTCTGCGACGAGGAAATGGGCATTGCAGTTCTTTACTGGCACACGCTGAGCGCCGTCCGGACGGAAACAGTACCGGCGCTCCTGAAAAGCTACCGTCCGGATATGGCGGTGGGGCATCATACCGCTTACGAAAAGGCCATGCAGGTCTGGAGCGGTACAACGCCGCTTGCAGCGGCGCTGGAAATGCTGGAAGGCGAAAAGGATGATCTGGAATACGGTATCACATTGTACGGCCTGCTCTGGCATCCCGACTGTGCCGAAAAAGGGCGTCTTTCCCAAGCGCTTCTCACCCGGGACGGTTTCTGGCCCAGCTTTGCGTACCTCGCTGCGTGGAAGGATTGGGCAGGAGCCCAGTAAGCGCCGAGCTTTGGTATTGGGATCAACTGATACGGATTCTTGATGAAAATATTTCATCAAGAATCCCATGTGCTGCGCACACTCGCATCGTGCGAGGGCACGATGCGCCGTCTCATGCAGAATCTGACGCGCCTTTGGCGCTATAAAAAACTTTTCAAGCTTTTTAACAGATTCTAGTATGAAAGGAACATAAAAATGGCGGCAGGGATTTCTCCCTGTCGCCATTGGCGTATACCCATAAAGCAATTCGCTATTCACGATTTCCATAGCGCTGTTTCGTATTCAAGGCGTTTCAGCGTTTTTGGTATTACTCCCACTCCACCGTGGCGGGGGGTTTGGAGGTGATGTCGTAGACGATGCGGTTGATGTGGTGGACTTCATTGATGATGCGGGCGGAGGTTTTTTCCAGGAGGTCGTAGGGCAGGCGGGACCATTGGGCGGTCATGAAGTCCTGCGACTGGACGGCGCGGAGGGCGAGGGTGTAGTCATACGTCCGCTCGTCGCCCATGACGCCGACGCTGCGCAGGTCCGTCAGGACGGCGAAATACTGGCTTGTCGTGCGGTCAAGGCCGGCGAGGGCCATTTCCTCGCGGAAGATCGCGTCGGCTTCGCGCAGGATGTCCAGCTTTTCCTTCGTGATCGCGCCGATGACGCGGATGGCAAGGCCGGGGCCGGGGAAGGGCTGCCGCCAGACGAGCGCCTCTGGCAGACCCAGCTCGATGCCGAGCTGGCGCACCTCGTCCTTGAACAGGCGGCGCAGCGGCTCGATGATGTCCTTGAAATCCACGCAGTCGGGCAGCCCGCCGACGTTGTGGTGGCTCTTGATGACAACCGACTCGCCGCCCATGCCGGACTCGACGACATCGGGATAAATCGTCCCCTGCGCGAGGAAATCGACCGCGCCGATCTTCTTGGCTTCGGCCTCGAAGGTGCGGATGAACTCCTCGCCGATGATTTTGCGCTTTTTCTCCGGCTCGGTCACGCCGGCGAGCTTGGAGAGGAACTGCTCGCCCGCATTGACGCGGCGAACGTCCACGTGGAACTGCGATTTCATGACCTGCTCGACCTGATCGCCTTCATCCTTGCGCAGCAGGCCGTGGTCAACAAAGATACAAGTAAGCTGACTTCCGACGGCCTTTTGCAGCAGCGCGGCGACGACGGAGCTGTCCACGCCGCCGGAGAGCGCCAGCAGGACGCGGCCGGAGCCGATTTTTGCGCGGCATTCGGCGACGGCCTCGTCCAGATACGAAGCCATCGTCCACGTGCGGTGCAGGCCGCAGACGGTGTAGAGGAAATTTTCGATGATGCGCGTGCCGAACACGGTGTGCAGGACTTCGGGGTGGAACTGCACGCCGTACAGGCGCGCCGCGATGTTTTCCACCGCTGCGTGGCGGCAGTTTTCGGAGCTGGCGCAGACGCGGAAGCCGGGGGCGAGCGCCTCGACCTCGACACCGTGGCTCATCCAGTAGACGGCGGTCTTGTCCACGCCGCCGAACAGCGGGCTGCCGTCGATGTGCGTCAGCTCGGTCTTGCCGTATTCGCGGGCCTCGGCGCGGCAGCAGCGGCCGCCGAGGAGCTGCATCATAAGCTGCATCCCGTAGCAGATGCCCAGCACCGGTACGCCAAGGGCGAAGATCGCCGGGTCGAGCGTCGGCGCGTTGTCGTCAAAGACCGTGGCCGGGCCGCCGGTCAGAATGATGCCGTCGGGGGCAAAGGCGCGGATCTCGTCCATCGAGATGCGGAAGGGGCGGATTTCACAGTACACGCCGCATTCGCGCACGCGCCGAGCGACGAGCAGATTATACTGCCCGCCGAAATCAAGCACAAGAACCTTTTCCATTACGCGTCATCTCCGCGGAAAACGATATTGCCCGGCTCGGCCTTGTCGATGATGGCGAGGCTGTGCAGGGGGTAGCCCGCAGCGCGCAGTGCGTCGCCGCCGCCCTGGAAGCCCTTTTCTACCGCGACGCCGATGCCGAGAAGCGCCGCGCCGGAGGCCTCCACGATCTCACACAGGCCGCGCATCGCCTCGCCGCGCGCCATGAAGTCGTCGATGATCAGCACGCGGTCGTCGGAGGAGATCCAATCCTTGGCGACAAGCAGCGTGACTTTTTTCTTGTAAGTATATGAAAAAATATCGCTCTGGTACAATCCGCCCTCGATGTTGTCGCTCTTTGCCTTCTTGGCAAACAGCACGGGAACACCGTATTTTTGGGCGCAGATCGTGGCCAAAGCGATACCGCTGGCTTCCGCTGTCAGAATGAGTGTCGCGTCCTTCACGGGGAAAATCTTAGCAAACTCGTCCGCCAGCTCCTCCATAAAGGCAACGTCAACGCGGTGATTCAGAAAACCATCCACCTTGACGATGTTTCCGGGCAGAACACGACCCTCGCGGCGGATGCGCTCCTTGAGCTTGTTCAATGGGATCGACCTCCAGTCCAAATTTAAAATAATACAATTCCATTGTAACGAATACTGCGAAAAAAGGCAATTAGAATTTTATCCCATCTTGTGCGTCGTTGCGCGACACCTCCCCGGCGCTTTCGTCAGAAAGCGGCGGAAGGATGAAGCTAGCTTCCCCAATCGTGGGGAAACTATGCGGCCGGAGGTCAGCTTGTCAAAAAAGTCCTCACGGACTTTTCCGGCAAGCTGCTTTCAAAATTGCAAAATAGGAATAAGTAAGATTATTTTGCAATTTTGCCCGCTGCGGCGGGGTTATTGAACGTGAACGGGAACCCTGACGGTTCCCTTTCACACTTTTCCTCCCTCCGAAACCTTTCGTTGGGCAGTTCTTTGACAGTCTGGCCGGAGGTATCATTGCTTCTTGCTGAATGCACGATTGACAAGGGAATCGTGACCAGCGTTCCGTGGAGGTGTGCCTGTCGGCGTGGATTGAAATTCCGCTGCAGCGGGGCAAGAAAAAGGACCGCGGATGTTGGAACATCTGCGGCCTTTTTTTGAAAATCCACGTGATTTTCTGAGCAATTATTCAAATTTCTCCGGGAACATTTTGCGGAAGCTGTCCTCGAAGGGCGGGCGGGCGATGCCGCGCTCGGTGACGATACCGGCCAGCAGCGTATGATCGGTCACGTCAAAGGCGGGATTATAGCACTTGACCTCGGGCAGGGCCATCGGCTTTTCGTAGAACAGCTCCTTGATCTCCTCCGGCTTGCGCTCCTCGATGGGGATATGGTCGCCGTCGGGGCAGGCAAAGTCAATCGTCGTGGACGGGCCGAGGGAGTAGACCGGGATGCCGTAGTACTTGGCCAGCACGGCGAGGCCGGACGAGCCGATCTTGTTGGCCACGTCGCCGTTGCGGGCAATGCGGTCGCAGCCGAAGAACACGGCCTGCACCTTGCCCTGCTTCATGACGATAGATGCCATGTTATCGCAAATCAGCGTGCAGTCCACGCCCGCCTTGGTCAGCTCGTAGCTGGTCAGGCGTGCGCCCTGCAGCAGCGGGCGCGTTTCATCGACCCAGACGTGGATGTTCATGCCCTGCTCCTTGGCAAGGAAGAACGGACCCTGCGCCGTGCCGTAGCGGGAGGTGGCGAGGGGGCCGGCGTTGCAGTGCGTGATAACGCCGTCGCCGTCCTTCAAAACGGACAGGCCGTACTGCGAAATCTTCAGGCACATGGCCATATCCTCCTCATGGATGGCCTTGGCCTCGGCCATGAGGGCGGCCAGCAGCGCCGGGCGGTCGTCGGACCTATGCGCCTGCACCACGCCGTCCATCCGGCGCAGCATACAGGCGAGATTCACCGCCGTCGGTCGGGAGGAGTTGAGGTACTCGGAGAGGCGGGTGTATTCGGCATAGAAGCCGTCGAAGTCCGGCGCGGCGATGCGCTTGGCCAGCACGGCCATGCTGTAGCCCGCGAAAATGCCGATGGCGGGTGCGCCGCGCACCTGTAGCTTATAAATCGCCTCCCACATCTGATCGGCCTCGGTCAGGGTGAGATATTTGGTTTCGTTGGGGATGAGCGTCTGGTCGAGAATGACGACGCTGTTTTCATCGTCGCCGAGGCGGACGTTGACCGCGTGGGTCACGGCATGCATACTCATAGCACGGCCTCCATTGCTTCGATGCTTGCGCGGACGAGCTTGCGGAAGTACGGCGCGACGCGGTTGGCGGTGTCAAAGACCTCCTGGTGGCTCAGCGGGGTGGGGGAGATACCGGCGGCAAGGTTCGTGATGCAGGAGATGCCGCAGACCTTCATGCCGGCGTGATGACCGGCGGTCGCCTCACAGGCGGTGGACATACCGACGCTGTCCGCGCCGAGGATGCCGAGCATCTTGATCTCGGCGGGCGTTTCGTACGTTGGGCCGGTGAGCTGGCAGTACACGCCCTCCTGCACGCCGATGTCCAGCTTGGCGGCGGTGGTGCGGATGACATCACACAGTTCGGGATTGTAGACGTGAGTCATGTCGGGGAAGCGCGGACCAAGCTCCTCCATGTTCGCGCCGAGCAGCGGATTCGGGAAGAAGCACATAATCTGGTCGCGGATGATCATGAAGTCGCCGACATTGAAATTTTTGTTGATGCCGCCGGCGGCGTTGGTCAGGAACAGGACCTTCGCGCCCATCAGGCGCATCAGGCGGGTGGGCAGCAGGACGTCCTCGATGGAGTAGCCCTCGTAATAGTGAACGCGGCCCTGCATGATGACGACCTTGACGTTGCCGAACATACCGAACACGAAGCGGCCCTTATGTCCGGCGACGGTGGAAACGGGGAAGCCTTCGATGTCATGGTAGTCGATGGTCGCGACGGCATCGATCTCGTCGGCCAGCGCACCGAGGCCGGAGCCGAGGATCAGCGCCACATCGGGGACAAAGTCGGTTTTTTCGCGAACGCAGGCGAGACATTTTTGCAGCTTTTCGTAAGCAGTCATGATGGTTCCTCCTGTAATTGGTTTTATATGTGAAATCTTGCGACGGGGTCACGGGGTGGAAAGTTCGATAGACGTTCGTAGGGCGGGCTGCCCCCAGCCCGCCGTTGCAGGCAGTAACGAAAATCGTCTGTAGGGCGGGCTGCCCCCAGCCCGCCGTTGCAGGCAGTATCGATTAGTGAATAGTGAATAATATAATAGGTGTGCCTGACGGCACAATTAAATTTCGCGCCGTTGGCGCGAAAACAACCCTTCCGTCAGCTTCCCTTGCACAGGGAAGCCCTTGGACGGTACGCACCGAAAGGCTCCCTTGTGGAAAGGGAGGTGGGCAGGTTATAATTCGAAGTGCAACACCCGCGAGGAGGGAAAAAAGGGAGACAAT
>CABSFY010000074.1 GCA_902477055.1 uncultured Eubacteriales bacterium
GACCGAGCCGCAGCGAGAAGTGGCACGGCGGAGCCGTGACGGAAGGAGAGAAACTCTCGTTCAACATAAATTTTTCGATTGAAGATACTGCCAGCATCTCTCCCTCAGGTGCTTCGCCGTGCCAAGCTCCCTCGTCAGAGGGAGCCGAGGCGCTGCGGTGTGGGGGACAGGTGTTATGCGTGAGCGCTGTCCCACTTGGTTTTGGCGTAGAATACGATCGACAGCACGGTCGCGATGGTCCAGCCGATGGGCCAAGACAGCCAGACACCCGTAACCCCCAGCGCCGTCCGCGAGAGGATTTCGGCCAGCGCGACGCGAAGCACGAGGTCGGTGAAGGTCGCGACCATGAACTTTTTCATCAGGCCCGCACCGCGCAGGATGCCGTCGGACACCAGCTTCGCCGCGACGATGAAATAGAACGGCGAAACGATGCGCAGGAACTGGATGCCGGTGTCCATCGCCGCGCCGCTCGAGCTTTCGAGAAAGATGAAGATCAACCAGCGGCTGGCGAACAGGTAAAGCACGACCAGCGGCAGACACAGGCCCCAGACCAGCTTCAGCCCGGCGCGGAAGCCCGCCTTGATGCGGTCGTATTTCGCTGCGCCGAGGTTCTGCGCCGTGAAGTTCGAGAGGCCGTTACCGAGCGTCGTCAGCGAGGTGATGACCATGTTATTGAGCTTGACGGCGGCAGAGTAGCCCGCCATGACCGCCGCGCCGAAGCCGTTGATGACGCTTTGAATGACGATATTGCCGACGGAGATGAAGCTCTGCTGCAAAATGCTGGGGACCGCGATCACGGCGAAGTGCCGCAGATGGGCAAAGGAGAAGATTTGAATTTTGCCCTCTGTTTTGATCTTGTTGAAGCGGCGGAACACGACCGCCAGCGCCAGCACGCAGCTCACGCCCTGACACAGGAACGTCGCCCACGCCACGCCGTCCACGCCCATGCCGAACGCGGTGACGAACAGGATGTCCATGCCGATGTTCGACAGTGAGGAGCAGGCGAGGAAGATAAACGGCGTTTTGGAATCGCCAAGCGCGGAAAAGATGCCGGTTGCAACGTTATAAAGAAACACAAACGGCAGACCGAAAATGTAAATATTCAGGTAGAGCTTGGAATCCGCGAAAACCTCGTCCGGCGTTTTGATGAGCCGCAGTAGGCAGCCGCAGAAAATGATGCCGATCGCCATCAGCAGCAGACAAAGCACGCCGCTTGCGATCAGGGCCGTATAAACCGCACTTTTCAGATCGCGGTAGCGCTTCGCGCCGAAAAGCTGCGCGGCGAGGACGGAGCAGCCGATGTTGCAGCCGAAGGCAAAGGCGATAAAGATCAGGGTGATCTCATAGCTGTTGCCGACGGCGGCGAGTGCGTTGTCGCTGATGAACTTGCCCGCGACGAAGCTGTCGGCAATGTTATAGAGCTGCTGGAAAATGATGCTGCCGAACAGCGGCAGGCAGAATTTGCACAGGACGCTCTGCGGATTGCCGACGGTCAGGTCCTTATTCATTCCCGGCCACCTCCGCCATCTCGGCTTGGACGGCCTTTGTAATGACCCCGGCTGTCCCGGCGATGCCGTAGCGGCTGGAGGAGATCATCAGGTCGTAGCTCGATGCCTCGCCCCACGGGGTATCGGAGTAGAAGTCGAAATATTTTTTGCGCATCCGATCGACCTTCCCGGCCTTATGCGCCGCGGCCTTTTCGCTGATGCCGCAGCGGCGGGCAATGCGTGCGGCACGGTCGTCCATGTCCGCGTAAACAAACACGGAAATGACGTTATAGCCCGCCTCACGGAGGACCGCCGAGGCGCAGCGGCCGATGACAACGCAGGAGCCTTTGGCCGCAAGCTCACGGATGACGGCGCTTTCGGCCTCGAAAACGCGCTGATTTTCGGAATAGAATGCCTCGCCGAGCGACGCGGTGTCGGTAAAGGGATTGCCGGTGACCATTTCGCCGAGGCCGATGGGCCGCTCGTCCTCGTTGCTTACGGTTTCCTCCGTCAGGCCGCTTTCCTTGGCCGCCTGCTGGATGAGCAGCTTATCGTAAAGCGGCAGGCCGAGCCGCTTGGCCACGGCCTCGCCGACCTCGCGGCCGCCGCTGCCATACTGCCGCCCGATGCAAATTATGGTATGCTTCATTTCTTTTCACCACCGATTTTCTTCTTGCGGGGAACCGTTGACTTCCTCGCGCGCGCATAGTATAATGCAATCACAGCAATATGTAAAATCTATATTTGGCATGGTTAATATATCAAATACGAATATCAGTGGAGGCGCAGCATGGCAGTCAGCTATGATTTCTATCGAATTTTCTATTACGTTGCAAAATACGGCAACATCACGCAAGCGGCACGGGTGCTGCTGAGCAATCAGCCGAACCTCACCCGGACCATCAAAACGTTGGAAAGTGAGCTGGGCTGTCAGCTCTTTACGCGCAGCAACCGCGGCATGAAGCTCACGCCGGAGGGGGTGCGGCTGTTTGCCCACGTCCGTGTCGCGTTTGAGAGCATCGAGGCAGGCGAAGCAGAGCTGGCCGAGCGCCGGGAACCGGGCAGCGGCATGGTTTCCGTCGCGGTGAGCGAGATCGCGCTGCACCTCGTGCTGCTGCCGGCGCTGAAAAAATACCGGGCGCGCTATCCCCGCGTCCGGTTGAAAATCAGCAATCACTCCACGCCGCAGGCGTTGGAGGCGATTCAAAATATGGCGTCCGATCTCGCGGTCGTCACGACCTCGTCCGCGTCGTCCGGGACACTGGAGGAGGTCACGGTGCGGCGCTTCCGCGAGGTGGCGGTGTGCAGCGGCGCTTTTCCGGAGCTGGCCGGGCCGGACATCCCGTTTTCCCGTCTGGCCGACGAGCCGCTCATTTCGCTCGGCACGCAGACGAAGGCGTTCGAGCTGTACGCGCGATTTTTTGCCGATCGCGGCCTGCGCTACCGGCCGGAAATCGAAGTGGCGACCGCCGACCAGATCTTGCCGCTGGTCCGCGCAGACCTCGGCATCGGCTTCGTCCCGCGCGAATTTCTCGCGGAGGGCAGCGGCCTGACCGTCATTCAAACGCAAACGCCGCTCCCCGAACGCGAAATTCGCATCGTGAAGCGGCGCGATCAAGCACTCGGCGCAGCAGCGCGGGAGCTGGAGCGTCTGCTGCTTGAAGTAGGCCGAAATTAGTTGTTATTTGTCGGTAAATCGTTCGGTCAGCGGGCGCGTTACGAGATACAATCCGTAGCCAACCACCCCGCCGAGGGTGTTGGTGATGAGGTCGGTGATGTCCGAGCTTCGTGCGCCGTTGAGCAGCGGCTGCACCAGCTCGATGCCCAGACTCATCGCCGCCGTCAGCAGCAGGCAGCGGAAAAAGCCGCACCTCTTCCCCGCACAGCGGCGGCTGAGCGGCAGAAGCAAGCCGAACGGCACGGTCATAATAATATTTAACACGATCTGCCGCTCCGCGTCGCCGTAGCCGTGGTGCAGGTCGCGAAACGGCATGAGCTGCATCGGCACATAGGGATGGCGGAAGCAATGCGGCAGCGCCGCGAGAATTGGCATCAGCGTAACGTACAGCACACCGGTCAGGTATACGTAAAACACCGTATTGACGGCAAGGTTTTTCTCGCCGCGCCTGCGCCATCGGGGACGGAGCCACAGGAAATATACCGCCGCGAGGGCGAAAAAATCCAGCGCGTATTGCAAAGGCTTTGCCACGGAATCGTCCGCTCCTTTCCGAACCTTTTCCCACTTAGATGGGAACGGTCTCCACGTCGGCGCCGACAGCGGCAGGCAAAAGGTGCTTCCGCTTGTTCCATTGCCGCTCCCCGGCCCCGGCCGGGGCATTTTTGATTTGTGACGATTATATACTCTACGGAAGGCTTCTGTCAAGAAAAACACAGCGAAGCCGGTGCGCAAAAAGCTCCGCCGGAAAAACGGAACGATTGGAAAAATCATATTGTCAATATGCTGATATTTGCCTGTAATATTTGGCGATAATAGACAAAAACTCGAATTTTGGCAGTCATTCCGGTATTTAGAGTTGCAATCCCCGAACGCCTATTGTATAATATTTTTGTAGTTTGGAAAGAAGGAGGTACCCGAATTTGAGCGATTATCCCTATGCAATTGAAATGCGGAATATCACCAAGCGTTTTCCCGGCATTGTCGCGAACGACAATATCACGCTGCAGCTGAAGCGCGGTGAAATTCATGCGCTCCTCGGTGAAAACGGCGCGGGTAAATCTACCCTGATGAGCGTCCTGTTCGGCCTGTACCAGCCGGAAGAGGGACAAATTCTGAAGGACGGCGAGGTCGTCAAAATCAACGACCCCAACGATGCCAACCACCTCGGTATCGGCATGGTACACCAGCACTTTAAGCTCGTAGAGTGCTTTTCCGTGCTGGACAACATTATTCTCGGCGTTGAGCCGAACAAATTCGGCTTCCTTCGCAAGGATGAAGCACGCGAAAAGGTCGTAAAGCTGTCGAACCAGTACGGCCTGCACGTTGACCCCGACGCGATCATCGAGGATATCACCGTCGGCATGCAGCAGCGCACCGAGATTCTCAAGATGCTCTATCGCGACAACGAAATTCTGATCTTCGACGAGCCGACGGCCGTTCTGACGCCGCAGGAGATCGACGAGCTGATGGAGATTATGCGCGGCCTTGCCAAGGAGGGCAAATCCATTCTCTTTATCTCCCATAAGCTCAATGAGATCATGTCCGTCGCGGATCGCTGCTCGGTTCTGCGCAAGGGCAAGTACATCGGCACCGTCGAGGTCGCCAACACCACAAAGGAAGAGCTGTCCCGCATGATGGTCGGCCGCGATGTCGAATTCGTCGTGCATAAGGACCCGGCGAAGCCCACAGACGTTGTTCTCGACGTACAGGGCCTGACCGTCGCCTCCAGAATGCATAAGAACAACGCCGTCAAAAACGTTTCCTTCCAGGTGCGCCGCGGCGAGATCGTCTGCATCGCCGGTATCGACGGCAACGGCCAGACGGAGCTGGTCTACGGTCTGACCGGGCTGGAGCCGGTGAAGGGAGGCCACGTTAAGTTCCTCGGCGAGGACATCACCCACGCCTCCATCCGCAAGCGCTCCGTCATGGGCATGAGCCATATTCCGGAGGACCGCCACAAGCACGGCCTTGTGCTGGACTATTCTCTGGAATACAACCTGATCCTGCAGCGGTATTTTGAGCCGCAGTTTACCAGTGCGCTCGGCTTCCTGCGCCGCGGCAACATTCGCGAGTATGCCGACCGCCTGATTGAGCAGTACGACGTCCGCTCCGGCCAGGGCGCGATCACCATGGCGCGCTCCATGTCCGGCGGCAACCAGCAGAAGGCCATCGTTGCCCGCGAGATCGACCGCAATCCCGAGCTGCTGATCGCCGTGCAGCCCACGCGTGGCCTCGATGTCGGCGCGATCGAGTATATCCACAAGCAGATCGTCGCCCATCGCGACCAGAATAAGGGCGTGCTGCTGGTTTCCCTCGAGCTGGAGGAGGTCATGAGCCTGTCCGACCGCATTCTGGTGATGTACGAGGGCGAGATCGTCGGCCAGCTCGATCCCAAGACCACAACGGTCGAGGAGCTTGGCCTGTACATGGCCGGCGCAAAGAGAACGGAGGTGCAATGAGATGAATCAGAAAACCCCGCTGCTGAAAAAGAGCGGCGTGCAGACCCTGCTTTCCTCCCTGCTTTGCATCATTCTGGGCCTGTTCGTCGGTTATCTGGCACTGCTCATCATCGAACCCTCCGGCGCTTGGGACGCGATTCTCGGCGTTCTGAAGAACTTCTTTAAGTATCCGTCCGCCGCCGCCCGCCTCAAGTACTTCGGCAATACGCTGGTCAAGACCGCGCCGCTGCTGCTGTGCTCTCTGTCCGTCCTGTTTGCCTATAAGGTCGGCCTGTTCAACATCGGTGCCGCCGGTCAGTACGTCATCGGTACGGCCGCCGCGCTCTACTGTGCGCTGATGCCCGGCCTGCCCTGGTATGTCTGCCTGCTGGCGGCGGTTGCCGCTGCGGCGATCTCCGGCGCAATCTGCGGAGCGCTGCGCGCCTACTGCAACGTCAACGTCGTCATCTCCGGCATCATGCTCAACTGGATCAGCCTGTATGCAACGAACATGATCCTCAAGCCCGGCATGGACCCGACCGGTAAGGACACCTTCCGTCTGGTCAAGAGCCACACCGATTCCATCCTGCCCACGCTCGGCCTTGACAAGCTGTTCAGCAACAACCAGTATGTCACCATCGCCATTCCGATTGCGGTCCTTGTGGCGATTCTGATTTGGGTCATTCTCGACAAGACCAAGTTCGGTTATGAGCTGAAGGCGACCGGCAACAACCTTAACGCCGCGAAGTACTGCGGCATGAAGGAAAACCGCAACATCATCCTCTCGATGGTCATCGCGGGCGCACTCGCCGGTCTTGGCGCAGGCCTCTACTTCCTGTCCGACTTTGAGCAGTGGAACGTCAACTCGTCCTCCGTCCCGGCCATGGGCTTCAATGGCATCGCGGCGGCGTTCCTCGGCGGCCTGCATCCCATCGGCGCGATCTTCTCGTCGTTCTTTATCCAGCACATCACGCTCGGCGGCGGCAACGTCGATCTGAGCCACTACTGTGCACAGATTGCGGACTTCATCTCGTCCGTTATCATCTACCTCTGCGGCTTCGTGCTGTTCTTCAAGGCCTTCATGAACCGCATCATCGACAAGCGCGAGGAAAAGCGTCTGCACAAGGCCGCAGCTGCTGCGGAGCATAAGGAAGGAGGCGACAAGTAATGGTATTGCTGATTCAGTACACCCTCATCTTTGCCGCCGTTCTGCTGCTCGTCGCGTTGGGCGGCTGCTTCTCCGAGCATTCCGGCGTCATCAACATCGGCCTGGAAGGCATCATGGTCATCGGTGCGCTCGGCGGCGCATTGGTCATGCGCTTTTTGCCGTATGATTCCGCCACAGCCGGCTTCGGCGCAAACTTCGGTATGTTCGCCGCCGTGCTTCTCGCTTCGGTCGCGTTCGGTATGATATACTCGCTGCTGTTGGCGGTCGCGTGTATCAACTTCAAGGCCGACCAGACCATCGTCGGCACCGCGATGAACCTGCTCGGTACGTCGCTGGCGACCGTTGTCGTCAAGTCGATGAACACCGCCGCAAACCCCGACGACCACTCCTCCGAAATCCAGTATTTCGACCAGAAGAAGGCGTTTCTGTCCAATATCAACGGCTTCGAGCTGAACTGGTTCATGGTCGTCGCGTTCATCCTGCTGATCGTTTCGATCGTCCTGCTGTATAAGACCCGCTTTGGTCTGCGTCTGCGGGCCTGCGGCGAGCATCCGCAGGCAGCGGACTCCGTCGGCATCAACGTCTACAAAATGCGCTACGCCGGCGTTTTGATCTCCGGTTTCCTCGGCGGCCTCGGCGGCATCACCTACATCACCGCAGGTGTCAGCCTCTGGAAATTTGAAAACGGTGTCGCCGGCTTCGGCTTCCTCGCACTTGCTGTTATGATCTTCGGTGCGTGGGATCCTGCACGTATCGCGCTGGCCGCATTGCTGTTCGGCTTCTTCCGCGCACTGGGCAACACGTACATCGGCTTCGACTTCCTCGTTGCGATGAAGATTCCCAGCGCAGTGTACAATATGCTGCCCTACATCGTCTCGCTGATCGTCCTTGCCTTTACATCCAAGAATTCCCGCGCCCCGAAGGCCGAGGGCATCCCCTACGACAAGGGCCAGCGCTGACCCTTTCTTATTCAAATGTTATGCTATCCCCGCGTTCGGCGGGGATAGCATAATCATTTCACCGAAATCTCGCACGGAGGATAGATAGATATGCCGAATATTATCGTCATAGGAATCGCAGGCGGCAGCGGAAGCGGCAAAACGACCCTGATGAAAAATCTCATTGCCCGCTTCCACGACGAGGTCACCGTTCTGAGCCATGACAACTACTACCGCCCCTATGACAATCTCCCCATCGAGGAGCGAAAAAAGGTCAACTACGACCATCCCGATGCCTTCGATACAGACATGATGATCGAGCATTTGAAACAGCTCAAGGCCGGAAACCCGATCGAATGTCCGATCTATGATTACACAAACTATGCGCGCTGTGAGGAAACAACCCGCATTGAGCCGCGCAAGGTCATTCTGGTCGAGGGTATTTTGATTTTTGAAAACAAAGCCCTCTGCTCCCAGATGGACATCAAAATTTTTGTGGACACGGACGCAGATGTCCGCCTCATCCGCAGAATCCGCCGCGATGTCGCCAAACGCGGTCGAAGTCTGGATTCCGTCCTGACGCAGTATCTTGCCACGGTCAAGCCGATGCATGAGCAGTTTGTCGAGCCGAGTAAAAAAAACGCCGACCTCGTCGTTCTGGAGGGCGGCAAGAATCTGGTCGCGCTGGAAATGATCATTGACCGCATCCAGCGTCACATCGATAACGACTGACAGAAAAATTCCGCATCGGCGTAGCAGCCCCGGCGCGGTTTTCACCTCAAAAGGAGATTTGGAACATGGATAAAATCAAAAAGAACTTTGGCTTCGGCTGTATGCGCTTTCCGATGAAGGGCAATGAGGTGGACATCGAGCAGACCAAGCAGATGGTGGACGCGTTTCTGGACGCAGGCTTCAACTATTTCGACACGGCACACGGCTACCTCGACGGCAAAAGCGAGCTTGCCGTGCGCGAATGTCTGACGAGCCGCTACCCCCGCGACCGCTATATCCTGACAAATAAATTGACAGACACTTATTTCAAGAGCGAGGCCGATATCCGCCCGCTTTTTGAGTCCCAGCTTGCCGCCTGCGGCGTGGAGTACTTTGATTTCTATCTAATGCACGCCCAAAAGGCCAGTGTTTTCGAGTATTTCAAAAAGCACCATGCCTATGAAACAGCCCTCGCGCTGAAGGAGGAAGGGAAAATCCGCCATTTCGGCATCTCCTTCCACGACCGCGCCGTGGTTCTGGAGCAGATTCTCAAGGAGTATCCGCAGATCGAGGTCGTGCAGATTCAGTTCAACTATCTGGACTACGAGGATGCCGCCATTCAGAGCCGTCAGTGCTATGAGGTCTGCCGGAAATACAATAAGCCCGTCATCGTCATGGAGCCGGTCAAGGGCGGCAGCCTTGTGAATCTCCCCGCCGAGGCCATGCAAATCCTCGAAAATCAGCACGGCGGCAGCCCCGCCAGCTATGCCATCCGCTTCGCCGCAGGCTTCCCCGGCATTATGATGGTCCTGTCCGGCATGAGCACCATCGAGCAGATGGAGGATAACGTGAGCTTCATGCGCGACTTCCAGCCACTGAGCGAAACGGAGCTGGCCACGGTCCGCGCAGTCTGCGGCGTGATTCGCGGCATGGATATCATTCCCTGCACCGCCTGCCGCTACTGCACTGAGGGCTGCCCACAGCATATTTCGATCCCCGACATTTTTTCCCTGATGAATTCCAAAAAAATCCACCTTAGCTGGAATGCAGATTACTACTATTCCTTCGTCCATACCGCCCCCGGCAGCCGCGCTTCGGACTGCATCAAGTGCGGCAAATGCGAAAAAGCCTGCCCCCAGCACCTCCCCATCCGCCAGCTCCTGGAGGACGCTGCAAGAGAATTTGAAAAGCAGCAATAGCCCGCCATTTCCGCCTCCCCGTGCCGCAGCGCGGGGAGGCTTTTTACTTCTCCCCCGCTCCCTCAACACGATCGGACATTGCCTGTAGGGGGCGGAATCGGACGATATCCGTTTGTAGGGGGCGGCGTCCCCGACGCCCCGCTTACCGGCAGTATCGTTCCATATGATTTCCATCCTTTCACGCCGTAGAGGCCGGTCATCGACCGCCCGTGTCGGCTGTGGCGGTTAGCGAACAGCGGCTAGTGCTTGGCGGTTAGTGACGGTGTACCTGCACGCGGCGGGGCTGGGGAACCCCGCCCTACGTATGGGTTTCGTTAGTACATACAGGGACACAGGACGCAGCAAATACAAAAAGGCATTAGAAAAGGGCGGGAGCTTCAGCTCCCGCCCTTGGTTTTATTGAATTATTGCGGACGCGGGAGGGCCAGGAAGATGCTGAGGATCTTCGCAGCCTGACCGCGGGTGCAGGTGCTGTCCGGCTCGAAGGTCGTCGGGGTCGTGCCGTTGACGATACCGTTCGTTTCCGCCCAGGAAACGGCATCCATGTACCAGCCGTCCTTCAGGTCCGTAAAGGTCGCAGCGGCCATCTTCTCCGGCTTACCGGCGAAGCGGTAGAGCATCGTGACGAATTCCGCACGGGTCACGTCGGCATCCGGCTCGAAGGTCGTCGGGGTCGTGCCGTTGACGACGCCGTTCTTCTCCGCCCATGCGACAGCCGTTGCGTACCATTCGTTCGCGGAAACGTCCTTGAAGCTGGCGGTGCCTTCCACAGAGGGTTCGCCGGCGATGCGGTACAGCAGCATCGCAGTCTGCGCTCTGGTGAGATTGCTTTCCGGCTCAAATGTCGTCGGGGTCATGCCCTTGATGACGCCCTGCTCCGCCATATCCAAAACGTAGTCATAGTACCAGGCCTTCTCGACAACGTCCGTGAAGGGGTTGACGAACGTCTCGCCGCCCAGGCTCTTGCGAAGCTGCTTGATCTCGGTATCGTTCAGGCCGATCTCCTTGAGGTAATCGGTGGCTTCCTTCTTGAGATTGGCGGTCGCGAGGTCGTCAACGCCGAATGCGTTCTTCAGGCTCTTTACGATGTTGGAGTTCAGGATCGCGGTGTACTTTTCGCTGCCCTTCTCCACGCCGTAGTAGTTTTCATAGGTGGTCATGTAGTCCGCGAAGACTTCCTCATAGGTCGCACCCATGAAGCATTCAAGCAGAGCAGAAACGTAACCGGCGCGGTCCTTGCCCTCGGTACAGTGGACGAGGTACGGACCTTCGTGGCTGGCCATGTAGCGCAGGCCCTCGGCGAGGCCGTCCTTGAAGGACTTCTCACTGAAGTCAACGCCTAAGCCAAGGAACACGACGTTTTGCTTGGAGTAGTAGCTGTCGGCGTAGCCCTCGTAAGCCTCGGCAGCGGCCTTGTTGTCCGCGAGGTTCATGAAGGTCTTGACACCGGCGGCCTCGGCAGCCTTGTCGGCGTAGGTGTTACGGCCGAGCTCGGGGTTGACGGGGCTGGAGGAGCGATACAGAACGTTCTTGCCCATGCCGGTGGTGGCGATGACGCGGAAGTTCGCGAACTGCTCGTCGGTCAGGCCGGCATAGTCCTCACGGTTGTTGGTGCGGTTGAGATCGTGGAGCAGGTACTCGGCCATGTAGCCGCCCTTTTCCTTCATCTCGAACTGAACCTCGATGGGGAAGGTCACGCCGGGCATGGCCGTCCAGTACCAGGTCTTATCCTCGTTGGTGTGCTTTTCGGCAATGCCGTAGGTGGTGGCGAAGTTGC
>CABSFY010000075.1 GCA_902477055.1 uncultured Eubacteriales bacterium
ATCCGTAAGGCGGCACAGCCGCCAACGGCTGCGCTATAGCCATCGGCCCCTACGCATCAAAGGGGAGTTTCACCTTTCTTATGCGTCGGCGACCGGGAGGCGGATGGTGACGAGCGTGCCGCCGCCCTCTGCGTTTTCCAGCGTGAGCGTGCCGTTGTGCATCGTGACGATCTCCTCGCACACGGCAAGGCCGATGCCGCTGCCGCGTGCTTTGGAAGTCCCTTTATAAAATTTCTTCTTGATTAACGGCAGCTCCTCCTCCGGGATGCCGGGGCCGAAGTCGCGGATGCGGATAACGACGTTGCCGCCGTCCATGCAAATTTCGGCCGTGATCTTGCCGCCCTCGCCGCCGTGCTTGGCCGCGTTATCGAGCAGATTCAGGAACACCTGCCGCATTCTGGACGTGTCGCAGGGAAGCTCCGGGATGTCCTCGTCGTTTTCGAGGTACTCCAGCGCGATGCCCTCCTGCGCCAGCCGCGAGCCGTACATGAACACCGTGTCCTCAAACTCGGCGCGAATGTCGCTCAGCGCGACGTTCAGGGTAAAGCGCCCGTCCTGCATCCGCGTAAATTCCAGCAGCTCCTCGACCATGGCGGTCAGGCGCTTGGACTCGCGTAGGATGATGTTCAGCCCGCGCCGCGTTTCCGCCGCCTCCACACTGCCGCCCGCCGAGAGCAGCGTTTCGCTCCAGCCGCTGATGGCGGTCAGGGGTGTGCGCAGCTCGTGGGACACGGAGGAAATGAACTCGGACTGCATCTTCTCCGACTGGCTGATCTTGTTGGACATATCGTTGATCGTGTCGGCCAGCTCGCCGATCTCATCGTCAAACTGCCGCTGGATCTGCGCACCGTAGCTGCCCGCCGCGATGCGCTTGGCCGTCGCGGTGATCTCCGAAACAGGAATGAGGATGGAGCGCAGATAATACCGGCCACTGATGTAGACGATCAGCAAAATCGCCGCACCCACCAGCGCCACCATCAGGCTGAACCGCAAAATTTGCCGGTCCACCTTGCTGAGGCTCGAAACGTAACGCAGTACGCCGATGACCTCGCCGTTGGAATAGATCAGCGGGCTGGAAACGGCCATGATGCGCTCGCCGGTGGAGGGGTTCTTGCCGGTAAAGACGCTGATCTGCTTTGTTTCGATCGCCTCGGTGATGTCGCTGGTAACGGCAGCCGGCTGCGACACCTGACTGTACGACGAGGCGACGATGCGGTTGTTCGTATTGATAAATTGCAGCTCCATCACGTCCTTGGAATCAAAGCTCTGCGTGAACTTTGCGCAGGACTGATAGTATTCGTTGTAGCTGCGGTTGATGTAGGTTTCAAAGAAGCTGGTGCTCGTTCGCGCCTTGGCCTCCATGCCGGCCTGCATATTGGAATAGTAATAGACTGCCACCGTCAGCGACAGCGCCAACACGCACAGCAGCGTCAGACCGAGCACGATGCTCAGCGTGTTACGCAGCCAGCGCCCCTGCAGGCCCTTGACCTTTCGCATTTGCTTTTCCTCTTAAAGTCCCCATTTATAGCCGAACCCCCAGACCGTCGTGATATAGGTCGGGTTGGCGGTATTGTCCTCGATCTTGATGCGCAGGCGGCGGATGTTCACGTCCACGATTTTCAGCTCGCCGTCGTAATCTCTGCCCCAGACGGCGGCCAGAATGTCCTCGCGGGACAGCGCGCGGCCGGGATTCTGCATGAAAAGCTGCACGATGGCATACTCCACCTGCGTCAGCTTGATGCGGCGGCCCTGCTTTTCGAGCGTGCGATTGCGGATGTTGAGCGTGAACGGCTCATGGACGATGATTTCCGGGTCGGACTCCGCGCCGCCGCCCACGCGGCGAAACAGCGCGTCAATCCGCGCCGTCAGCTCCGCCGGAGAGAAGGGCTTTGTCACATAGTCGTCCGCGCCGGTCATCAGCCCCGTCACCTTGTCCATCTCCTGCGTCCGCGCCGTCAGCATGATAATGCCGATGGCCTTATTCGACGCGCGGATGCTGCGGCAAACCTCAAAGCCGTCGATGTCCGGCAGCATAATATCCAGCAACGCGACACCGACATCCGGGTTTTCCTTGAGCTTTTCCAGCGCCTCGGTACCGGTCCCGGCCTCGATCGCGTCGTAGCCCGCGCGCTTGAGGTTAATGACCACAAAGCTGCGGATATTGACCTCATCCTCCAAAATCAAAACCTTTTTCATCTATTTCCCTCCAACAAAACTTCCCAAAAAATCAGCAGCTTCCCCGCTTGTCCCCTCAAAACCGGCACGATCAGCTGATATCACTTCCGACCGACCGAATCCCCGCGCCCGCAGACGCATGTTGCGATATGCTCTGTGTCAAAATCGGAGTGCCAGCAGCAGCGGGATGGGGGCATCCCGCCCTGCGGACGGTTTTCGACGATGCCTGCAAGCGGTCAATCCGTCTCTCCGGTTTTCCAGTCCACGGGGATGGCATCGATCATCTCGCGCAGATCCTCGACAGACAGCTTATAGCGGTCGCTGTCTTCCTCCAGGCGGCCGACGACGGCGGTATCGCCCTTTTGCAGCAGCAGCGTCCACTGCCCCCCGGTGAGCTGCTCGGCAGCCGCGGACGGCAGCGTCAGCACTGTAAAGAGCGGCGACTTTCCGCCGTCGTTGACGCGCAGGAAGGTCGTTTGCTTCCAGCCACCGGCCGCCGCCGTCTGCTCGACCGCCAGCGACACCGTCCAGCGCTGCGGAATCTTCGCATACCAGCCGCTTGCGTAATCGTGATATGTCACGAGCTTGTCCTGCGTTTGCCCGTCGGGCAGGAGGTTGTACCACCAGATGAGCGACTGGTCCTTTGACCCGGCCGCCTCCGTTTCACGCATGGCCGTCAGCCGCGGCAGCTCCATCAGTCCGTCGCGGTCGACGTCGCAGCCGTAGACGTAATAATCGCGGACCGTTTTTACACCGGTGTCCGTTTCGTCCAGCCGCACAAAATTCACGAAGCTCCCATCGCGGAAGCCGAACACGTCCGTCACGAGGCTGTCCTCGCCGTAGGCCGAGGCGACGAACACCGCCGGCGTCGCTTCACACATATTTCCCGCCAAAATCCGGCGCACCGAGGCGACCGGCGCGGACATCTGCGCCTCGCGCTGGCGGACCATCTGGCCGTCCGACCAGAGGTAGAACTCCGCCGTGCCGTTCGTCGCGTCCGCATCCTGATACAGCAGGAACACGCCGCGCGCGCCGTCGGCGGAAAGCGACGCAATGGTAAAATTGGAATACGACGCGCTGAACAGCTCCGTCAGCTCCCCGCCGCGCAGGGAGTAGGCGTTGAGAATCTGTGTCACATTTTCGCTGACCTGCCGTCCGAGGACGATTTCATTGCCGGGCTGGTCGTCCAGTTCAACGTAAAACACCTGTTCAAACGCATTGCCGGAGCCTCTGGCCTCGGCGATCGGCGTAAATTCGCCGTTCTGCTTGTCGAAGACGGTCAGCACCAGCGGCGTTTCGCCGTCCGTTTTCCAGTAGAGGAGCGCCTCGTCCTCGCCGTCGCCGTCGAGGTCGTTGAGCTGGACGGCCTGCTGGTTTTCGCCCGCGACCGGCGGGCTGTAGGATGCCCCGGCGGGCATGACCGTTTCGATCGCACTTTGCAGATTATAATAGCTCTCCGGTTGCTTCGGCACGGCGTAGAGATTCTCCGCCGGCTCCAGCACGCAGCCGCTCAAAAGCGCCGCCAGACCGAGCGTCAGCGCGGCCAGCATCCACCGTTTTTTCAACCGCCGCGCCTCCCCCGGCCCACAGGCCCCATAGTCAGATTATTATACCATAGTTTGTTACAAAAAGGTAGTGTTCCCGTAACAAAATTCACAAATTATTTCAAAACGACGCTGCCCTCGCCCAGCAGTTGGCGCAACTCGGCGAGCATATCGTCGCGGACGGAGCATTGCGTCCCGCGCCGTACGCCGGTGTCGGCAAAATACAGCACCGCCTGCTTGTCGCCGGGGAACATATTGAGGATGGCACGGGTCTTGCGGTCGGCGACCGTGTTTTCGGACGGCAGGCGCAGATAGAGCTTCTGCTCGACCGGCACGGCGACCTGCGCAATGGGCTGGAAGCGGTTGACCACAAGCTGCGGGGCCTTCTCGTCGCGGACGGAGATACGCCCCTCGGCCACAAGCGCGGCGTTTTCGCGCAGATCGTTGCCGGTGCGCTGGATGACGTTAGAAAATACCAGCAGCTCGATCGAGGCCGTGTCGTCCTCCAGCGTAACGTAAGCCATCATGGAATTGTTCCGCGTGGTTTTCATCTTCACGGACTCGACGATGCCCGCGATGCGCACGATCTGCTCGTCGCGGAAGGCCCTGTCGCCCTGCTCGAACGATTGCAGAATGCGCACGATCGGCACGACGCCGCTGCCCTTGAGCTGCTTGCGGTACTCGTCCATCGGGTGGCCGGAGAGGTACAGACCGATCGTTTCCTTCTCCATCTGCATCAGCTCGCGCTTCGGCAGCTCCGGCAGCTTTGGCACGGGGATGGCGCTCGCCTCTTCCTCCGTTTCGTCGCTCAGCATATCAAAAAGCCGGAGCTGACCGGCAATGTTGCGTTTTTTGCTGTCGGCGATGGAGTCCATCATCATCTCGTAGGCGTAGAGCATCTGCGCCCGGTTCAGGCCGAGGCCGTCGAACGCGCCGCATTTGATGAGATTTTCGACCGCACGCTTGTTCAGATCCGTGTCCTGCATCCGCTCGATGAAATCCTCGAGCGACGCGAATTTTCCGTTTGCCTCACGCTCGCGCACCATCTGGCGCAGCAGGCCGCGGCCGATGTTCTTCACCGCGCCGAGGCCGAAGCGGATACCGTCCTCCTCGACCGTGAAGCTGTCCTCCGACGCGTTCACGTCCGGGTGCAGCAGACGGATGCCCATCTCGCGGCACTCTGCGATGTAACCTACCGCCTTTGCCGTATTGTCCAGCACGCTCGTCAGCAGCGCCGCCATGTATTCCTTCGGGAAATGACATTTCAAATACGCCGTGTCATAGGATACCTTTGCATAGCACACCGCGTGTGCCTTGTTAAACGCATAGTTTGCGAAGTCCAGAATGTCGCGATAGATGGTCTGCGCGGCCGTTTCGGACACGCCGTTGGCCATCGCGCCGGGGATGCCGCGCTCCGGGTCGCCGTAGACGAAGGTCTGCTGCTCGGCCTGGATGACCTTCTCCTTCTTTTTGGAGATGGCGCGGCGCATATTGTCCGCCTGTCCGAGGCTGTAGCCGCCGAGCTTGCGGAAGATCTCAATGACCTGCTCCTGATAGACAATGCATCCATACGTGACCTTCAGAATCGGTTCGAGCTGCGGGCAGAGGTAGGTGATCTTCTCCGGGTGGAGCTTGTTGTCGATGAATTTCGGGATGGAATCCATCGGGCCGGGGCGGTAAAGAGCAACGATCGCCGTCAGATCCTCGATGGACTGCGGCTTCATGTTGACGCAAACGCCCGTGATGCCTGTCGATTCGAGCTGGAACACGCCCGCCGTCTTGCCCTCGGAGAGCATCCGGAAGCTGTCCGGGTCGTCGTCGCGCACCGTGCGGAGGTCAAAATCAGGATGGCGCTTGCGAATTTCGCGCTCGGCCTCGTCGATAATTGTCAGGTTCCGCAGGCCGAGAAAGTCCATCTTGAGCAGGCCCAGCTCCTCGATGGTCGTCATGGTAAACTGCGTTACGATCGTTTCGTCGTTCTTCGCCAACGGAACGTAATCGGATACCGGGTCCTTGGTAATGACCACGCCCGCCGCGTGTGTTGACGTGTTGCGTGGCATCCCCTCCAGTGCGCGGGCGGTGTCGATCAGCTTTTTCATGCGCTCGTCGCCGTCGTACAGCTCCTTGAGCTGCGGCGAAACGCGCAACGCCTCGTCCAGCGTCATGTGCAGCGTCGTCGGGATGAGCTTTGCGACGGTATCGGTTTCGGCGTAGGTGAAATCCAACGCCCGGCCAACGTCGCGTATTGCGGCACGTGCCGCCATTGTGCCGAACGTCACGATCTGCGCCACGCGGTCCTTGCCGTACTTGCGCATCACGTAGTCGATGACCTCGCCGCGCCGCTCCTGACAGAAGTCCGTATCGAAATCGGGCATACTCACGCGCTCGGGGTTCAGGAAGCGCTCGAAGATGAGCGCGTATTTCATCGGATCGACCTCGGTGATGTGCATACAGTACGCCGCGATGGATGCCGCGCCGGAGCCTCTGCCGGGGCCGACGGGAATGCCCTCGGCCTTGGCCCAGCGGATGAAGTCCGCGACGATGAGGTAGTAGTCCACGTAGCCCATGCGCTCGATAACGCCCATCTCATAGGCCAGCCGCTCGCGATAGCTCTCCGGCGCGTCGGGATAGCGCTCGGCGAAGCCCTCGTGGCACAGCCTGCGGAAATACGTCAGCGAAGCCGAGCCGTCCGGCGGCAGATATTCCGGCAGATGGTACACACCGAAGGTAAATTCTACATTGCATCGATCGGCAATTTTTTGCGTGTTCTCGATCGCCGCCGGGTGGTTGGGGAACACCGCCCGCATTTCCTCCTCGGACTTGATGTAAAATTCCTGCGTTTCAAAGCGCATCCGGTTCTGGTCGTCCACGGCCTTGCCCATTTGGATGCACATTAACACGTCCTGAATATAGCTGTCCTCACGCGTCAGGTAATGCGCGTCGTTTGTCGCTACCAGCGGCAGCCCGGTTTCCGCCGACATCCGAATGAGGCCGCGATTGACCTCCGTCTGCTCCGGAAGGCCGTGGTCCTGCAGCTCCAGATAAAAATGCTCCGGGCCGAAAATGTCCGCCATTTCGAGCGCGTAGCTTTTCGCCCCCTCATAGTCGCCCATCCGCAGCCGCCGGGGAATCGCGCCGGCCAGGCAGGCCGAGAGCGCAATCAGGCCCTCGGCGTGCTGCCGCAGCAGCGCCAGATCGACGCGCGGCTTGACATAAAAGCCCTCCAAAAAGCCCTTGGACACCAAATAGCTGAGGTTGCGGTAGCCCGTTTCGTTCTCGCACAGCAAAACCAGATGCTGCGCCTCGTTGTCCACGCCGTGAACGCGGTCGGTCATAGTGCGCGGCGCGACATAGACCTCGCAGCCGATGATGGGCTTGATGCCCGCCGCCTTGGCCGCACGGTAAAAATCGATCACGCCGTACATCACGCCGTGGTCGGTGATGGCGACCGCCGTCTGCCCCAGCTCCGCCGCCCGCTGCACCAGCTTCCCGATCCGGCAAGCCCCGTCCAGCAGACTGTATTCCGTATGCACATGAAGATGGACAAACGACATATCAAGTGCCTCCGATCATTAGATAATTTTTCTTTAGTGAATAGTGAATGGTGAACAGTGAATAGTGAATAATAGCGACCGGTCGTTATCGCTAAATTTCGCCATTCAGTTCAGATTTCATCTAATTTCAGAAGCATTCGCTGCCGAAACGCATCAATATTATTCACTATTCACCATTCACTATTCACTATTCACTATTCACTGACCACTATTCACTGTCCGCCGCTTCTCCCGCCGCGATCGCTGCCAATTTCCGCAGTCTGTGGTTGATTGCGGACTTGCTCAGCGGCGGGTCGTGCAGCTCGGCAAGCTCGGTGAGCGTCGCTTCCGGGTGTTCGCGCCGCAGGGCAGCCGTCTGGCACAGCTTGTCCGGCAGGCTGTCGAGCAGACCGCGCTCCTCCAACCGCCGCAGCACGGCAAGCTGCTCCTGCGCCGCCGCGACGGCCTTATCGACGTTGGCCGAGTCGCAGTTGGTCTTGCGGTTGGCTGTGTTGCGATAATCCTTGTAAATTTTCGCCTCCATGACCGTCATCGCGCTCACCGGCGCGCCGACGGAAATCAAAAACTCCTCGATTGCGTCGCTTTGCTTGTAATATAGCACGCTGCTGCCCTTGCGCTCGGTCCGCTTGGCCGCCAGCCCCATCTGCTCCAGCAGGCTTTCGGTTTCTCCGCTGACCTTCAGATGCGTCGTCGAAAGCTCCAAGTGGTAGCGCTTTTCCGGGTCCGTCACCGAGCCGCCGGCCAAAAACGCGCCGCGCAAAAACGACCGCTGGCAGCATTCCTGCTCCAAAAGCGCCAGATTGACATGCAGCGACAGGCTGTTTTCCGCCGAAAAGCCGCTGGCCGTAAAGGCGCGGCGAATTTTCTCCGGATCCGTGAGCTGAAAGGTCAGCTTCCCCGTCATTTCCGGCTCCGGCAGCACGTCAAATTGCAGCCCCATCGCCTTTCGGAACAGGCGCGGCAGGCGCTGGGCGAATTCCGGGCTTTCCGTCACGATGCGGATGCCGTCGGCTGCGAACGTATTGGCATATAGCAGGACGCCGTGTGCCTCGGCCAGCGCGCAGCAGCCCTTTTCGACCTCGCGCCTGCACAGCTCCGCTTTTACATTTCCGGCAAAGGACATGGCTCATTCCTCCGACCAGAGGCGCACCTCCGGCTCCAATTCAATCCCGCTTGCTTGCAGCACGCGCTCGCGCACCGCGTCGATCAGCCGCAGCACATCGGCCGCCGTCGCGCCGCCGCGATTGACCACGAAGCCCGCGTGCTTTTCCGACACCTGCGCCCCGCCGACGGTGAAGCCCTTCAATCCCGCCTGATCGATCAGCGCGGCGGCGTAGCCCTCCTTCGGGCGCTTGAACGTGCTACCCGCAGAAGGCAGCTCCAGCGGCTGCGAATCCCGGCGGCGCCGGTTCAGCTCATAAATTTTCTCCCGGATTTCCATCTCGTTACCGGGCTTCAGGGCAAAGACCGCGCTGACAATCACGCCCTCCCGGCCCTGAAACGCGCTCGTCCGATAGCCGAAGCCCTGCGCCTGACCGGAAACGCGCTCGACCGTCCCGTCCAGCCGCATAAATTCCGTTTCGATTGCCACGTCACGAATCTCTCCGCCGTAAGCGCCCGCGTTCATATAGATCGCGCCGCCGACCGTGCCGGGGATGCCGTGGGCAAATTCCAGCCCGGACAGGCCGTTCCGCGCGGCAAACATCGCCGTCTTGGCCAGCGTCATGCCGCTCATCGCCTCGATATGCGTATCGTCTAACAGTGTCAGCCCCATAAACGTATCGCGCAGGCAGACGACCAGCCCCCGCACGCCCTCGTCCGGCGCGAGGATGTTCGTTCCTGCACCCAGAATGCGCGGTTTTTCTCCGGCCTCGGCAGCGCAGCGCAGCGCCGTTTGCAGCTCGTCCCGATTGCTCGGAAACACCATCAGCTCCGCCGGGCCGCCGATGCGGAAGGACGTGTGCTTCGCCAACGGCTCGTTTTCCTTTATTTTATAACACGGCAGCCGATCAAAAATCAGCGCCCGCAGCGTCTTGTTCTGCTCCATAAGGACCTCCAAGCATCCGGCAGGATGCGATACTTATTCAAATTATAGTATATCACACCCGTCCGCCGCAATCAATCAGAAAAAGGCCGCCGGGCGAGATTTTCGGCTGTCAAGTTTTTTCTCTTGACAGCCGCAATTTTCTGTGCTATAATCCCTTCACAATCAGAAAAAGCGAGGTGCGCCGGTATGAAGCAGGAAGCCTTCACCATGTCGATGCTGCTGGATTACTACGGCGCACTGCTGACTCAGAAGCAAAAGACCTATTTTGACCTCTATTATAATCAGGACCTCTCCCTCGCGGAGATCGCCGAGCAGGAGGGCATCTCGCGGCAGGGCGTTCACGATGCCATTTCCCGCGCGGAAACGCTCCTGCGCGAAATGGAGCAGGCCGCAGGCTGTGTCGCCCGGTCGCAGGAGCTGCGGCGCGTGCTGACGCAGATCGAAGCGGCAGCCCGTCCCCTCGCGGCGCACAATGATGCCGCCGTCCGGCAGAGCGCCGAGGCCATCTTAGATCTTGTCCGTAAAGGAGTAGCTTATGGCATTTGAAGGCTTAACCGCAAAACTCAATGCCGCGTTCAAAAAGCTCCGCGGCAAGGGCCGTCTGTCCGAATCCGATATCAAGGAGGCCATGCGCGAAATTCGTCTGGCTCTTTTGGAGGCGGACGTCAGCTATAAGGTCGTCAAGGACTTCATTAAGACCGTTTCCGAGCGCTGCGTCGGTCGGGACGTGATGGAAAGTCTGACCCCCGCGCAGATGATCGTCAAGATCGTCAACGAAGAGCTCATCACCCTCATGGGCAGCGAGAACCAGCGCATCACCATTTCTCCTAAGCCCCCCACGGTCGTCATGCTCGTCGGCCTACAGGGCGCGGGCAAAACCACGAACGGCGCAAAGCTCGCGGGCCTGTTCAAAAAGCAGGGCAAGCGGCCGCTGCTCGTCGCCTGCGACATCTACCGCCCCGCCGCGATCAAGCAGTTGGAGGTTGTCGGCGGTCAGCTCGACATCCCCGTGTTTCAGATGGGGCAGGAGAATCCCGTCAAGATCGCCAAGGCTGCCATTCGCCACGCGCAGCAGCACGGCAACGATATGGTCTTTCTCGACACTGCCGGCCGTCTGCACGTCGATGAGGCGCTGATGAACGAGCTGAAGTCCATCAAGGCCGAGGTCCAGCCGAGCGAAATTCTGCTGGTCGTCGACGCCATGACCGGTCAGGATGCCGTCAACGCCGCGCAGTCGTTCAACGAATGGCTGGACATCGACGGCGTGATGCTCACGAAGCTCGACGGCGATGCCCGCGGCGGCGCGGCGCTTTCCGTCAAGGCCGTCACCGGCAAGCCCATTAAATTCATCGGCACCGGCGAAAAGCTCGACATGATCGAGCCGTTCCACCCCGAGCGCATGGCCTCGCGCATTTTGGGCATGGGCGACGTGCTGACGCTGATCGAAAAGGCCGAGCAGGCCCTCGACCAGAAGAAGGCCGCCGAGCTGGAGCAGCGCCTGCGCCAGAATAAATTCACCCTCGCCGACTTCTACGACCAGCTCGTGCAGCTTAAAAACATGGGCTCGATGCAGGATCTGCTCGGGATGCTCCCCGGCATGGGGTCGATGAAGAACGTGCAGGTCGATGAAAAAGCGCTCACGCGCGTCGAGGCGATCATCCAGTCCATGACGCCCTATGAGCGCGAAAATCCCACCTGCCTCAACTCCTCGCGCAAGCGCCGCGTCGCCCTCGGCTGCGGCCAGAAGGTCGAGGACATCAACCGCCTGCTCAAGCAGTTCGAGCAGATGCAGCAGATGATGAAGATGATGAACGGCAAGGGCAATAAGCGCAAGATGTTCGGCAAAATGGGCGGCTTCCCCGGCATCCCCGGAATGTAACGCAAGCACCCCTAAGGCTCCCTTGTGTAAAGGGTAGCGAAGCGGCCTCGCGGGAGTGAATGACATGCCGGTGGCATGTCAGAGC
>CABSFY010000076.1 GCA_902477055.1 uncultured Eubacteriales bacterium
GTGCGCCTGCGGGCGCGGGGACCCTATCAGTCAGCTACGCTGACAGCTTCCCCAGAGGGGAAGCCAAGGCGCTGCGGCGCGGGCGGTCAATGACTTCCCCTACGGCGTGGGACGGCGGGCGATACGGAATTCGCGGCGGGGTGAGGGCACCCCGCCCTACGGATCAGGTGAAATTCGCGGTGCGAAATAGAGAAATGGCTTATTTGATAAACTTATCGATTGCGTCGCAGAGGTCCAAAATCGCATTGTCATCGCCTTCTTCGACGGCATCGACGATGCAGTGCTGGATATGGTCCTGCAAAATGACCTTGCCGGTGTTGTCCAATGCGCCGCGGACGGCGGCGAGCTGCACGAGGACCTCGGAGCAATCGTAATCCTCCTCGACCATGCGGCGGACCTTTTCCAGATGCCCGATGGCGCGGGAGAGGCGGTTGATGACGACGCGCTTATTCTCGTGAACGTGGGGATGATGGTGCTGATGCGGCTGGACGGTCACGCCGTCCTCCTTCGGCAGATGCATAATCGGTTCCTCCGCGTAAATATTATAATCAGTATAACATAAAAATTTCGGATTGAAAAGAGAAAAATCAGCAGCCCGGCGCTTTCGCGAAAACTGTCACAAATTATTCACAAAAAAATCGCGCCCGGCTATTGACAAACCCGAAAAACGGTTGTATAGTGGGCTTAGCACTCAGGGATAAAGAGTGCTAATCCTCAAAAGCGGCGAGTGCCAGAACAGGAGGCGTGGTCATGGAGCTGTCCGAACGGAAACAGAAGATCCTCAAGGCGATTGTCGATTTGTATATCCGCACGGCCGAGCCGGTCGGCTCGAAAACCATTGCCCAGCTTCCGGATATGGACTTTTCGTCTGCGACCATCCGCAATGAAATGGCGGAGCTGACGAACCTCGGCTTTTTGGAGCAGCCGCATACGTCGGCCGGCCGCATCCCCAGTCCCGCCGGATATCGGTTTTACATCGACCGGCTGATGCAGGACTACAGCCTGTCCGTGGACGAAACGAAGTCCATCAATCAGGCGATGGAGCTGCGGATGCAGGAATTCGACCGCGCGATGAGTCAGGTCGGCAAGCTGGTTTCCAAGCTGACGAACCTGCCCGCCTATGCCCTGACGACGCATACCGACGCCGTTCGCGTCAAGCGCTTCGAGGTGCTGCCCGCCGACCGCGGGAGCTTCATCCTCGTGGTCATGACGACGGACGACACGGTGAAAAACAAGCTCATCAAGCTGCCGCTCAGCGTGACGGAGCAGGACCTCAAGCTCCTGTCCGCCGTGCTCAACGCCAGTCTGACGGAGCTGCCGCTCGAGGGCTTCACGCCGGAGCTTCTCGACCGCGTGACGCGCAGTGCAGGCGCCGCTTCGGGGCTGGTCCCCGTGGTGGTGGACTTCACGACGCACGTTCTGGAGAGCAGCCGCCAGTCGGAGGTCTATGTGACCGGCCAGAACCGCCTGCTCGGCCAGCCGGAGTATCAGGACCTCGCCAAGGCGCAGGAAATTCTCGGCGCGCTGGATGAGGAAACGATTTCCACCCTGCCCGCCAAGCTCGACGGCGACAGCCCGGTGCAGATTCTCGTCGGCCCGGAAAACGTCGCGCAGGAGCTGAAGGATACCTCCGTCGTGATGACGCGCTTCGACATCGGCGACGGAATGCAGGGCATGATCGGCGTGGTCGGCCCGCAGCGGATGGATTACGCACAGATTACCGCGAGATTGAGCTATTTTGCCGAGGGCCTGGGCCGGATGTTCGGAAAGCCCGAGCTGCCCGAAGGCAAAAAGGAGGAATAAGCATTGTCCGAGAAACAGAATCCCACGGCCGAGCCGGTCGAGGAAAAAGAAGAAACGCCCGTCGAGGCGGCTCAGCCCGCCAAGAACGAGAAGAAAGAAAAGAAAGCCAAAAAGGCTTCCGAGGCCGAGCAGCTCAAGGAGCAGCTTGCCAAGGAGCATGACCAATATCTGCGGCTGGCTGCGGAGTACGACAATTTCCGCAAGCGCTCGCAGCGCGAAAAGGACGGCATCTATCAGGATGCCAAGGCGGACACCGCCAAGAGGTTCCTGCCCGTTTATGACAATCTGGAGCGGGCGCTGAAGAACGAAACGGCGGATGAGGCCTATAAAAAGGGCGTCGAAATGACGATGAACGAGCTGGTCAAGATTCTGGCCGCCTTGGGCATCGAAGCCTTCGGCGCTGCCGGAGAGCCGTTTGACCCCGCGCGGCATAACGCCGTGATGCACGTCGAGGACGAGGCATTGGGCGAAAACGTGATCGCCGAGGTGTTCCAGACCGGCTTCGCGATGGGCGACAAGATCGTCCGCTTCGCAATGGTCAAGGTCGCGAACTGATCCGCTCCGGAGAGCCTCTCTCCCTCAGTCACGCGTTCCGCGTGACAGCTCCCTCGCAGAGGGAGCGATAAATTAAATTTGTAAATTACACTTTCAGGAGGTTTTATATTATGGGAAAGATTATTGGCATTGATCTGGGTACTACGAATTCCTGCGTAGCAGTTATGGAAGGCGGCGAGTCCGTCGTTATCCCGAACGCCGAAGGCAACCGCACCACGCCGTCCGTCGTCGCGTTCTCCAAGACCGGCGAGCGTATGGTCGGTCAGGTCGCAAAGCGCCAGGCCGTGACCAACGCCGACCGCACCGTTTCGTCCATCAAGCGTCACATGGGTACGGATTATAAAGTAACCATCGACGACAAAAAGTACACCCCGCAGGAGATCTCCTCGATGATCCTGCGCAAGCTGAAGGCGGATGCCGAGGCGTACCTCGGCCAGACCGTGACCGAAGCGGTCATCACCGTCCCGGCTTACTTCAACGATGCCCAGCGTCAGGCGACCAAGGACGCCGGCAAGATCGCGGGCCTCGATGTCAAGCGTATCATCAACGAGCCGACGGCCGCTGCGCTGGCCTACGGCATCGATAAGGAAGCCGAGCAGAAGATCATGGTCTACGACCTCGGCGGCGGCACGTTCGACGTGTCCATCCTCGACATCGGCGACGGCGTGATCGAGGTTCTTGCCACCAACGGCAACACCCACCTCGGCGGCGATGATTTCGACGACTGCATCATCAAGTACCTGGTTGACGAGTTCAAGAAGGCCGAGGGCATCGACCTGTCGAACGACAAGGTCGCCATGCAGCGCCTGAAGGAAGCTGCCGAAAAGGCGAAGATCGAGCTGTCCGGCGTGACCTCCTCGACCATCAATCTGCCTTATATCACCGCGGACGCGACCGGCCCGAAGCATCTGGACGTGACGCTCACCCGCGCAAAGTTCAATGAGCTGACCGCGCATCTGGTCGAAGCGACCATGGCCCCGGTCCGTCAGGCAATGGCCGACGCGGGCGTGAAGGCCGGCGATATCTCCAAGGTCCTGCTCGTCGGCGGCTCGTCCCGTATCCCCGCCGTGCAGGAGGCCGTTAAGACCATCACCGGCAAGGAAGGCTTCAAGGGCATCAACCCCGACGAGTGCGTTGCAGTCGGCGCGGCCATTCAGGGCGGCGTTCTCGGCGGCGACGTTAAGGGCCTGCTGCTGCTCGACGTGACCCCGCTGTCGCTGGGCATTGAAACGATGGGCGGCGTGTTCACGCGACTCATCGACCGCAACACCACCATCCCGACCAAGAAGAGCCAGGTATTCTCCACCGCAGCCGACAACCAGACCAGCGTGGAGGTCCATGTCCTTCAGGGCGAGCGCGAGATGGCCGCTTATAATAAGACCCTCGCGAACTTCCACCTCGACGGCATCGCCCCGGCGCCCAGAGGCGTTCCGCAGATCGAGGTCAGCTTCGATATCGATGCCAACGGCATCGTGAACGTCAGCGCGAAGGACCTCGGCACCGGCAAGGAGCAGCACATCACCATCACCGCTTCGTCCAACCTGTCCAAGGAGGACATCGACAAGGCCGTCAAGGAGGCCGAGCAGTACGCCGCCGAGGATAAGGCCCGCAAGGAAGAGGTAGACACCCGCAACGCCGCCGATCAGGTCATCTACCAGACCGAAAAGACCCTTGGCGAGCTGGGCGACAAGGTTTCCGCCGAGGATAAGGCGAACATCGAGAGCGCCGTGTCCGAGCTGAAGGAGAAGAACAAGGGTAACGATGTCGCGGCCATCAAGGAAGCGACCGATAAGGTCCAGAAGGCCTTCTACGCCGTGTCCGAGAAGCTGTACAAGAACGCCGCACCGCAGGGTGAGGCCGCCCCGAACGGCAGCACCGCCTCCGGCACGAAGGACGACCCCATCGACGCAGACTTCGAGGAAGTCAACGACTGATCCCGACTGAGAAAAGGGCGTGCCGACCGCGCGCCCTTTTTCGGACGTATTCAAGGTGAGTGCTTATGGCAAACGAGAACAAACGAGATTATTATGAGGTGCTTGGCGTGGCCAAGGATGCCTCCGACGCGGACATCAAGCGTGCCTATCGCCGCCTTGCCGCGAAATATCACCCCGACGTCAACCACGAGGAGGGCGCGGAGGAGAAATTCAAGGAGATCAACGAGGCCAACGAGGTCTTGTCCGACCCCGATAAGCGGGCGAAGTATGACCAGTTCGGCTTTGCCGGCGTGGACCCGAACTTCAACGCGGGCGCAGCGGGCGGCAATCCGTTCAGCGGCTTCGGCGATTTCGGCGATCTGGGCGACCTGTTCGGCAGCTTCTTCGGCGGCGGTGCCCGTTCGTCGCGGCGGAGCGCCAACTCGCCCACGCGCGGCGAGGATATCGGCGTGCGCATCGAGCTGACGTTTGAGGAAGCGGCCTTCGGCGTTGAAAAGGAGATCAGCGCCCAGCGCATCGAGGACTGCTCCGAATGCGGCGGCACCGGCGCGGCCCCCGGCACGAAGCGCGAAACCTGTCTGCGCTGCAACGGCCGCGGCACCATCCGCACCCAGCAGAGCTTCATGGGCATGACCATGCAGTCGGATTCCGTCTGCCCGGACTGCAAGGGCCAGGGCAGCGTGGTCAAAACGCCCTGCCCGCGCTGCAAGGGCAAGGGCAAGGTGCGCCGGAGCTTCAAGACGAAGGTCCGTTTCCCGGCGGGCGTGGACGAGGGCCAAACGCTGCGCGTGCGCGGCGAGGGCTGCGTCGGCTTCAACGGCGGCCCGCAGGGCGACCTGCTCGTGACCGTTTCGGTCAAGCCGCATCCGGTGTTCACGCGGCAGGGCCAGAGCGTCTATTGCGAAATGCCCATCACCTTCACGCAGGCCGCGCTCGGCGCGGAGCTGGAGGTCCCGACGCTCGACGGCAAGGTGCGCTACACCATCTCCGAGGGAACGCAGACCGGCACGACCTTCCGCCTCAAGGGCAAGGGCATCCCCTATGTCAACGGCAAGGGCCGCGGCGACCAGTTCGTGACCGTCGTCGTGGAAACGCCGACGCATCTGAACAAGGAGCAAAAGGACCTGCTGCGCGCCCTGGAGCAGCAAACCAGCGACACCACCCAACCCAAACGCAAGCGCTTCTTCGACAAATTCAAATAAAATTCGACCCCTGCCGGAAAAACCGGCAGGGGTTTTGTTTGTAAAAAACGCAACGCTCCGTCATCGCGAGGCACGAAGCGACGCGGCAATCCCGCGCAGGCACTTCGATATTGGTGCGTACCATCCCGCAACCTGCGCCTGCGGGCGCGGGGACGGGCAATCAGTGATCGCCCCCACGGCGGCTACAGGAGCTTTTGCAATAACAGAAGTGCCAGCAGCGGCGGGATGAGGGCATCCCGCCCTACGCAAAGACCGCCTTTGGGCGCAAAAACGCTTAATTATGCGTAGGGGCCGATGCCTACATCGGCCCGCCGGACGCACGATCGAAATTTGTTCGTAGGGCGGGGTCCCCTGACCCCGCCGCGAATTCCGCGCCGCCTTCCGTTCCACGCCGCAGGGACGGTCATTGACCGCCTGTTGCAGGCGGCTTCGATTTTGCTGCAAACCATATTGCAACATACACCTGCGGGCGCGGGGAAGGGGGAACGGATTGCCGCGCCGCGTTGCTCCTCGCAATGACAGATTCGGGGGGGTGTCGGCTTGACAGGCTGCTCCGGCGCAGGTATACTGGAAGCGTAAGATTCTATTGGGGCCGCTGCACTGTCGGGAGGATGCCATATGGGGGGAGCTGCATTTTTCGATCTCCGATTATTCGGCCGGCGCGGTCGATGGGCTGTTGTTCTGGGCCATCAGTGGCACCGTCCTCATTGGCGGGTCCATTCTCTGGGACGTGTTTCGCTTCGTGCGGCAGGGCCGCGCGTGGTTCCGGTCGCTGTCGGCGTGGGGGAAGCTCGGTGCGCTGCTACCGGAGCTTGCGCCGCTGCTGACCGTGCTTGTCTTTTTCCTCTCTACCACGTGGCCGACGCTGCAATACAGCCGCTATCTGCCCTCGGAGTCCGCCGGGGATGCCGTTGCGGCGGCGGGGCGGATCGAGCAAATTGCGGACGTTGCCGGGTCCCCGCGCTATCACATCGGCGACGACCCGACGGTTTATCTGGCCGATCTGGTCACGATCGACGGGGAGCGGTACTATTTTCTGACCGCCGACGGTCTGCGGGTGGGGATGAACGTCGAGATCAACTATCTGCCGCGCAGCCGCATGGTGCTGGACTGCGTTTCTGACGAGCCGCTCACGACGGAAGCCCCTGCGCCAACCGAAGTGGAACCCACACCCCGGCAAAGCCGCTTCCACTGGACCTACCCCGCCGCAGCGGGTGCGATGATCGTCATCATCATCGCAATGATCGTTTATGGTGTCATCACCACAAAACGCCGCCGGAGGAAATAGCGCGCGGCTTGGTATTTTTTAGAACTCTTGGGAAGGAGGACCGGAAATGAAGAAACTTTTGTGCGTCACATTGGCGCTTCTCCTGCTTGCGTCGGCGGGTGGCTGCGGAACGGCGGAGGATGATGCGGCGGAGCTGGAAACGGTCGCGCCGGAGCTGGCGCACGTTGTGGACGATGCGTCGTGGTATAGCGACTTCTCCGTGCAGGACGACAAGGTTTACATAACCTGCGTCGTCGCGGTGGAGTGCTGCGAGGCGACGGAGCTGCAAATTTACGGCGACTTCCGCGAGGACGCGGGCAAGCTGTTGAAAAATCCGCTGCTGCTCGGGCAGCTCGGCGAAGATAGTAACAGTCTGCAAAGCACGGCGGCGCTTCCGCGCGGCCAAACCGAGCTGCGCGTCACGTTCATCGGCGATTTCGCCGGGACTGATCAAAAGCAAAACCGCCTCCTGCCGCAGCTCTACCTCGTCCCGCCTGCGCAGTCCGATAAATAACCCAAAGCCTCCCTTGTGCAAAGGGAGGCTTTTCTGCACACGTCAAAAACCGCCCCACCTGTCATTGCGAGGCCGCTTCGCTACCCTCGTCAGAGGGAGCCAAGGCGCTGCGGCGCGGGGAAAGAACGGGGGACGGGGTTACGGATTGCCACGGTCTGCTGCGCAGACCTCGCAATGACAAAACAAGAGCTTTTCCGGCCGTACAATGACAAGCTCGGCGGCTGATTTATGGAAATATAAACCGGCACGCCGTGGGTTTCGGGGAGGTAAGGCGGGATTTGCTATTTCCCGCAGTTTTCCCAAGATGTTGTGGCGGGAAATAAATGAAAACGCAATTTATTGTGGTCGCTTCCCCAAATTCGCGCGTTTTCGCCGTCGAAACGGCTACAATAGAGGACGGGGAGAAACGTTTTTTGATACAGGGAGGAAGCACCATGCGAAGGAGCAGAGGGCTGATAGAAAGCGGACGGATCGTCTATCTGCCCATCGGTCAGATCCGTCCGAACCCGTCGCAGCCGCGGCGGATCTTTGACCCGGAGGGCCTGCGCGAGCTTGCCGCGAGCATCGAGCAGTACGGCATTTTGCAGCCGCTCACCGTCCGCCGCAGCGGGGGAGACTATGAGCTGGTGGCGGGCGAACGGCGGCTCCGGGCGGCGCGGATGGCGGGCTGCCATGAGGTGCCGTGCATTTTTCTGTCGGTGGACGAGGAGCAGTCGGGCATGGTGGCGCTGGTGGAGAATTTGCAGCGCCGCGATCTGGACTACATCGAGGAGGCCGAGGGCCTGTCGCGGCTCATGCGCCTGTACGGGCTGAGTCAGGAGCAGGCGGCGGCGAAGGTCGGCAAGAGCCAGAGCGCCGTGGCCAACAAGCTGCGGCTGCTGCGGCACAGTCCGGCGGTGCTGGCGCGGCTGCGGGAAAATCACCTGTCCGAGCGCCACGCCCGCGCCCTTCTGCGGCTGGCCACGGAGGAGGAGCGGCTCGCGGTGCTGGAGGTGATCGTCAGCCGCGAGCTGAACGTGGCCAAGACCGAGGCGTACATCGATGCGTACCTTGCCCGCCGGGAGGAGCGGCCCAAGGGAATGCGCAAGCTGATCGTGCGGGACGTGCGGCTGTTTCTCAACAGCGTGAACCACTCGCTCGAGCTGGTGCGCGGCGCGGGCATCAACGCCCAGACCTCGCAGGAGGAAACGGAAAACGAGATCGTCCTGACCATCCGCCTCCCCAAACGCGCCGGCTGAATCCGATACCGTGCAGACGGGGGACCGTTTGCGCGGTTTTTTATCTTGTTTTTCAAATCCGTTCGTAGGACGGGAGGTCCCGCCCGCCGCTGCCGGCGCTATCGCTTCGTACATCCGAAAAGGTCTTCTCGAAACCGTCCTCCTCCCCTGTGGACGCGGGGGCGGGCGTTGCTGACCATGGGATTCCGTATGAATTTATCGAAAAATTGACCGGCCGTCGGCGTGCGCTCTTGACATCCCGCGCTGCGATTGGTATACTTAACTTTAATAGAACAGGACTCGAAGTGCCGCCGTTTTCGTCCGGGATACGGCGGAGAATAGGAAATCGGGTGCAAGCCCCGAACGGTACCGCCGCTGTGATCGCGGAGGCCGTGCGCAGGGACGAAAGTCCGCCATTGGGAAACCGAGAAGGCCGCGCACGCGCCGTCGATGCGACAGTCAGAAGACCTGCTTTGAGCCGCCCCGGTCCTCGAAATCCGAGCGCCGGGGCAAATCGCTGACCCAAAACCGGGGGCTGCAACAACCGTTGCCGCCCCGGTTTTTTTATCCCCGCCACTTGCTGAATTCCGATCGCCGCGTAGGGGCCGATGCCCACATCGGCCCGTGCAGGAACGATCGATAGACGCTCGTAGGGGGCGGCGTCCCCGACGCCCCGCGTGCAGGCAGTGCCGAAATCCGCTCGTAGGGCGGGGCGCCCTCACCCCGCCGCGAATTCCGTACCGACTATCGTTTCACGCCGTGGGGCGGTCATTGACCGCCCGTTGCAGGCACCACCGACGAGTGAATCGTGGTCAGCGGTTAGTGGTCAGTGAAGGTGTGCCTGACGGCACGGATTGAAATCCGCTGCGGCGGGGTTCTCTCCTTCAGTCACGGCTTCGCCGTGCCAGCTCCCTCATCAGAGGGAGCCTTCAGATGGTACGCAGTCGTGAGGGAAGGATTGCATTCTTGCGCTAAGCGTATGAATGGCGGGCTTTGCCCGCCAATTGCAGGCACTTCGATATACATTATAGCAATACAAACCCAAAACGGAAGGAGGAGGTCGAATGAAGCGGTATCTTTTGCGGGGCGTTTGCGTCCTGCTGCTGATCGGGCTGCTGGCCGGGGCGCTGACGGCGCTGCTGTCGGCGGAGCGGCAGCTTCCGGCCTCCCCGGATACGGCCCTCACGCCGCTGTCGCCCGACCGGATGCTGACCGACCGCGAGCCGCCCAGCGAACCGCCGACGGAGCCCACCGAGCCGACCGAACCGCCCAGCGAACCGGAAACGGAGCCGGAAACCGTGCCGCAGACGGAGCCTGCGACCGACCCGTCGCAGCCCCCGGAAACGCAGCCCGGCACGGAGCCGGTCACGGAGCCTGCGACCGAGCCGCTGCCGACGGATGGGCCGGCCCCTACGCCGGAGCCGGAGCAGCCGCATATTGTGACCAATCTGGAAAACCGCGTCTGGACCCCGGACGAGCTGTCGGACGGCGTTCTGCCGTTTTATGCGTATGCCGCAGGCGAGGGTGAGCTGTCCGTGCGCGTCTACTGGAAGCCCACGACCTCCTCGGCCAACAACGGTACCCGCCTCACACCCTCGGACGACAGAAATTTCTCCGTCCGTATGACGCTGAACACGAACTATCAATTTACGATCTATCTCTACCGCGACGGGAAGCAATTCGGCTCGCCTGCGGTGTTTTACGTTTCCTACCGCGCGTCGCTGGCCGATGACGACCATCCTACCGTGGGCGATGCGCCGCCGGTCGTCCGGACCAATCGCGACGGCATCACGACCCCGGTCAAAACCTCAACGTTCACGCTCGTCGTGACCGCTCGCAAGGGGACGGACGGCAAGCCGCTGTACGCCGACCACCTCAACGTCCGGCTCGACGGCGAGCTGCTGACGAACCCGACGGGCAACGCCATATCGGGTTATGAATACGTGCTTTCCCTTGAGCCGCCCCAGCGCGGCGACGAGCGGCTGTATACCATTACGGTACTCGCGTGGGATGACGAGGGAAACTCTGCGCTGCACACGGTCGAGTTGATCTACCAGCCGGTTTCCGACGGCGACCGCCTCGGCACCGCGACCGTCCGCATCGACGCGACCACCGTCGGCCTCGGCATCGTTGACGTGACCACCTGCGAGGTGCGGCAGGGCGACACGGCGGCACAGACGCTCCTGCAAGCGCTGGAGGAGCTGGGCTACGACCCGGTGGTTTACGACGGCTCACCGAAGAAAAACGGCGGCTTCTATCTCATTCGCCTCTGGCGCGGCGATCTGTTATACGGCGCAAATATCGACGACCGTCTTTGGACGCTCATCCTGCGCGACGGTATCTCCCTGACCGGCACGCCGGACGGTGACAGCCTTGGCGAACACGACTACACATGGGGCGCGGGCTGGATGTACGATGTCAACGGCTACTATCCGGGCAAGGGCCTTTCGGAATGGAGCCTGAATGACGGTGATGTTCTGTCCCTGCGCTTTACCCTCGCATGGGGCAAGGACGTGGACGGCTACGGCGCAAGCGGCGGGATGTACGGCTCGCTTTCGAGCTACTGCGGCATCTGGCGCGACGGCGCGTTCTATCCGCTGGAGCACAGCTTCGTCGAAACCGCCCGTGTTGCGCCGACCGAAACCGAGGACGGCTATGTCGAACGGACGTGTGAAAAATGCGGCGAAGTCGAACGCGAAACCCTCCCCGCCACCGGCCCCGCCCCGACGTA
>CABSFY010000077.1 GCA_902477055.1 uncultured Eubacteriales bacterium
CCGGGCGACTTCGGGACTTTCACCCTACAGAACGTGCGCTCACCGGGCGCACAGCCGGAAGCCCCCTGATGCGTGGTGCATCAGGGGGCTTATTGCTTATTGGTAGAGCACCTTGTCGCAGAGGTTCTTAATGACCTGCGCGACCTCGGCTCTGGAGGCCATATCGAGCGGGTTGATGGTGGTCTTGCTTCTGCCGCGCATCAGACCGACACCAACAGCCCAGCGCACATACTGCTCTGCCCACGGGCTGATATTCTTGGCATCCTCATAGCGATCCATGAACACCTCATTCTTGATGGACATGTCGCAGCCGAGGAACTTGCAGAAGCGATACATAATCGCCGCCATTTCCTCACGGCTGATATCCGCGTAGGGATCGAAGGTCTTTTCATCTCTGCCGAGGACGATGCCGTTCTCGGAGGCCCATGCCACATACGGTGCGTACCAGGAGTTGGCTTCCACGTCGTCGAAGCTCTTTCCGGTGTACTTCGTAGTGTCAACGCCGTAGATACGGCCGATGACGGTGACGAACATCGCACGGTTCATGTTCATGTACGGAGCAAAGAGCGTTTCCTCGACACCGCGGAAGTAGCCGCGATCCGTAACGAAGGTCACCGCATCGTAGAACCAGTGGTCGGTGCGGACATCATCATAGTAGGAGGAGCCTTGGACCTCGAAGTAGACGGTAACGGTGGCAGCCGCTGCGGGCATGATAAAGCCCCAGGTTTCGACATAGCCGGGCGTGCCGCTGAGGAAGGAAACAGGAACTGCGTTACCCTTCTCGTCCTGCACAACGACTTCCTTCACACGGTAGCCGTCGTCGGGATCAGCGGAGATGACCACGAGATCGCCGACATAAGCGACCTTATCGGGCGTGAGCGTGACCTTGCCGTGGCCGACCTCGTAGAAGTTCAGCGCGTGCGAATCCAGCGCATAGCCGGTCTTTTCGACCTTGACAAGGATCTTGACATCATGCTCCGGCATGGTGAAGGTATACTTACCGCCGGCCTTGTTGATCTCCTCGTTGACCTTGATCGCGCCGCCGTCCACGGTGATGGAGATAAGCTCCCAACCGGCAGCCGGGGTCACGTCGATGGTCACGGTATCCAAATACTTCGCGTCGATGTTGTAGGTGTAGAAGCCGTTGAGGGTAACGTCTGCCTCACCCTCGACCGTTAGATCGGCGGTGTAGGTGATCTCGTCAAAGATCGCCGTAACGACGACCGCGTCGGCCGGCATGGTGAAGGTGAACTTGTTCTCGGCGGTCTGCGTCAGGACGCAGGACTTCTCACCATTTGCGTAGGTCACGGTCAGCTCCGCCAGCTCGTAGCCGGGCATCGGCGTGACGGTGACGGTAACGACATCGTCAAGCTGCGCCATTGCGGCGGGCATGGTTTCGACCTTGCCCTTCACAGCGTCAAAGACGCAGGTGATGGAATAGTCGATCTTCTCATAGACGACCTTAAAGGTCAGGTCGCAGGCGGGCATCGCAAAGCTCAGGGTCAGCGGGGTGCCGACGCCGTCGGTCGCGGGCTTCGTGCCGGTGACCTCATACTTATGCGCACCATCGGCGCAAACGGCGGTGATGGAGGCAACATAGTAGCCGGCATCGGGCGTTGCGGTGATGTTGACCTCGTCCATGAAGTCATAGCGGAAGGTCGTCTGGGTGGTAACCTTGCCGTTGACGGCGATCTCGCCGTTGACGCCGCAGTCGCTTGCCTTGGTCAGCGTGTAGGCCGCCTTCTTGAAGGTAACGGCGACGATAACATCCTCGGCCTTCGTATCGCGGGCACTTGCCTTGAAGCTCGCGGGAATGACGAAGCTATACTCGGAGCCGTTGACATTGTAGCGGACATTGAGGTTATAGCCCTCGCTGTTGGTGGTGGTGACCTTGACCTCATCGATCACATAGCCCTCGTCGGGAACGGCGGTGAACTTCACGGTATCGCCGAAGACGGTGCCGGTCAGGAGATATTCCGCTGTGTTGCCCGTGGAAAGCTCGGTGACGGTGCCGTTTTCAGTGGCGAGGAAGTGAACGTCGATCTCGTCCTTTTCATAGGCAGCGACGATGTAGGTCTTTTTCACGACAACGAAGTCGTCATTGTTGACGCTCGGCACGGTGACCGGGGTCTGAACCTCATTGGACGTCCAGCCGACAAAGTGGTAGCCGGCGGGGGCGTTTTCGACCATCGGAACACGGGAGGCAACGTCCGCCGTGTGCAGATACGGAACATCCTCGTAGTCAACCACGGAGCCGTTGGCGAGGTAGACGACGTTGAATTCGTCCTCGACCGTATTGACATGGATGGTCACGGGAGCGGCAGGCATCGTGAAGGTGTAGGTCGCGCCGTAGACCGCGTTGGTGGAGGCAGTGTGGATCTCCACACGCTCGCCGGTGAACTTGTTGACCACATAGACCTTGGTGATGATGTAGCCCGCGTTGGCCTTTGTGGTAAAGACGACCTGCTCGCCGACGGTATGCGGCGTGGTGTAGGTCGCGGTCGCCTCGGCGCAGACATCGTCGATGGTGTACTCGATGGCGGTGTATTCCACATAGACGGTGACGGCGGTCGCCGGCATATGGAAGGTGATGGAATGGTCGGTATCGAGTGCGTCGGACATGGTCGCGGTATTGGCATAGCTCGCCATGTCGAAGTCCATCACGGTGCCGTCGGCAAGGACGTAGTAGATCTTGCTGACCTGATAGCCGTCGTCCGGCGTGACGGTCACATTGACCTCGTTCTTGTAATCGACGGAGATGATGTTCTCGCGCAGGCCGTTCATTTCGACCGTGCCATGCAGCTCGGAGGCAGCGTCCTTCTTGACCTGGTAAGTCCTTTCGGCAAAGACGGCGGTGATAACGACGTCGTCCGCCGGCATATCGAAGTAGTACTTGCCGTCCTTGAACGTCAGCGGGCAGGTGCGCTCGCCGTTGTCATAGTTCACGGTTACGGAGGCCAGCTTGTAGCCGGTGTACTCGACGACCTGGAAGCAGACGCGCTGCGCAACGATCGCGGTGCCGTTAGCAGGAATCTTGTAGACCTGATCCTCGGCGTTGGTGTAGTCCTCCAGCTCCAGCGGGAGCAGCTCAATGCGGCCCTTGCTGGTCAGCTCTGGATCGAGGCTCTCGACGACCTTCGCGGGGTTGACGGAGGCATCGGGCTTGTAGCTCTCGAAGTTGCTGGTCTGGACATCAACGCTGTACTCGATGGGCGCGTAGGTAATCTCAACGAGAACGTCTCTTGCAACCATCGGGAAGGTGAACTGATTCTTGTCCTCGCTGAGGGTGAAATCGACAAGGGAAACGCGGCTGTTGCCGTCAAAGAAGGTGCCGGTCACATCCACGACCTCGTAGCCGGGAATCGGCTGAATGTCGATGGTCACCTGCTCGCCCTGCGGAACCAGCAGATTGCTGGAGTGGAAGCCGTTGATGGTATAGTCGCCGGCTGCGGGGTTGTTCTCCTCAACGTCCACGCGGAACAGCTTCGCTGCGGTGTAAACGTCGATCTTGACGTTCTCCGCGGGCATCGTGAAGGTGACGGTATAGTAGTTGATGCCGTCCTTGGTTTCCTTCAGGCGGAGGGTCGGCTCAATGATGGTCTTGCTGCCGTCCACGCCGACAATGGCAACGCCGGTGATGACGTAGTCGTAGCTGGCGGCGACGGTGAAGTAGACGTCCTTGCCCGCCTCGGCGGTCAGAGGATTCAGCAGGAGGTTGCTGGAGTTGAGGTTGCCGCTGCTGACGGTGCACTCCGCGCTGAGCGTATGCACATGGTCAACCAGACCGGCCTCCACGGTGAAGGGCAGTCCCTCATAGACCGCGCGGACGATGAGATTCTCGGTGACCTTGTCGGTCGCGGGGTCAAACATCGTGCCGTCCTGCGGGAGCTTCTCCCAACCGACGAACTTGTAGCCAGCCTTCTCGGCGACGGGCGCGTTCACCAGCTCGTTATAGGCGACGGAAACGATGCCGAGCAGGGTGTTGTCCGCATCGAGGAAGGTAACAGTGTAGTCGGCCTTCTTCGTCGTGGCGCTGATGATGATGTCCTCGGCGGGCATGGTCAGCGCGTAGTAGCTCGTGCCGTCCTCGTTGACGATCAGGGACATCGGGATGATGGTGTTCGTCTCGGCAGTGTAGGCGATGAGGCGGTTGAGAACGTAGCCCTCATCGACGTTCAGCGTCACGAGAACGCTCTCGCCGGCGGCGGCGTAGTTCAGGTCAAGCTCAATGTCGCAATGCGAATCCGTCTGGGTGAAGATGGAGAACACATTCTGTACAGCGGTGGCGGTGATGGTCACGTCCGCATCGGGCATGACGAAGGCGTACTTGCCGTTTGCATCCGGATGCAGCTCCCGGAGGACAGGGCTGAGGCCGTCGCTGTAGGACAGGACGACGGATTCCATCGCGTAGCGGGAGTTTGCCATCGCGGTGAAGGTGACCTTGGTTCCGACCTCGACCATGCCGGTGGGAATACCGCTGACGGAGCAGTTGTCGGTCACGACGGTGATGCTGTGGGTGTTGGTCTCATAGACCGCGTAATAGGTCGTATCGGCGTAGATGCGGTCGGTTTCGTTGCCGGCCTCAAGGGTCTTGGTGCCGTCCTCGTTTTCCCACTTGACAAAGGTCTTGCCGGTGGCAATGGGGCCTGCGGGGGCAGTCACGGTCTGGCCGGCATCGACAAGCTCGTAACCAAAGACCTGGTTCGTTTCGCGATCGACGAAGCGGACGATGTACTGCTCGGTCGCCCAGATCGCGGTGAAATGCGCATTGTCGGTCACGCCGTAGATGCCGTTCGCGCCGTAGACGAAGCCGGTGCTCGCCTCGCGCCAGCCGACGAACTTACTGCCAATCTTTGCGGGCGCATCGGGAAGCTGCACGGTTTCGCCATAGGTCGCGGTGATGGCTGCGGGCTGCGGGATGCCGCCGTCGGAGTCGAAGTCAACGACGTAGGTATCCTGAGCGAACACTGCGTTGAACTCGATCACGTCGTCCGCATCGGCTGCAACCGCGAAGGGCTGCGCGGCCTCAACGACGGTGGTGTCCTTCTGCCAGTACAGGAAGTTGTAGCCGGACTTGGTCGGCACAGCTTCGGGAGCGAAGCCGTTTTCGCCCTTCGTGACGAACACGAGGTCGAACAGCTCGCCGTCAACCATGAACTTCACGGCCGTCTTACCGGCAGGAATCTTCCAAAGCTCGACGAAAACATTCACGTTGCCGTCGGGCACTTCCACAAAGTAGGTATAGCCGTTGTCTGCGATACGGACAAGGGAGGCGGTGACGGGGCTGCCGGTGTCGGTCAGTGCGTTGACCGCCTTGAGCAGATAGCCCTCCGGAACGTTGATCGAAACCTGAGCGATCTCGCCCTTCTTGTACATATCCTTGACGACCTCGGCGACATTGGCGGGGGCATCGTCGGGCGTCACGTTGACGCTGACCTTGTATTCGGCCTCATCGACCAGCGTTGCGCGGAAATTGTAGGCCTTGTCAACGGTAAGCGAGCCACCCATCGGGAGGAAGGCGTTGTTCTCCGCATCGACCCAGACATACTCGGCGTCGGGGCGGCCCTGCTCATAGGTGGGCGCGGTCAGTGCCGTGCCGTCGGCGACGACGAAGATGTCAATCAGGTTGCCCTTCTCGTCGAAGAACTTGACGGCAAATTCGACCTCGTTCTCGGCCCAGACGGCGGTGAAGGTACGGTCGGAAGTAACGGTAAAGGCAGTCTTTTCGAGGTAGTACGCGCCGGTTTCCTTATCCTCCCACGCGACAAAGGTGTAGCCTTCCTTTTCGGGCGCGGCGGGGGTCACGCGGACTTCACCGTAGGCGATGTCCTCTTCCGTGGTGAGGTCGCCGTCCACGTTGTAGGTGACGGTAAAGAGGTTGCTCTCCCAGATGGCCTCGAAGGTCATCTCGCGAGTCTCGCTTGCTTTGACGACGAAATCACGAACACCATCGTTGGAGTAGGTGTTGTCGCCGTACTGCCAGCCCTTGAAGGTCTTACCGGCGGAAACGGGGTCAACCTCGGGGACGGAGGCCGTCTGGCCATCGAAAGCGAGGTAGGAGTAATACAGTGCGCCATCGCTGACGAAGCGAACCAGGCAGCTCAGGCTCTGGTCAACCTCCCAAACCGCAGTCAGAAGCACGTCGCCCGCAGGCATGGTGAACTTTGCACCGGCCGGATGCATGTAGCCGCTCTCGTCGAGCCAGCCCTTGAACACGTAGCCGGGAAGCATCGGCTCGCCGAGGACGACGGTATCGCCGTAGGTAACGTCCTTGAGGACATAGGTAGGCATATCGGTGGTATCGTTGTTGAAGAACTCAACGAACGTGCCGTCCGGCAGCGCGAGGATGCACTTGTATTCGGAAGCGTCAGCCTCCGCGCCGCGGTAGTAGGTCAGATCGTAGGTGTTGATCTCAAATTCTGCGGTATAGGTCTCGTCCGCGGTGATCGCGTCGAAGGCCTCGCCGGGCGCGTAGAGCTTATCGTCGGAAGCGGCGCGCCAACCGGTGAAGGTATAGCCCTCCTTGACCGGCTCGGCAGGAGCGGCGGGTGCTTCGCCGGACTTGATGTACTCGAAAGCGTACAGCGCATCGTCAACGATGAACTTCACCGTGTTCAGGCTCGCCTTTTCCACGACGGTGACGATCACGTCCTCGGCCGGCATCACAAAGACGTAGCCGTTTGCATCGGGAACGTCATACGGCTCGCCACCGAACTGGCTCAGTGCAAGAGGCGTGCCGCTGGCAGTCCGCGCATAGAGGAAGAAGCTCTCGTAGCCGGCCTGTGCATAAGCGCCGATGACGATCTTTTCGCCCATCGCGGCAGTGCCGTCCTCCGGGAGGATGCCCAGCGTGACATGCTCGGAGTTGACGAGTGTGACCTTGTAGGTGTTCTGGTTAAACTCCGCGGTGTAGGTTTCGTCCGCGGTGATCGCGTCGAACGCCTCGTCGGGCGCATAGGTCTTGCCGTTGGAGGCCGTCCAGCCGGTGAAGGTATAGCCCTCCTTGACCGGCGCAGTGGGAGCGGTGGGTGCCTCGCCGGACTTGACGTACTCAAAGGCGTACAGCTCGTTGTCCACGATGAACTTCGCGGTGTTGCGCGTCGCCTTCTCCTCGACGCTGACGGTCACGTTCTCCGCCGGCATGATAAAGCTGTAGCGGGTCGTGCCGGCCTCGTCAAACGGATTCTTGCCGAAATAGCTCAGCGCGACGGGCTTGCCGGATTCCGTCTTGGCGTAGACAAAGTTGGTCTCGTAGCCGGACTGCGCGGTGGCGGTAACGACGACCTGCCTGCCTACCGGCGCTTCATCGGGCGTTGCAGTCAGCGCAACGTTGGCGGAGGGCTCAGTCGTGATCGTGTAGGTCCTCGCAGCGAATCTTGCCGTGTAGGTCTCGCTGCCCGCAATCGGGTCAAGCTCCGTACCGGCCTCAAAGAGATGGTCGATCGACTCGGCGTGCCAGCCGATGAATTCATAGCCTTCCTTTTCGGGGTTGGCAGGCAGCGTGGGCTTCGTATTGGCCTTCTGCTCGTAGAGCCTTGCGTCATAGACCGCACCGTCCACGACGAACTTCACAAGCCAGTATTCGGTGTTGTCGGCAAAGACGGGGACGAAGTGTGTGGTCAAATCTTCACCTTCGGGTTCATGGCGCAGCTGATGGGATTCTCCCGCAAGATAGAACAGACCATAGTCATTCTGCCATCCCAAGAAGGTTTTGCCCTCCGGAACCGTCCCATTATACGCCGGAACTTCAAAGGTTTCGCCAAACTTAGCGCCCTCCACGCGTGCAAGCTCATCTCCGAGCGGTGCATCCAAGAAAATCAGCGTGAACTCCTTTGCCTCATAGACCGCATCCCAGCGGCTGCTGGCGGTGACGTTCTCAATCGGGTCGCCGGCCTTGACCGTGGTGTTGCCGTTTTTCCAGTACAGGGCTTCGTAGCCCTCCTTTGCCGGAATCACCGGCGCGGTGATGTCTTCGCCCTCGGCAACAGTCAGCTGCTCGGCAAGGTCATTGTCAGCATAGAAGGAAAGCGTATACGTGGGCTTGGGCACGGCAGTCGCCACAGCCATAATCTTGACCTCGGCCGCCGGCATGACAAGGCTGTACAGGTCGCCGTTCAGCCGCGTGACCGGAATATATCCGCCCGGCATCGCTAATGCGTAGACGCTCTGCACCGCATAGCCCTCATCCGGCGCAACGTTAAACTGAATTGTTTCGTCGGTTCTTCCGTCTGTCGCGTGACCCTCGGGACGAATCAGATTTACCGTGCAGTGCTCGGCCTGCTCATGAATGAAGTATACATTTGCGCTCCATTGCGCCTTGAAAACGGTATTCTCGGTGATGGGGGCTGTCGTCGTTCCGGTCCATCCGTCAAAGGCATAGCCATTCTTCGTCGGGTTCGCGGGAACGGCCGCCGTTTCGCCACCGAGCACCGTTTCATAGCTGTAAATCTCACCCGTCAGGCTATCCGTCCAGAGGACAAGGTGGTTCTCGGGGATAAAATCCTTCCAAACCGGAGTGGCCGTCAGTGTTCTCGTGCCGCGGGGCAAATCCTTGAAAAGGTAAGGTATGTACACATTAGCGGCGCCGGAAAGAAAGGTCATGCCGTTGACGAGCCAGCCTACCACTGTCTTTCCATGCTGCTCCGGCACAGCAGGCATATTAAACGGTTCATAATGGCGCCGTGTTTGCGGCCCGACACCGGAAAAGTCTACTGTGTAGGTCTGTTCGGTGTAGAACAGGCGCAGCGTGTAGGTTTCGTTCTCATCCAGCGTATCCGGGCAGCCGGTAACGTGCGCCTTGGTGTCGTCATAGGTGGCTGTAACGCCGGGGACGTCAGTGTCGCCCTCGCCAACGAACATTTTGGAGCTAGGCATCGGCGACTCCGCGTCATAAGCGGAGGCCAGTTCCTTGTAGCCAGCCGGCAGCGGCAGGTCAAACGTTCCGTCTTCCTTGACCGTTACCTCAGTAGGTTCGGGAAAGTAGTACAATTTTTGGCTGTAATCGGTGCCGCCGACCGGCTTGGCGAAATAGCGGAACTGAACCTTGATGGTCTTTTCCGATTCCGGCGCGGCGAAGACGCTGGCCGGAAGCGCAGACAGCACCATGCACAGAACCAGCAACGCCGAAAGGATGCGTTTGGTTGCTTGCTTCATGTTTCTCTTCCTCCTTGTTGTTTTTGATGTATTTGAAATCGGAGCGTTCAAAAACGCCGCCGTTATTCCCCTGTCTACTGCTCCAGCAGGCCAATCTCGATCGCACGCTTGACCGCCTGGCCGCGCGAGGAAACGTCCAGCTTTCGCAGCAGATTGCCGATATGAAACTTCACCGTCGGCAGCTTGATATTTAAATATGTGCAGATGTCCGCGTTCGTCCGCTCCTGCGCCAGCAGGCGCAGCACGGTCTGCTCCGTCGCCGTCAGGGACGGGTAGTCGGTAAAGGGCGGCTTCAGGTAATCCGGGCAGTGCAGCGCAACGTCCTGCGCAATGGCCGTGACCGTCCGAAGATAGGGCGTTTCTCCCCGTGCGGCGGCGTAATCCATCAGCAGGCGATAGACGACCTCGCCCTCGTCGGCAATCGTGCGGTCGTAGCCGAAGCGCTCGGCCATCGGCAGCAGCCGGTCCAGGATCACGAATGCCGGTTCCTTCTCGCCCTGACGGTAATGGCACATGGCGACAATCAGCTCCAGCTCACACAGGTCCAGATAGCGCCGCGTTTCCGTCAGCAGCGGACGCAGCCGTCCGGCCAACGAGAACAGCGCCAGATGGCGGCCCAGCAGCAGATAGCAGCGCAGCTTCGTCAGGAAGCAATAGCTGTTGAGCAGGCACGGGGGCTGGAAATCCTCCGGCGCTTCGTTATCCAGCCAGCGGCGGAGCTTATCGTAGCGGCCGTCGTACAGCGTCGAGCGGACCTCCATCGCGTTGAGATTGACCGAAAGGTCCGTGCAGCCCGCGCCCTCGACGCGGCGGCGCAGATCATCAACAATCGGCGCGGCGGAGGCTGCCTGGCCGTTGAGCAGGAGGATGCGTAGCTGCATCGTCAACGCGGCGAACAGGCTATGTACGTCCCCGACCCGCTCCAGAAACGGAATCGTTCCGACCAGCAGCGTCAGCGCCTCAAAGCAGTGGTTCTTGCGGTACAGATACCCGGCAAGGGCCAGCTTATAGATGCACTCGCCTCGCTCGCCGCAGAGCGACCGGATCGCGCCGGAAAAGGTCGTACGATACCGCGCCAGATATTTGCCTGCCGGAGAAAAATCGCGCAGGCCGTTGAGCACGCTGGGGCGGTCGGCGGTGATGCAGGGTGTCGGAATCTGATACCCTTCGTCCATCAGGCAGCGAAACGCGGAAAATATCTCATGGCGCGGGGACACCGGCAGAATCAGTCGGGCAAGCGCTGCACAGGAGCTTTGCCGGTCGATCTTCTCCGCAGCATCCTGCGCTGCGCTGACATCGCCGCCGAGCAGATGCAGCAGCGAAAGCTGAAACGCAAGCTCCGGGCAGGCCACAATTTCCTCCGGCGAAAGGGAAAAATAGAAATCGCGGCAGCACCATACATTATATAAAATGTGTTCACGGTAGGACGGGGCGCTCAACAGCGCAGGAAGCCTTCCTTCCGCGCGTGCCTCCTCCATAAGACGAAGCAACTCCGCAGGCGGAATTCGATTTCTCAACGTAACGAAACACCCCCCCTCCCATAACTACACACAGCAATTATAAACGACCGAGTCCAAAATGTAAACTATACCAAAGTATAGTTTCTTGCGCCTGTTAGCGAAAATTCTTCCGTTTTTCAATAAAATCCATGTGCCTGCAAAGAATTAGACTGAAAATAATTCGGATTTTCTTTTAAAAAAACAGGTCGAAGCCGACCTGCTTTGGTGTTATGCTGACGATTTTTCCTTATGCTTTCTCGGTTGGCACTCCGTTCAGCAAGTCCGCAAGGGAAATCTTGTCAAAATAGGTGTTTGTCAGATCATTGAAGCGGCTCCACATCGTCAGCGTCGGGCATTGCGCCGCCCGGTCGCATGGTCCGGCACCGCTGGACAGGCAGGCAACCGGCGCGAGGTCCCCTTCCGTCAGCCGCAAAATCTCGCCGACGGAATACTGCTCCGGCGGGCGGTTGAGGCGG
>CABSFY010000078.1 GCA_902477055.1 uncultured Eubacteriales bacterium
GCCCCGCTGCCGGCACTTCAATTTTGGTGCATACCATCCTGCAACCTGCGCCTGCGGGCGCGAGGACTCCTTCAGTCACGGCTTCGCCGTGCCAGCTCCCTCAAAGAGGGAGCCAAGGCGCTGCGGCGTGGAGAAAGGAAAACGGATTGCCACGTCGCTTCGCTCCTCGCAATGACATATTCTGAACAATGACACTTTCATTCAACCTGACCACATCATGCCGCCGATGGGAGCTTACCTGTCCCCCCTCGGGCGGCAGGGAGAGTTCCGCATGAAGAAGAAACAAAAGAAAAATTCTCTGCTGATCGCCGTCATCGTGCTGTTCCTTCTTGCGGGACTGTCCCTGCTGCTGTATCCTACCGTCAGCAATTTCTGGAATACGTTCCGGCAAGCGCAGTCGATTCTGTCCTACAGCAACGAGGTTTCCGCGCTGGAGGAGGCAGAGCATCGGCGGCTTTGGGAGGAAGCAGAGCAGTTCAACCGTTCCCTGCTCGATCGTCCGAACCCCTACGGACTGACCGAGGCGCAGGAGTCCGTTTACCACGAAACGCTGCTGGCCGCAGGCAGCGATGTCATGGCGTATCTGGAGATCCCCACTCTTGATATCAAACTGCCCATCCTTCATGGCATAGAAACGGAAACCCTGGAGCGAGCGGTTGGCCATCTCCCTTGGAGCAGCCTCCCGATTGGCGGGGAAAGCACCCATTGTGTGCTTTCCGGCCATCGGGGGCTGCCCTCCTCGGAGCTGCTGACGAATATTGACCAGCTATCCTATGACGACACTTTTTACATTCACGTTTTGGGCCGGAAGCTGACCTATCGCGTGGACAGCATCACGGTCGTTGAACCGAGCGACGTTTCGCAGCTCGGCATCACGCCGGGCAAGGACTATGTTACCCTCCTGACCTGCACCCCCTACGGCATCAACTCGCACCGGCTGCTGGTGCGCGGTGTGCGGGTCGATACGGACGCTGCCGCCGCAGCCGATGCGCTGAACCTCGCCAACGAAACCAAGCCGATCGACCTCGACTGGCTGATGCCGGTGCTGCTCGGCACGCTGGCCGTGGTGCTGCTCCTTCTGCTCCTGTCCGGGCGGAAGGAAAAGAAAAAGAAAGGAACCCCGTCGTATGACCCGTCTGAATCAACCTCGTTTTCTTCGCCTCGCAGCGGTCCTGCTGCTTCTGACGGTGCTGCTCAGCGCCGCAGTGCAGGCAGAGGAAGCCGCGGGCGTTTTGACCGTCCTTCTGACGAACAAGGACAGCACTCCGGCAAAGGGCATTGATACCATCGTCTACCGCGTCGCGGCCACGGACGGTACGTTGGAACCCGCCTTTACCGGCTCCGGCGTTTCCGCCAAAGCGCTGCTCGACACCGAGCAGGACACAAAAAACGCCCGCACCCTCGCCGCCTACGCCGCTGCAAAGCATTGTGACGGCACAAAAATGCGGACGGATGCGAACGGTCAGGCGCAATATCCCCTTGCCGAAGGAATTTATCTGGTGCGCTGTGCAGAGGGGCAGGCGGTCGTTTTCCCGTCCTTCCTTGTGCGGCTCCCGCTGGAGCTGGACGGAAAGCGCTACTACGACGTGGATGCCTTCCCAAAGGCCGAACCCGCGCCGGAGCCGACCACGCCAAGGCCGACGGAGCCGAACCCCAACCCCGATCTGCCGCAGACCGGTTGGAATCCCTTCCCTGCCCTGTGTCTGGCGGTCGGCGGCTGCCTGTTTTTGATTCTCGGCAGTATTACGCTGATGCGCAGCCGGGAGGATAAGAATGCATAAACGAACACGCGGAATTTTGCTGTTGGTGCTGGGCGGGCTGCTCCTGCTCGGTGCCGCAGCTTTGTTTCTTTTGCAGCAGCAGCGCGACCGGCTGGCCGGACAGACCGCCGCAGCCCTCGTCAGCGCAGTAAAAAGCGGCAGGTACACCGTTCAGACCGAACCGGCACAGCCGACCGAAGCGGAAGAAAACGAACAGCCGGCGGGCGATACGCCGGTCGAGCCTGTAGCCGTCACGCCGGACGGCCACGCCGTTTTGGGAATTTTGCGCATGGAAGCGCTCTCGATCGAGCTTCCGGTGCTGGCGCAGTGGAGCTACACCTTGCTCGACGTTTCGCCGTGCCGCTATTCCGGCTCGGTCGCGGGCGGAAATCTCGTCATTCTCGGCCACAGCTATGACAGCCACTTCCGTCCGCTCCGGCAGGCCGAGGTCGGGATGTCGGTCGAGCTGACCGACGCGGCAGGCTTGCTGCACCGCTATCGCGTCGCCGAGGTGGAAACCGTCGCCGGAAGCAACGGCAACGCGCTCCATTCGTCCTATCCCCTGACGCTCTTCACCTGCACCTCCGACAGCCGACACCGCGTACTGGTGCGCTGCGAGGCAATCGACCCCTAATACGGAGGTACGCAATCAAATCAACCGCATCAGGCCTTCCATTCTCAGAAAGGTCTGTGCGGTTATTTCTTTTCGTTTTCCTTGTTCCGGCACAGGAGCGTCTGTATTCGGTTTCAGCCGTTCTTCCCTTTGTCATATTGCACAAAATTGCAACCGTTTCATGTCATAAATGTGAATTCCGTCAAGCCTCGGCAAGAAATATGTGTATTATTCCAATTTTTGTGCCATTTTTCTAAAAATATTGGGGTAAAAATTACAGTTTGACTGAAACCGTTTTCCGTTGTACTATTGTGCCATAAGAGAAAACGTTTTCACTACACAAAGGAGGTATTGCAATGAAACCTATCGGTATTATTGGCGGAAGCGGTATGTATGAAATGCTGGAACAGCCGCATATGTTCATCCACGACAACAAATACGGCCGAAGCTCGGAAATCTTCGAGGGCAAACTGAATGGCCGGACCGTTTATTTTCTCCCCCGCCACGGCCCCAACCATACCATCATCGTTCCGCGGATTAACTATCGGGCAAATGTCTGGGCATTCCGCGAGCTTGGCTGCGACCGAATTCTCGCAACGAACAGCGTAGGTTCAATTAACCCGAATATTCACATTGGCGATATGGTCATCCCGCACGACTTTATCGACTTCACGCGCCGTTATCCCCGTTCCTTTTACGATGACATTCCCGTCGCATACCACGTTGATATGAAGCCGGCGTACTGCCCGGATCTGCGTGCCGCCTTGATCGATGCATCGCACCGTATCCATGAAGGCGCAACCCATGACCGCGCCGTTCTGGTCGTCGAGGAAGGGTTGACCTACAATACCGAAGCCGAGCAGGCCATGTTCCGGCAATGGGGCGGCGACCTGGTCGGTATGACCACGCTCCCGGAGGCCATTCTTGCTCGCGAGGCCGGTCTGTGTTATGCGCATATCTGTATGCCGACGGACTGTATCGGTGCTCCGGTGCTATCAGATGTTTTCCAAAAGCACCTGAAGCGCGGTGTTCAGGACTTTATCCGCATTTTAACCGATGCCGTCGGACGGCTGTCGGATGAACGCGATTGCCCCTGCGCCCACGCACTGGATCATGCCATTCTTGCCAAATCGAGTCAATAAGCAATGACCATTAAAGACATTGCCAAAAAGGCAAACGTTTCCGTAGCAACGGTATCGCGCGTTATCAATGATTACAAATGGGTCTCCCCCGAGGTTCGGGCGCGCGTTCAAAAGGTAATCGACGAAGAAAATTACCGACCGAATTACAGTGCAAGCGTCATGGCAACGGGCAAAAGCAACATGATTGCAATCGTTGTGCCGAGCTTCACCAGCCCGTTTTTCGCCCAGTTTACCGGCATTGTTTCCGCCCGGCTGAAGACGTCCGGCTACATACCGGTGCTCTTTCAAACGGACAACAACCCGGCAGAAGAAGCCTCCTATTTTGCATCGCCCATGATGCGTATGGCAGACGGCTTTATCAACGTGACGGATGCACTGAACAGCAAGACACTGCTCAAGCTGATTCGGCCCTTGCGGGAAAAGAACAAACCGATTCTGTTCCTTGATCGTTATATGCCGGCGACGGTTGCGGATTGCGTCATCAATGACAATGTCGGCGGGATGCACAATGCAGTGGAGCTGCTGTGGAAAAACGGTCATCGCCGGATTGCAATGATCACCGGCACCACCGGCTTGACCGTCATTTCGGACAAGATGCAAGGCTTTCGCGGCGCCATGAAGGAGCTGGAGCTTCCGGTTTGCGAAGCCTATCTGCGCAGCGGAGATTGGAGCGTAGAAACCGGATATCAGGAAATGGAGTGCCTGCTCCGTATGCCGGAGCCGCCGACGGCGGTGATCGCCTGCAACAACTATATTTGTGAGGGCGCTCTGGAAGCGCTCGATGCCGCCGGGCTGCGGGTCGGGAAGGATTTCTCCCTGATTGGTGTGGAAGAAAGCGACGGCGACGCGCGTCTGTTCCGCCGGTTGGGTATCACAACCCTGAAGCTCGACTGCACACGCTTGGCGGAATACGCCTGCAACTATATTCTCAGCCATCTCGACAGCGCTGAGGAGCCATATTATTATACAACAACGGAATTCCGGATGGAATTGATTGTTCGGGACTCCGTGGTTAATCTGAGAAAGAAATAGCAAGGAGGACACACACATGCACCCGATTGGCATTATCGGCGGCAGCGGGTTCTATGACCTGATGGAAAACGCCGAAATGTTTATCCACGACAACGCCTACGGCAGAAGCTCCGAGATCTTCAAAGGAACGATCGAAGGCTACCCCGTCTATTTTCTGCCGCGGCACGGGCCGGAGCATCACATCATCGTGCCGCGCATCAATTACCGCGCCAATATGCAGGCCTTCAAAGAGCTTGGTGTTCAGCGCATCATCGCCACGAACAGTGTCGGCTGCCTGAATCCTGATATCGCGCTCGGCGATTTGGCGATCCCGGATGATTTCCTCGATATGACAAAGCGTCAGCCGTTTTCCATGTATGACGATACGGTTGAGGCATATCATGTCGGAATGTCCCCGGCTTACTGCCCCGTTGTCCGAAAGGCGCTGATCGACGCAGCGAACGAAGTCATGCCCGGTCATGTACACGATCACGCAAAAATCGTGGTTACTGAAGGTCTGCACTATGAAACCCAGTTGGAAGATCGCATTTACCGCAGCTGGGGCATCGATCTTGTCGGTATGACAACGCTCCCGGAAGCGGTTTTCGCACGCGAGCTTGCCATGTGCTATGCACACATCTGCCTGCCGAACAATTACTGCATCGGTGTTGAAATTGACGCGGATGATCTGCCGCGGCTGCTGTCCGCCGGTGTAGAGGCATTCAAAAAGGTGATTCGTATTGCCGTAAAAACGCTGGCTGCCGAAGAAGATGTCGACTGCGTCTGCAAGCACGCACTTGACCACGCGATCCTGGCAAAGCAAAAATGAAACTGCTGAAAGACACCCTCACAACGCGCCGTTTTACCGGCCTGCTCACTGATCTGGACGGCACGCTGATCCATTCGCAAAACGCCATCTGCGAAGCACTGTACGAATGCTTTGCACACGTCGGCGCACGGGTCCCGGAAAAGCAGGAAATTCTGGATATGTTTGGTCTCCCCGTAGAGGTCATGCTGCGGCAGCTCGGCGGAATTCCGGTCAGCGATGAAACCGCCGCCGAATTTATCGCAGAATACAAGCGCCAATATCCGGTCCATATGGCTACCGGTGCAACGCTCATCGACCACGCAAAAGAAACCGTGGATGCCATCGCTGCGGCAGGACTTCCGGTCTGCCTGATTACCTCCGAGCGCCGCGTGAATGCACAGTTTATTCTCAAGCGGATGCAGCTTGCCGACTCCATTCCCTACCTGATTTCACGCGATGATGTTACCCATTTCAAGCCGGACCCAGAGCCGCTGCTCAATGCAATGCGCTTGATCGGCCGTCCGGCAGAGGAATGCGTCTACATCGGTGAATCTCCCTTTGACATTCAGGCAGGCGTTATCTCCGGAGCCTATGTTGCGGCGGTCGCATCCGGCAACTGGTCCGTACAAAGTCTTCTCGACGAAAAACCAGATGTCCTTTTGGACGATATTTCCGAGCTACTGCCGCTATTCCATCTGTTTAGCGGTTCAGCAAAATAAAAAGAAAAAGGAGTACATCAAAATGAAAAAGCTGCTCGCTCTTATTTTGGCTCTGGCAATGATTTTTACTCTGGCTGCCTGCGCCAAGACAAATGACGACACCACCGATCCCACTGTAGCCCCCTCTGGAGAAACCCCCTCTGGAGAAGCCCCCGCTCCCACCGATGCTGCAACCGACGCTCCCGATGCGGTCAACGACGCCGACACGCTCATCTGCATCGTCAGCGAGTCCGCGCAGGGCGCTCCCTTCTCTCAGCAGACATGGCTCGGCTTTGAGAAGGTTCAGCAGACCTACGGAACGCAGATCAAGTTCGTCGAAGCTCTGGAGGCTTCCGAATATGAAACGCAGCTCCGTGCAATGGCCGACGCGGGCGCAAAAGTGATTTTCAGTATGTTCGACGCAGTGAACCTTGTTGCTGCCGAGATCGCACCGGAATATCCCGACGTTCACTTCGTTCTCATTGACTGCAATCAGACCTTCGATATCGACAATGTCACCTGCATCGTTGTTGACTCTTGGGAGCCTTCCTTCGTGGCCGGTGTCGTCGCCGCTCTGAGCACCGAATCCGGTGTTGTCGGCTGGGTCGGCAGTCTGGACATTCCTGTTATCACCCGTTTCTATGACGGCTATGCCGCCGGCGTCGATTACGCAAACCAGACCTTCGGTCTGAATGTCACCGCCGAAAAGACCTATGTCGGCGATGCTGAAGATACGGTTAAGGCGTATGAAGCTACAAAGATGCTGATTTCGAAGGGCGCCGATATTGTCTATCAGGCAGCAAATGAGGCCGGTCTCGGCGTCATCAACGCCTGCGCCGACAACAATATCCGCTGCATCGGTGTTGACAAGTGGCAGGGCGATATCAATGATTGCGTTTTCTGGTCCGCTGTCATCTGCATTGAACAGGGCGTTTTCAACACTTATGATCTCTACCGTGAAGGCAAGCTCACCGGCGGTAGCATCAGCTACGGCATTGCGAACGACTTCCCGATCTATGCTGACGTTGACTATGAGAAGCTTCCCGACAACGTGAAGGAAGCGGTCGATACCGTCATGGCCGGTGTTAAGGACGGAACGCTGGACGTATTTGCATACGGCAACAACGGTTGATTTCCGCATCTTTCCGCGGAGGGGGTCACAGGCCCCCTCCCGGAGCACGGAAAATATCTGAAAGGCGCTTTGCGGCGCTTTTCAGATGTTTTTCGAGAGAAAAGGAGGAGTATAATGCAGAACTATCTTGAGCTTCGTCAAATTTCAAAGTATTTTGGCGATTTCGTTGCCAATGACGCTATTGATCTCACCGTGGCCAAGGGCAGTATTCATGCAATTATCGGAGAAAACGGTGCCGGTAAGAGTACACTAATGAATGTTCTGTCCGGAATTTATCGTCCCGACGGTGGTTCGATTCTGATTGAAGGCAAGGCCGTTCGCTTCGCGAACCCCACGGCTGCGGCGCGGGCCGGAATCGGCATGGTGCATCAGGAATTCATGCTGTATCCCGAGCTTACCGTCCTTGAGAATATCATTATGGGGTACGAAGTCACCTCTGCCCCCGGCATCATCAGCCGCAAACGCTCCCGCAAGGCAGTGGAGGACATCTGCAAGAGCTACAGCTTTAATGTCCCGCTTGATGAAAAGACCGGCGCTCAGCCGGTTGCCATGCTGCAGCAGATCGAAATCGTTAAAGTTCTCTATCACGGTGCCGAAATCATCATCTTCGACGAACCGACCTCGGTTTTAACGCCGCAGGGCATCGAAGGCCTTTTCCGCGCATTTCGTGCACTGACCCAGAAAGGAAAAACGATCCTGTTCATTACGCATAAATTGCAGGAAGTTCTTGCCATCGCCGACGCAATCACCGTTCTGAAGGAGGGCCGTGTCAGCGCAAACACGACGCCGCAAGCAATTACGGAAAAAGAACTGGCCCGTCTGATGGTTGGTCGCGACGTTTTACTCACTGCCGTCAAATTACCGAAAACAACTGGAAAAGATACACTGCGGGTAGAAAATCTAACCGTTCGCAGCGAGAACGGTCAGGAAAAGGTAAAGCAGGTCAGCTTCTGCGTCCGCGCAGGCGAAATTGTCGGTATTGCCGGCATTGCAGGTTCCGGCGAAAGCGAACTGATCTCTGCGCTTTTCGGCTTAACGCCGGCAGCGGGCGGCCACGTTTATTTGAACGATCAGGAGATTACAAACACGTCCGTCCGGGAACGCCGCTGCCTCGGTATCGGCTATGTCCCACAGGACCGCAACGCAGAGGGCAGCAATCGCGGAGCCACGCTTTGGGAAAACTGCATGATGGGCTATCACATTGCGCATGGCTTCCCGCACAAGACGATTATCGATCGTGGGCAGATTTACGGATTCACGAAGGATGTCGTAGAAAATTACGCCGTCAAAGCCGGAAGTATTTTTGCAAACGTTGGCTCCCTCAGCGGTGGAAATATTCAAAAACTGATCGTCGGCCGCGAATTTTCACAGGACAATCGCCTGCTGATTATCGAAGATCCGACGCGCGGCATTGATATCGGTGCAATCGAATTTATCTGGAAGAAAATCGAAGCCCTTGCAGCAACCGGCGTTGCTATTTTGATGGTCAGTCATGAGCTGAACGAGGTTATGGAGGTATCCGACCGAATTCTGGTAATGAACAACGGCAATCTTTATGACGGCGGCCTGCATGGCGAGAAAACAGAGGAACAGATTGGTGTCCTTATGATGGGAGGGCAGGAACAGTGAAAAAGAAACTGCATACCGGAAGCGGTGCCATTTATGATCTGCTGAAATATGTACTGGCGCTCGTCGCCGTACTGCTGCTTGCGATCCTGCTGATCGGTCTTCAGGGCCAAAATGTCGGGGCCGCCGGAAAAGCCATGCTGTTCGGAGCCTGTGGCAATACCAGCCGAATCGGCAATACCATTCGCTGGATCACGCCGTGTCTTTTGACCGGCATTTCGGCCTCTGTCGCATTTCGGTCCGGTATTTGGAATATGGGTGTCGGCGGTCAGCTCTATATGGGTGCTTTCGCCGCAACCTGCGCAGCGCTTTACCTGCCGATGTATCCGGTAATCGGCCCATTGATCTGTCTGATCTTCGCCATTCTTGCCGGTACCCTTTGGGCGGCGATTCCTGCACTGCTCAAGCGCTTTTTGAACGTCAGCGAAATGATTACGACGTTAATGTTGAATTATATCGCGACGCTCCTGACCACATTTTTTGTCAAGCTGCTCAACGGCATCAGTGCAAATAACAACTCTAAGGCGCTGTCCACCGCACTGATTCCCGACGGTGCGCGTCTGACCAATCTCATTCCGAAAACAAATGCCAGCACCGGCATTTTCATCGCCATTGCCCTGGTTGTTTTGATGTGGTTTGTCTACCGGTACACGGTTGCCGGCTATGAAATGCGCATGGTCGGTGCCAATCCCCGTTTCGCCCGAACCGGCGGTGTCCGGATCAATAAGGTTTATCTTACCACTTTCCTGCTTTCGGGCGCAATCGCCGGTTTGGCAGGCGGTATTGAAATTCTCGGCGTATACGGCAAGTTTACGGCAGACTTCTCCAGCAACATCGGCTGGGACGGCATAATGATTGCAACGATTGCCATGTATCATCCGCTTGCAACCGGGATTGTCGGCGCTCTCTGGGGTGCACTGAAATCCGGCTCGCTGTACATGGAAGCCATGACGGATACGAACCGTCTGACCGTCGAGGTTCTGCTTGCATTCTTTGTTCTGTTCGTCACCGTTGACTATCGCAAGCTGCTGAAAAAGCGCAGCCACAAACGGAAAGGAGCCGAAAACAATGTTTGATTTTCTTTTTGATTCGACGACTCTGTCTTCGGCACTTCGTCTTGCGATTCCCCTGATTTTTGCGGCAATCGGCGGCTGCTTCTGCGACCGGGCAGGCGTGTTTAATATCGCCTTGGAATGCTTCATGCTCTGTGCCGCTTTCTTCGCCGCGCTCGGAACATTCCTTACCGTCAATCCTTATGTCGGCGTTCTGTGCGGCATTGCGGCCGGACTTGTATGCGCGGCACTGTTTGGCCTGTTTGTATTTCACCTCGGCTCCAGCGGAATTGTGGTGTCCATTGCAATGAATCTCAGCGCTTGGGGCTTAACAACGCTTCTGATGCTCTATTTCTTCGGAATGCGCGGCTCCTTCATCAGCGATCGTCTTGTCAGCCTTCCGGTGATCCGTCTGGGTTTCCTGGAAAAGGTTCCCTACCTCGGAACAATATTCAGCGGGCAGAATCTTCTGGTGTATCTCGGCATTCTTATGATCTTTGTCATGTGGTTTGTGATGTATAAAACAACATTTGGCCTTCGACTTCGGGGTGTCGGTATGAATCCTACGGCCTCTCAGGCAACCGGAATCAGCACCCTGAAATACCGCTGGCTCGCCACACTCATCACCGGCGCGTTCTGCGGCATTGGCGGTGCAGTCCTACCGATCGGCGGAACATCGATTTTTTCGGAAAATATGACGGCAGGACGAGGCTTCCTTGCGGTCGCCGCACTTCTCGTTGCAAAGGGGAATCCGCTCTTCGCCGGTCTTTTCTGTCTGTTGTTTGCCTACACGGATGCAGCATCTCTGCGGCTGCAAAATCTGGGCATCCCGGCGCAGCTTGTCGAAACGCTTCCCTATGTGGTCACAATTCTCGTTCTCGTGATTGCAGGCGTTCGGGTAACACTGGCAAAACGTCGCATTCGCGTAGCGAAGTGACACCCCTTCCCATTGATTTTCTCCTCCATATCGTCCCCTTAAAACAGTTTCCCCAAAGTGATTTTTCCAATCACTTTGGGGAAACCCATTTTATTCGATTAGAGGACAATATCCGAAATCGGTCGTTATACTAGAATCTGATAAAAAGCTTTAAAAGCTTTTTATAGCGCCGAGGGCGCGTC
>CABSFY010000079.1 GCA_902477055.1 uncultured Eubacteriales bacterium
CGAAGCCTATCGCAAGACCTATTGGCACACCTGCTCCCATGTGATGGCGCAGGCGGTCAAGCGTCTGTACCCGCAGGTTAAGCTCGCCATCGGCCCTTCCATTGATAACGGCTGGTACTACGACTTTGACTCCGATTTTTCCTTTACGCAGGAGCATCTGGATGCCATCGAGGCTGAGATGAAGAAGATCTGCAAGGAAAAGCTGCCCCTCGTCCGTTCGGAGAAGCCCCGTGCCGAGGCCATTGCCTACATGCAGGAAAAGGACGAGCCGTACAAGGTCGAGCTGATCAACGATCTGCCGGAGGACGCGGTCATTTCGTTCTATACGCAGGGTGAATTCACCGATCTGTGCGCCGGTCCGCATCTGGATTCCACCGGCCGCATCAAGGCAAACGCCTTCAAGCTGACGCAGTGCTGCGGCGCTTACTGGCGCGGTGACTCCAAGCGCAAGATGCTGCAAAGAATCTACGGTGTCGCCTTCCAGAAAAAGGACGAGCTGGACGAATATCTGCAAGCGCAGGAGGAAGCCCGCAAGCGCGACCACAACAAGCTCGGCCGCGAGCTGGAATTCTTCACCACCGTCGATGTCATCGGTCAGGGCCTGCCGATTCTGCTGCCGAAGGGCGCACGCGTCGTGCAGCTGCTGCAGCGCTGGGTTGAGGATGTCGAGCAGAAGAAGGGCTATCTGCTGACCAAGACCCCGCTCATGGCCAAGCGTGAGCTGTATAAAATTTCCGGTCACTGGGATCACTATCTGGACGGAATGTTTGTCCTCGGCGATCCGCACGATGAAACGAAGGAATGCTTCGCCCTGCGCCCGATGACCTGCCCGTTCCAGTATCAGGTCTATCTCAACCGCCAGCGCTCCTACCGCGACCTGCCGATGCGGCTGGGCGAAACGTCCACGCTGTTCCGCAACGAGGATTCCGGCGAAATGCACGGTCTCATCCGCGTTCGCCAGTTCACCATCTCCGAGGGCCATCTGGTCCTCCGTCCCGACCAGCTTGAGGAAGAATTCAAGGGCTGCCTTGAGCTTGCCAAGTATATGCTCGGCACGGTCGGTATGCTCGACAAATGCACCTTCCGCTTCTCGCAGTGGGATCCGGCCAACCCCAACAACAAATATGAGGGTACGGCGGAGCAGTGGAACCACGCGCAGAGCGTCATGGAGCGCATTCTGAACGACCTCGATGTCAACTACTCCATCGGCATCGACGAGGCAGCCTTCTACGGTCCGAAGCTGGACATTCAGTATAAGAACGTCTACGGCAAGGAGGACACCCTCGTTACCATTCAGATCGATATGCTGCTGGCCGAGCGCTTCGGTATGTACTATATCGACGAAAACGGCGAGAAGGCGCTGCCGTATATCATCCACCGCACCAGCCTTGGCTGCTACGAGCGGACGCTGGCATACCTAATTGAGGAATACGCCGGTGCGCTGCCGCTGTGGATGATGCCGACGCAGGTACGCATCCTGCCCATCACCGACCGTGCGCATGACTACGCCAAGCAGCTGGAGCAGCGCCTGAACGACCTCGGCATCCGCACCGAGAGCGACCTGCGCAGCGAGAAGCTCGGCTATAAGATCCGCGAGGCGCAGCTGCAAAAGATCCCGTATATGCTCGTCATTGGCGACCGCGACATGGAAAACGGCACGGTTTCCGTCCGTACCCGCGGCGGTGTCGATCTCGGTGCCATGTCCCCCGACGACTTCGAGACCCGCTGCCTCAAGGAAATTGCCTCCAAGGACCGCAGCTTCTAAGCCCACATCTTGTAGGGCGGGGTGCCCTCACCCCGCCGCGTGCAGGCAGCATCGAATAATGCGGAATGCATAATTGCTGTGGTGTGCCTAACGGTCACGGATTGAAATATCCGCTGCGGCGGGGGCGGCGCGATGTGGGCATCGCGCCCTACGCAAGGTTGGGAGCGTGCGCCGTGTGAGGGCTGGCGTTCTCGACAGCCCGTTGCCGGCCCTTGCTTTATGTACGATTTCCGGAAGGGTTAGCCCGAATATAACAAAAACCGCAAGTCGAATACACGCGACTTGCGGTTTTTGCTGTTCTTTTTCTCAAAACTATGCTATAATGGAACGCAGAATAGGATTTCCCGACAAAGGAGAACAAGCAAATGGAGAATTATGTAAACTTTGCAGTAGAAAAAACCGTCGCCCTTCTGGCCATCGACAGCCCGACAGGCTATACCCGCGCGGCAGAAGAGTTTGTCAAGCAGGAATTTGAAGCGCTCGGCTTTTCCGCGACGCGCACGAATAAAGGCGGCATCCTGATCGACCTCGGCGGCGAGGACGAAAGCGATGCACTGCTGCTCGAAGCCCATGCCGACACGCTCGGCGGCATGGTCGCGGAGATCAAGGGCAACGGCCGCCTGCGCATCGTCAATGTCGGCGGCATGAACGCCAACAACGCCGAGGCGGAAAACTGCCGCATCGTGACGAAATTCGACGGCATTTATGAAGGCACGCTCCAGCTCTGCGACGCATCCATCCACGTCAACGACAATTACAACGACACCTCCCGCAAATGGAAAGCCATGGAGGTCGTTCTCGACGAGGTCGTCACGAACGCTGACGACGTGAAAAAGCTGGGCGTTTCCGTGGGTGATTTCGTCTGCTTCGAGCCGCGCACGCGCGTGACGAAATCCGGCTATATCAAGAGCCGTTTCCTCGACGACAAGCTGTCCGTCGGCATTTTACTGGGCTTTGCCAAGTACCTCGCCGACAGCAAGCTGACCCCGAAGCGCCGCGTTTATGTCCACGTTACGGTCTATGAGGAAGTCGGCCACGGCGGCGCAGCTTCCGTCCCCGCGGGTGTGACCGAGGCCATCTCCGTCGATATGGGCTGCGTGGGCGACGGCCTGCAATGCACCGAGCGGCAGGTGTCCATCTGCGCCAAGGATTCCGGCGGTCCGTACTCCTACGAGGTCGTACAGAAGCTCATCGCCGCCGCCAAGCGCGAAAACGCCGACTACGCCGTGGACATCTATCCCCACTATGGCTCGGATGTTGAAGCGACGCTCAGCGCGGGCGCGGATATCCGCCACGGTCTGATCGGCGCGGGCGTTTACGCGTCACACGGCTATGAGCGCAGCCACAAGGACGGCGTTCTCAACACCCTGCGCGTCCTCAAGGGCTACCTGTTCGAGGCATGAGGCGGCGCTATTGGCTGCCCGGCCTGCTGCTGATCGCGCTCGGCATCGCCGTCCGCCTGATTTTTCTCTACTACGGCTTCGCGGGCCTGACGCTCTGCGCAGCCGGCGCGGTCTTTCTGCTGTTCGGCGCGGTGGACGGGCTGAAAAAGCGCTTCCCCCGCGCCATGCGCCATATGCGGCGTGTACTGCTGCTCCTGTTGGCTCTTGTGCTGGCGGTCACAACGGCCTCCGGCATCTGGGTCGGCATCTGCTGCGGCGGAGCGAAAGACCCGGAGGCGGCATATCTGATCGTTTTGGGCGCGGGCGTGAACGGGACGCAGCCGAGCCGCTCGCTCTATGAACGCCTGCGCGCAGCGGAGGCCTATCTTCAGACCTATCCGAACGCGATTGCCATCCTCTCCGGCGGGCAGGGCAGCAATGAGGACATCACCGAAGCGGAATGTATGTACCGCTGGCTGACGGCGGCGGGCATCGCCCCGGAGCGCCTGCGGAAGGAAGAAAAATCGACCAGCACAGAGGAAAACCTGCGGTTCTCCCTTGCGCTGATCGAAGCCGAGACCGGCATCCGGCCGGACACCGTGGCCGTCGTTTCGAGCGAGTACCACCTCTGCCGCGCTGCCCTGCTGGCCAAAAGCGAGGGCGCACGCGCACTTGGCGTTCCCGCCCCGACGACGAACCGCGTCTATTTCGCCCAAATGCTTCTCCGCGAAGCCTGCGGCGTCTGGTATACCCTCCTGTTGGGCTGATCGAACATAAAAAAGTGGGTACAAACGTACCCACTTTTTTTCGTCTTATTTTTTTGCCGCTTCGACGACGAGATCGGCGCAGGCTTCTACGCCGAGGACGCCGCTGTTGAGGCAGATATCGTAATTCTTCGCCTGCGCCCACGCGCGGCCGGTGTAGTTCTTATAATATACCTTGCGCTTCTGGTCCTTTTCGGCGAGGCGCTTTTCCGGCGACTTGTCGCTCTGGCCGTACTGCTCGACGATGCGCTTGGCGCGGCTTTCCATATCGGCGTGGATGAAGATATGCAGGCAATCCTTGCGGTCGCGCAGAATGTAGTCCGCGCAGCGGCCGACAATAACACAGTTGCCCTTCTCGGCCAGCTCCTCGATGAACTTCATCTGCTCGATATACAGCCGGTCGAACATGGAAAGGGTATCCGGCGTCTGAGCGGCGGTGGCAAGCGAAAACAGCAGGCTGCTTCTCGCGCTGGCATATTCGCCGTGCTCCTCGATAAAGCGCGGGGAGAAGCCGCAGCGCCGCGCGACCTCGTTGACCAATTCATGGTCATAAAAGGTATAGCCGAGCCGTTCGGCGACCAGTCTGCCGATGGTACGTCCGCCGCTGCCGAATTCGCGGCTGATGGTGATGATGGATTTCATTGTTGCTCCCTCCTTGCACAATGATACGGCGCATCCGGGACGATCCGCTTGTCTATATTATAGCACAACGCAGCGAAAAACGCAAAAATTTTTCCGCAAAAATCAGCCCCACATTGCCGTGAGCGCCGGGATGATCTGCTTTTTTCGGGACATCACACCGGGCAGGAACACGGAATTCTGCTTTGCGTCCTGCGAAAAGGCCATGCGGATGGTGTCCTCGCCGCCGAGATAGATGAGCTGCGTGCCTTCGCGCAGCACGTCCGTCAGCATCAGAAGCATCATGTCATAGTGCTTCTCCTTCATGGTCGATTCCATCTCCGCAAGGAACTCGTTCTTGCGCTCCATAATGTGCGCCGAGTTGACGCAGGTGATCTGTCCCACGCCAAGATTGTGTCCTGCAATGTGGAAATCCTTGAAGTCTGCCATCATCAGATCCCGCGCAGTCTTGTCGTCCGACCACGACGCGGAGAAGATCTGCTGGCCCAGCTCGTCGAGCGAAACGTTGGCGATGCGCGCCATGCGCTCGGCCATATTGCGGTCGCGCTGGGTGCAGGTGGGCGATTTGAACATGACGGTGTCCGAAACGATTGCCGCCGCCATCATGCCCGCCAGCTTTTCCGAGGGCATCAGGCCCTTTTCCTGATACATCGAGGCAATGATGGTCGTCGTGCTGCCGACCGGCTCGTTGCGGAAGTAAATGGGATTGCCGGTCTGGATATCGGCTAGGCGATGGTGGTCGATGATCTCCAAAATCTCCGCCTGCGCCAGACCCGGCACGGACTGCGCCGCCTCGTTGTGATCGACCAGCACCACGCGCTTTCTGCGCGGTCGGATCAGATGATACCGCGAGAGCGTACCGACGACGCACTCGTTTTCGTCCAGAATGGGATAGCAGCGGTAGCGGCTTTTGAGCATTGCCTCGCGCACGTCGTCCACGAAATCGTCCAGATGGAAGCAGACAATCTGGTCGGTGTGGCAGATACGGGAGATAGGCAGTGACTGATAGATGTGCCGCACGGCGCGATAGGCATCGAACGGCGTGGAAATAATGCACGTGTCAGCCGGATGCGTCCGCAGCTCCTCCGGCAGCTCTGCCTGACAGATAATGATGCACCGAACGCCGATCTCCAGCGCACGGCGGATCATGTCCGGCTGCTGACCGACGACAACGATGCTGTCCCGCCCGGTAAAGAGCAGATTCTCGCAGCTCTGCGGCAGCGCGATGCTCACGTCGCCGCCGATGGTGTCGATGAGGTTTCCCGCGTCGTTCAGGATGCGGCCCTCCAGAACGCTTAACAGGTTAAACACCGGAATTTCGTCCACGTGGGGGCATTCAATCGAGTGCATATCGCTGGCGGCGATGTCGCCCGCCGAAAGCATCCCGTAGAGCGTCCCGTCCTCGTTCGTAATCGGCAGTGCGGCGACGCTGCGGTCCGCCGTCAGGAGCGACCATGCATGGCTGACCGTGACCGCCGAGGACAGCACCGGCGGCGTGTCGTAGGCGAGGTCGCGCACCTGCGTGCGCATCGTTTTAACCCAAACCGGAGCGGAAAATCCGAAGCGGTCAAGCACCATCTGCGTTTCGTCGCTGACGTGGCCGAGCCGGGCCGCCTGATATTCCCGATCGCCCAGCGCATTGCGCAGCGCCGCGTAGGCCATCGCGGAAACGATCGAATCGGTATCGGGATTTCGGTGACCGGTAACATAAATCGTATCCATTTTCTGTCCTCCCTCGTTTTTTCTCTTTCATCCTACCCATTTTCCCCGCCCGTGTCAACATTTTTACAGAGAAATATCCTAAATTGTTGCGGTTTTCTTGTCCGTCTGCTATAATGCTATGGAACGACAGCTCCGTCCTGACGCAGTTTTGCGGGGACGGACTTTTAAGGAAGTGCTTTCATGAACAAACCAACGCTTGTCATTATGGCTGCCGGCATGGGCAGCCGATTCGGTGGTCTGAAGCAGATCACGCCCATCGATGCCGAGGGCAACAGCATCATTCATTATTCCGTTTACGACGCGATCACCGCCGGGTTCGGCAAGGTGGTCTTTATTATCAAGCAAGCCATCGACGAGGATTTCCGCGCCCTCATGCAGCGGGTCGAGCGGCACATCGACGTGGCCTATGTTTATCAGGAGAACGACCGTCTGCCGGCGGGCTTCTCCGTGCCGGAGGGCCGGACGAAGCCGTGGGGAACGGGTCACGCAATTCTCTGCGCAAAGGATGAAATCCCCGGCGATTTCGCAGCGATCAATGCCGACGATTTTTACGGCCGGGGCGCCTTTACCGCACTGGCAGACTTCTTCCGCGGCCCGCACGCGGACAACGAATACGCCATGGTCGGCTACCGGCTGCGCAACGCCATGACCGCCAACGGAACGATGGCGCGCGGTGTCTGCGAAACGGAAAACGGCCTGCTCACCGGCGTGACCGAGCGCACGTGCATCGAAAAGCGCGGCGATGACGCCGCCTTTACTGAGGACGGAAAAAATTGGACGGTGCTGTCCGGTGATACCGTTGTGTCTATGAATTTTTGGGGCTTTACACCGCGCATTTTAGCCGAGCTGGAAGCCCGCTTCCCGGTATTTCTGCGCGAAAACCTGCCGGTCAACCCCATGAAATGCGAATTTTTCCTGCCCACCGTCGCCAACGCGCAGATTCACGAGGGACTGGGCAGCGTCCGCGTGCTGCACACCGACGAGGCATGGTACGGCGTGACGTATCGCGAGGACCTGCCTGACGTGCAGGCCGCCGTCGCCGCTCTGCACGCGCAGGGCCGCTATCCCGACCGCCTGTTTGACTGACCCCGGCGGCCGTACAGAAGGGAGGCTTTGCCTTGATCGAAAATCTGAACCGTCAGACCTTTACCGGCTACGGCCGCATCCTGCGCGATCGCCTGCCCAATCGCGGCTTCCCGCAGGGAGATGACTGGACGGAGGAGGTACGCCGCTATCCCGCCGGAGAGCCGTATTTCCAGCGCTGCTCGGAGCCGGTGTATCTGGACTTTGAGCAGGGAATGACCGTGCTTGCCGTCCGCGACGCGCAAAAAACGACCTATTTCTATCTGGATAAGCCGGTCTGCCTCGCGACGGGTGTGGAGTTTGCCGTCGTGCCGTATCAGCAGGAATGCTCCGTCCGGCTTGCGCTGCCGAAAAGCGCCGCGCTGGAGCGGACGCAGCCGCTGACCGCCGCGGACAATCTCAAGATCGGCGACTGCCTGCGGCTGGGCGAAATCTATACGCTGTTCTACCGCGAGGTCGAGAGCGGCTTCCTGTTCAAGGGCGAGTCGCATTCGATGTATGAGCTGACCTACGTAGACCGTGGGCAGCTTCACAGCGTCGTGGACGGCACCGGCTACTCGCTCCGGCAGGGGCAGCTCATGCTCTTCGGCCCGAACCAGTGGCATATGCAGTACACGGAGCCGGACACGACCGTCCGCTTCCTCACCATCGCCTTTGACCTCGAAAGCGACCTGCCGCTTGCGCTGAGCGACCGCGTGTTCGACCTGTCGCCGGAGGAGGCCGCGCTGCTGAAAAACATCCTTCGCGAAACGGAGCAAAACGATGCCTACAGCGGCGACTTCATCCGCTGCAATCTGAAGCTCCTGCTGCTATCCATCCTGCGTGACAGCGGCGGGCGGAAAAAGCGCCTGAAAACCCCGTTGGCGCTGCATAACGAAAATCTCATCATCAGCCGCACGCTGCAATACATTGCCGACCACGTTTACGACAAGCTGTCCGTAGAGCTGGTGGCAAAGGAGGCGGGCGTCAGCACGTCGCACCTGACCGCGCTGTTTCGCCGTCAGATGAGCATCTCCCCCGGCGAATACATCCGCCGCGTCAAGCTGGAGGAAAGCAAATCCCTCATCCGGGAAGGCAAGCACAACCTTTCTCAGATCGCGGCGATGCTGAATTATTCCACCATCCACCATTTTTCGCGCCAATTCAAGGATAATTTTGGCATCTCCCCCTCCGAATACGCCAAAACCCTGCAAGACGAATGAAAATCCGGCTCCCGGAGCGTTGAACCGGGAGCCGGATTTTCTATGAAGTTGCTGCTCCGGCCAAACGGAGCTTCTCCCTATTCTGTCATTGCGAGCCGCAAAGCGGCGTGGCAATCTCGTGCAGGAAGCTCCGAATTCGCCCAAATCTTCCGAAATATCAAGCCAATTCCGCGAGATTGCCACGGTTCTTTCAGAACCTCGCAATGACACGCAGGGAACGTTTCCCGGCGCATTCAAAACAGATCCAACATTGCGTCAAGGTAGATCGCCTCGCGGACGTGGAGCTGGTATTCCGGCTTGACCATGTAATAGAGCAAGAATTCCAGCACCATCGCGCTGCCCAAGCCTCGGCCCTCGAGCTTGAACTCGGAAAAGCCCAGCGGCAGACGCAGATCGCGAATGTCCCGGATGCCGAGAAAAGCCGGATTTTCCATCGCCCTGGAAAACCTGTAGCCGCCGTCCCCCGCCGGAGATGCACAAGGATGCTCCGGTCCCGCCTCGCCGAGATTTTTCCGGCTGACAGCCTCGTAGCAGGCCCGCCGCTCCGCGCAGCCGAGGTCGCAGCACTCGTTGCACAGGAATTCCACCTTGTCCTTCTGCGCCTGCGGCAGCGCGGCCAGCAGCTCCAACGCCCCGTTCAGCCGGAAATCCGGCACGACATAGCGGAATTCCTCTCGCGCCAGCTCCGTTTGCAGCTCCGAAAACTGCGTCAGCACCTTCGTCGTGGACGAAACCAGATAAAGCTGCGGATACGTCCGCCGCAGATAGGCCGTCAGCAGCTCCGAATGGACGATGACCCCGTTTTCCGGCCCGTCGCCCACAGCAAATTGGCGGCACAGCGCATTGCACTTTTCGTCGGCAAGATGCTCCGGCCGCAGCAGCGAATTGCTGAAGGTCAGCCGCGCGGAAATGCCGTACTCGCGCAGCAGCGCCAGCACCTCTCGCGCCGCACAGTCCCCTACCCCGACGCGTCCGCCGCCCCAGAGGCAGTCCTCCGGAGCGCCGTAGATCGAGCCGATGGCACACCAGTCGTAAAAATATTCCCGATGCGTCCGATACAACGGCAAAAACACGCGATAGAACTCGAAAAATTCAAATAACCCCGGCAGATGATAAAATGCCGTGCGCTTTTCGCTCATATCTTAGATGTCATATACACCGAGGATCACAATACCGGCGACCACCAGCGCAATCATGGCGTAGTGCTTCCATGACAGCCTTTCGCGCAGGAACAGCCGTCCCCAGACCGCCGACAGCACGCAGTAGGCCGAGATAATCGGTGCGGAGAACATCACGTGGTCCTTGTCGGCGAGGGCATAGATGTAAAAGAGCTGGCCGACGGTTTCGCAGGCTGCGCCGACGTACTTCGGCAGCTCCGCCTTGAAGGTGAATTTTTCGCGCCGGATCAGCAGGTACGCAAGGCAGCACAGCGCGGCCGCAAGGAACGTCAGCTCATAGGCGACGTTGGCCGAGTCCTCGTTGAGCCTTTCCAGCACAAGGGAGTCGGCGAACGTCCCCGCCGCGTCGAGCAGGCAGTAGGCAATCGGCAGACAAATGGCAAGCCAGCTTTTGGCGTATTTGCGGTTGGCGTGCTCCTGCCGCCGGGCGCGAAGCTCATCGTCCTCCCGCGCCTCGACGACGCCCAGCCCGATCACGCCCACGCAGACCAGCGCGACCGCGCCGAGCACCGGCACGGGATCCGCACCGTCCAGCGCCGCGAGGCCGCCTGTCAGAATGCTCAGCACGGCGACCAGCGCACCGGAGGAATTGCAGATCGGTGAGCTGATGGAAAGCTCAATGTAGCGCAGGCCGATGTAGCCCAGCGCCATCGACACGATGTACAAAAGCGAAACGGGCAGATAGGTCAAAATGATTTGGAAATTGATCTCGACGTTGCGGAAGAAGATCATGAACGCCGCGTGCAGACCCATGACCACGCCGACGGCCACGACCATTTTCAGATGCGCGGTCTTATCCTTCTCGCCGCAGCAGCCGAGCTTGGAAAACAGATCGGAGCCGCTCCAAAACAGCAGCGTAATTAAAGCAAACCAGAACCAATTCATACGTTTTTCTCCTCCTGCGGAAGCGCGGTCAGTCCGGCCTCCAGCATTTTTTGCAGCGACAGCTCAATGCCGAGCTTGGCGTGATACCATGTCAGGCCGCCCTGAAAATACACCGCATAGGGCGGGCGGATGGGGCCGTCGGCGGAAAGCTCGATGGAGCTGCCCTGCACGA
>CABSFY010000080.1 GCA_902477055.1 uncultured Eubacteriales bacterium
CATGCACCAACATTTGCGCATTTTCGTGGTGCAGTGCTCATGCATGAAGTTTTATGCCTGTGCTTCGATCCATGCCTTCATGGCGGCGCGGCCTTCCTCGCTCATGGGAAAGGTCTGCCGGTCTTCCATCTGACTCAGCTCGTAGCACCATTCGCCGTGCCAATACTCGGCGGTGACGGAGCTTGCAGCCAGATCGACCTCCTTCGGCGTAGCCATCACGACCGTCGGGACGATGCGAAACCGCAGCTGGCCGCAGCTTCCGGTGAAGGAATTGTCGTTCTCGAAGCTATGCAGCGTCGGAATGTAGATATCCGGCACGGCTCACTCCTGCATCAGCGCTTCCATCTCGTCGAGCAGCTCGCCGAACAGGGCCAGCGCATCCTCAACGGGCTTGGTGGTGCTCATGTCCACACCGGCGCCCTTCAGAAGGTCGATCGGGCTCTTGCTGCAACCGCCGGAGAGGAAGCCGAGGTAATCCTTCACGGCCGGCTCGCCCTCGCGGAGGATCCGCTGGGACAGCGCAACGGCGGCGGAGTAGCCGGTGGCGTACTGGAACACATAATAATTGTAGTAGAAATGCGGAATGCGCATCCACTCCATCGCGATCTCGTCGTCAAGCACGATGTCGTCGCCGAAGTAGAGCTTGTTCAGGCGGCGGTACTCCTCGTTGAGCACGTCGGGCGTCAGGCTGGTGCCCTCCTGCGCCAGCTTGCCGATGTTCAGCTCGAACTCGGCGAACATTGTCTGACGGTAGAGCGTCGTGCGGAAGCCCTCGAGGAAGTGGTTGATGAGATACGCGCGTTCCTTCTTGTCCGTGGTCTGGCCGAGCAGGTACTGCATCAGCAGCGCCTCGTTGCAGGTCGAGGCAACCTCGGCGACGAAGATGACGTAATCGGCATCGAGCGGCGGCTGATGCTTGTTGGACAGATAAGAGTGCATCGCGTGGCCCATCTCATGCGCCAGCGTGAACTGGCTGTCGAGCGTGCCGGTGTAGTTCATCAGGACGAAGGGATGGACCTTTGCGCCCGCGGAATATGCGCCGGAGCGCTTGCCCGCGTTCTCGTAGATATCGACCCAGCGGCTCTCGAAGCCGTGCTTGAGGACCTTGCAGTACTCCTCGCCGAGGGGAGCGACGGCCTTGAGGACCAGCGCCTTGGCCTCGTCGATGCTGGCGTGCGTGGCCACGTCCTCGACCAACGGGGTGTAGATGTCGTAGAAGTGCAGCTCGTCCACGCCCAGCAGCTTCTTGCGGAGCGCAACATAGCGGTACATCTTGTCCATGTTCTTATGGACGGCCTCAATGAGGTTCGTGTAGACGCTCGTCGGGACGTTCGTCACGTCGAGGGAGGCCTCCATTGCGGAGGAATACTTCCGCGCGGTGGCGAAGAATTGCAGCTGCTTGACCTGCGCGGACAGGACGGCGGCAATCGTGTTCTTATAGCTGCCGTAGGTGTGGTAGAGGTTCTCGAACGCGCTCTTGCGCAGCGCGCGGTCGGGGCTTTCCATGTAGGAAATGTACGTGCCCTGCGACAGGGGGTGCTTTTCGCCCTTGCTGTCCACGGCATCGGGGAAGGTCACGTCGGCATCGTTGAACATACCGAAGATAGTATCCGGCGCACTGGCCATCTCCCCGGCGGCGGCGAGCAGCTTTTCCTCGGCGGGGCTGAGAACGTGGGCACGGCGGCGGCGAATGTTGTTCAGATACCGGCGGTAATGCTCCAGCTTCGGCTGCTCGGCGTAGAATTTTTCCATGGTTTCATCGTCGATGGCCATGATCTCGGGCGTCGCAAAGCTGGCAGCGGCGTTCAGCTCGACGACGGTACTCATCAGGTTGCCGACCATCGCCTGATACTTGGAAACGCGGGCATCCTCGTCCGAACGGCGCATCGCATAATTGCCCAGTGCGTCGAACAGCACGGTGGTATTCTCGTCCCATTTCACAAAAGCCAGCAGGGTGTCCGCAGACTCGCCGAGCTTACCGGCAAAGGCCCCGACCTGCGGGATCATGTCCTTGATCTTCTTCAGGTCCTCCTCCCACAGCTCGTCGGTGGCGTAAATGTCATGAATCGCCCACTTGTCCTCCTCACGGATCTCGGAGCGTTCCGGAATTCTCTTGGTTTCTGCCATTGGTTTTCCTCCTTGTAGTTTATTTCTCCTATCATATCACGTTTTTCCCCGTAAAACAATCCGGACGGGCAAAAAACGGGCATCAATTTTTATCCTCGCTCAAAAATTCCCGAAGCTGCGCCGCGACGGTGCATTCCTCGCGGTGCTCGCAGTCGGGGTAGCGGCAGTCGGCGGTCTTGTCGTCGCTGTCGGCCAGCACCGTCCGCGCCGCGTTCAGCACCCGGCAGTAGCCGGAGATCAGCTTCTCAGCCATGCGGCCACCTCCCTTCCGCAACGATGATAGCACATCGCCGCAGAAAAGTAAATAGCGCTTCGGGCTTGTAAACGCGGCGGATTTGCAGTATAATAGCAGTATCTTTGGCGAAGGAGGGATGCGCGGTGCTTGCGCTCTGGATCATTCTTGGAATCGTCGCCCTGCTCGGCCTGCTGCTCCTTCTGCCGCTGCAAATTGTCCTGCGCTACGACCTGGAGAACGGATTTTTCTACCGCGTGCGCCTGCTGTTTGTTACTCTTATCCACTCCGACAGGCCGGAAAAGGTAGAGAGGCCAGAAAAGAAGCCCGCTGCGCCGAAGAAAGAGCAGCCGGAGGAGCAGAAAAAAAGCGCCGTCCCCGACCTGCTGGCCTTCTTAGGCCTCGGCGAGATCAACACGAAAGCACGGGCGAAAGCCGCTATTGCCGAACGCGGGCTGACGGCGGTGCTGGGCGACGTGCTGGCCGCAATTAAAACGCTGCTGGCGCGGACGGGCAAGTGCCTCGGCTCCGGCGTGTTTCAGCGCTTTTTCTTAACGGTCACGATCGGCGGGGACGATGCCGCCGACGCGGCCATCAGCTACGGGACCGCCTGCGCCGCGGTCTATTCGCTGGTCACGCTGCTGGAGCAGTCGATGACCGTTCGCCGCCGCAGGGTAGCCGTTACCATCGATGATGCGCAGGAAAGCGGCAGCGTCAGCCTCGATCTGGCGCTGCGCTACCGAGTGTGGCATTTGCTGCGCTACGCCTGCTTCCTGCTGGGAAATTATTTGAAAAAGGAGCGAAAGCCGTCATGAGTCAACTGCTGCCGATTTTTGAGTTCACCGCCGAGCAGACGCGAAAGCTCGCTGCCGAGCAGTCCGTCGCCGAGGCTCCCATCGTGATCGGGGACGTCACCGTCGTTCCCATCTCCACCCTGTCGTGCGGTTTTTCCTGCGGCGGCTCGGATTTGACCAAGCGCTCCGACGGCGTATTTGCCGGCGCGGGCGGCAAGGTCAAGCGCACACCGCTGACCTATCTTGCCGTATGCGGCTCCGATGTCCGCCTGTTGCAGGTCGAGGCCGCCGCAAAGGAAAAGGGCGGCCTGCTGTCCGCACTGCTGCCGCTCGTCGAGCAGTTCAGGAACAAGCTCGCCGCGAAAAAAGGCGAAATTTCCGAAGAAAATGGCACTGCCGAATAAGCAGTGCCATTGTAAAAATTATAAGCCGAGGCCCTTTTGCAGATTGACCACGAAGTCCTGCACGTTCGTCACGATGCCCTTGGCCGAGAGGCTGCCGCGGTCGGCAAGCTTATTGACCACGAATTCCGAAACGTCCACGCAGTAGAAATACACCTGCCGCACCGTGCCGTCGGGCATCACGCGGAAGGACGGGGTCATGTTGCCCGTTGCGATCGTGTGGAGCATGGTCGCCATGGCGATCACCGTCGTTGCGCCGCGGATCTCGTTGCGCATCGCGTCCTGCGCTGCGTACACGTCCCCGAACACCGGGGGCAGCGGGCCGTCGTCGCGGATGGAGCCTCCGAGAACATAGGGCACGCCGCATTTTTCGCAGCTATAGATAATGCCGTTATCGATCCCCTCGTTTTCGATGAACGCCCGGATGCTCCCGTGGAGCCGGACGCGATTGATGGTATCGAGATGGTTATAGTGGCCGTTCGGCATAGAGCGCTGCGTGTAGATGTCCTGCCCCAGCGCGGTTTTCAGGTACGCGCCCTCCAAATCGTGCGTCGCCAGCGCGTTGCCGGCCAAAATCGCGTGGACATAGCCGTTTTCGATCAGCTTCGACATTGCGCGGCGGGCGTCGGCATCAAAGGCGAACGCCGGTCCCATGACCCAGACGATCTTGCCGTGCTCGCGCTCATGGCGCAGCAGCTCATAAATCTCGTCATAATCCTTGGAAAACGCCGTTTCGCGCGAACGGTTCTGCCGAAAAGCGAACACGTCCTTCTGCTCGGCCTCCTCGGAAAAGCCGTTCGGATGGACATAAATGCCGTCCTCGCAGTTTTCCGTCCGGCCGGTGACGACCCGGTCGCCTTGCTTCAATAGGCGGAACTCGCGGACGAGCACCTTGCCGTTTTCGTAGACCGGAACGCAGTCCATCCGGCTCTCCTCCGCCAACAGCCACCGGCCGTCGAGGTGAAAATACTCCGGGAAAATGCTCATGGCATGATAGTTTTCCGGCGCGACCCCGTCCTTCGGCGCGGGCGCACAGACGGCCTCCGGCGCATCGCGGAACTGCGGCTGCGTAAAATCGGGCGCGGTATATTTCCGAAGCTGGAACATAACGTGAATCCCCTCTCTGTTTTTTCTTTCACTATACCCTATTTTTCCTCATCTTGCAAGCACAAAGGAGTATTCCTTATGAATTCTCATCGTTGGAACGCCGGAGAGAAGCCGTGACGCAGGCGGTCGTCGGTATTTTTGCCCAGGTCGATGCCGGAAAAACCACGTTGACCGAGGCGCTGCTGTATCTGACCGGGCAGCGCAAGACGCTCGGTCGGGTGGACAAGGGCAACGCACTTTTGGATCATTTCGCGCTGGAGCGCAGCCGGGGCATCACGATTTTTTCCAAGCAGGCACGGCTGAAAACCGAACGTCTGTCCCTGACGCTGCTCGACACGCCGGGGCACGTCGATTTTTCGCCGGAGGCCGAACGCGTCATGCCGGTGCTGGACTACGCGCTGCTGCTCGTCAGCGGGACGGACGGCGTGCAGGCGCACACCGAAACGCTCTGGAAGCTCCTGCGGCGCTACCACGTTCCCACGCTGGTATTCTTTAATAAAATGGACCTGCCCGGCGCAGAGAAAACGCGCCTGCTGGCCGACGCACGGGCAAATCTGAGTGAGCTTTGCGCCGCACCGGACGATTTTGAGGCCATCGCAATGGCCGATGAGGCCGCGCTGGAGGAGTATCTCGCGACGGAAGCGCTCTCGGACAAAACGATGGCGCGGCTGCTGCGCGAGGAGCGGTGCTTCCCGTGCTTCTTCGGCGCGGCCTTGCAGCTGGGCGGTGTGGAGGCGCTGATCTCCGCGCTGGAGCGCTATCTGGAATCGAAAATTTATCCGCCGGAATTTTCCGCGCGGGTGTATAAAATCTCCCGCGACCCGGCGGGCAATCGCCTGACGTTTCTGAAGGTCACGGGCGGCATCCTCCATGTCCGCGATCCGCTGACCTATGAGGCCGGCGACGAAACGCTGACGGAAAAGGCGACACAGCTCCGACTCTATTCCGGCGCGGCGTTTACGCAGGCCGAGCAGGTCCCTGCGGGCGAAATTTGCGCCGTGACCGGCCTTTCTGCCCTGCTTGCGGGGCAGACGCTCGGCGCAGCGGATGCCGCCGCTCCGCCGCTGTTAACGCCGGTCATGTCCTACCGTCTGCGGCTGCCGCCGGGAACGGACGCGCAGACTGCGCTGCCGAAGCTGCGGCAGTTGGAGGAGGAGGAGCCGCAGCTCCACCTCGTCTGGGATGCCCGTCTGCGCGAGATTCACGCACAGATTATGGGGCAGGTGCAGCTTGAGATATTGCAGGCACTGATCGCCGAGCGGTTTTCCTTGGAGGTCGCCTTTGACAACGGACGCGTGGCCTACCGTGAAACCATCGCCGCACCGGTCGAGGGCGTGGGGCATTTTGAGCCGCTGCGGCACTATGCCGAAGTGCATCTTCTGCTCGAGCCTCTCCCCAGAGGCAGCGGGCTGGAATTCCGTGCCGACTGCTCCGAGGACGCGCTCGACCGCAACTGGCAGCGGCTGATTTTGACGCATTTAGAAGAAAAGCAGCATCTCGGCGTGCTGACCGGCTCGCCGATCACCGATATGCGCATCACGCTCGTTGCCGGGCGGGCGCATCTGAAGCACACCGAGGGCGGCGACTTCCGGCAGGCGACCTACCGCGCCGTGCGGCAGGGCCTGATGCAGGCGCAGAGCATTTTATTGGAACCGTATTACCGCTTCCGGCTGACCGTCCCGGCAGCGCAGCTCGGCCGTGCGATCAACGACCTTCGCATGATGGGCGGCTCGTTCGGCGCACCGGAGGAGGCAGCCGACGGCGTAACGCTGGCGGGCCGCTGCCCGGTCAGCGCGATGCAGGATTATATGGCGCAGGTAGCCGCCTACACGCACGGGCGCGGTAAGCTCCGCTGTCTGCCGGACGGCTACGACCTCTGCCGCAGCGCCGAGAGCGTGATCGAAGCGCTGAACTATTCGCCGGAGGCCGATGTGGAAAACACGCCGGATTCCGTCTTTTGCTCCCACGGCGCAGGCGTCAATGTCAAGTGGAACGAGGTCTTTTCCCATATGCACCTCGCGCCGGTGCTGCGGCAAACGCCGGAGGCTGCGCCCGCTGCCCCGCTCCGCCGCCGCATCGATTCGGACGAGGCCGAGCTGGAGCGCATCATCGAGCGCGAATTCGGTCCGCAGAAGCGCACGCTCTACCGCCCGTCCGCGCCAAAGCGCGAGGAAAGCGTCACTCTGCCGCCGCCGAAAAAGGACTACCTGATCGTGGACGGCTACAATATGATCTTCGCGTGGGACGGGCTGCGCGAGCAGGCGCGGGACGATATCGCGGGCGCACGGGAGCGGCTGCTTGACCTTCTGAGCAACTACTGCGGCTTTCACCCCTGCGAGCTGGTCGTCGTGTTCGACAGCTATCGCGTCAAGGGCGGCATCGGCTCGAAAACGACCCGCGACCGCCTGCGCGTCGTCTATACCCGCGAAAACGAGAGCGCCGACCTCTACATTGAGTCGCTGGTCGGCCAGATCGGCAAGAACTACACCGTCCGCGTGGCGACCTCCGACGCCATGATTCAGCTTGCCTCCCTGCGCAGCGGCGTTTTACGCGTTTCGGCACGAGAGCTGCTGGCCGAGATCGAGCGGACGGACGCACAAATCGCGGCCTACATCCGCCGCCTGCATGAGGAGGCCCGCCGCGCCGCCATTCAGAACAACCCGCTGCGAAAGCAGCTGCCCGACAAGGAGGATTTTCAAAAATGACACTCATGCTCCGCAATCTCTCCGCTCTTATCACGTGCAGCGATGCCGACGAGGTGCTGCAAAAGGTCGATCTCTACTGCGAAAACGGCATCATCCGCGCCATCGGTGAGCGCCTGCCGCAGAAGGCCGACCGCGAGCTGGACGGCACAAATTTGCTGTGCTATCCGGGCCTCATCAACACCCATCATCACCTGTACCAGCAGTTTTCGCGCAATCTGCCGCAGGTGCAGAACATGGAGCTGTTCGACTGGCTGAAAACGCTCTATGAAATTTGGAAAAATCTCGACACCGAGGTCATTCGCTACTCGTCGCTGACCGGGCTGGGCGAGCTGATGAAAAACGGCTGCACCACCTGCTTCGACCATCACTATGTTTTCCCCGCGAACAGCGGCGACCTCATCGGTTCGCAGCTTGCCGCGGCGGACGAGCTGGGAATGCGCATGGTGTCCTCGCGCGGCAGCATGGACCTGTCCGTGAAGGACGGCGGCCTGCCGCCGGACAGCGTCGTGCAGCCCGTTGACGAGATCATGCGTGACAGTATGCGCCTGATTGAGGCGTACCACGACCCGTCGTTCGGCTCGATGCGGCAGATCGTGCTGGCCCCCTGTTCGCCGTTCTCGGTTTCGCCGGAGCTGCTGCGGCAGTCGGCGGTCTTGGCGCGGCAGTATCACGTCCGGCTGCACACCCATCTGTGTGAAACGAAGGACGAGGAGCGCTATATGCAGGAGCATCACAAGATGCGCCCGCTGGAGTTCATGCAGTCCCTCGGCTGGACGGGCGACGATGTGTGGTATGCGCACGGCATCCATTTCAACACGGAGGAGCTGGACCTGCTGGCGCAGACCGGCACGGGCGTTGCCCACTGTCCGGTGTCGAACATGAAGCTCTCGTCCGGCATCGCGCGGATCCCGGAGATGCTGGAGCGCGGCGTGAAGGTCGGCCTCGCGGTGGACGGCTCGGCCTCGCAGGACGGCTCGGATCTTCTCGAGGAAATCCGCATCTGCTATCTGCTGCACCGTCTCAATTCCTCGTCCAAGGCCCCCAGCGGCTACGACGTGCTGAAAATGGCCACACGCGGCTCCGCCTCCCTCCTCGGCCGGAACGACATTGGCTCGGTCGAGGTTGGAAAATGCGCCGACCTTTTCCTTGTTGACCGCCGCCGTCTGGAGCTGGTCGGCGCGACGTATGACGTGAAGAACGTGTTTGGCACGGTCGGCCTCCGCGCTCCGGTGGACTACACCGTCGTCAACGGCCGCATCACCGTGGAAAACGGCCGGCTCTGCACCGTAGACGAGCCGGTCGTCGCCGAACGGGCCGCCGCCGTCTGCGACCGTTACTTAGGGAAACTCTGAGAAATCAGATTTCAAGCATATATTCAAAGGAGGACCAATCATGAAAAGCATCAGAAATCTCACCGTCCTGCTCGCCGTTATGGTGCTGCTGGTGTCGCTCCTGGGCGGCTGTGCAAAGGAAGCCACGCCGACCGAAGCGGCCGACCTGACCTTCGACACAGCCGAAACCGACTTCGGCACGGGCGCAAGCACCTTCACCTTCGAGGTCACGAACACGGAAGGCACGACGAAATCCTTCACCGTCCACACCGACGAAACCGTCGTCGGCAAGGCGCTGCTCGATGCCGGCCTGATCGCGGGTGAGGACAGCGACTACGGCCTGTACGTCAAAACCGTCATGGGTATCACGCTCGACTACGACACGGACGGCAAGTATTGGGCATTCTATGTAGACGGCGCGTACGCCGCAACCGGTGTCGATCAGACCGAGCTGACTGCCGGCAGCACCTACGCCTTCCGCGCGGAATAAAGGTATAGTTTTCGCCATATCCGGCAAGAATCCCTGCAAAGGGAGGCGAGTACTATGGTCAGAGGAAATACGCGGCAGGTCATCGTCGTGAAATCGCCGGACGGGAAGCTGTTTGAGCAGGCGTTTTTCCTGCTGCGGGAGGACGCGCTGGAGCACAGCGGCGTCACCGAGCGGGAGCTGCTGGAGGAAGCCCGGCGCGTCGCAGACGGCTATGTCCGCCAGACGACGTGCAAACGGCGGCCCCGGCTGTTCTGGCTCCTGCCCGCCGCAATCGGCGCCGCCCCCATCGCCCTGGCGTGGGTCCTCACCGCGCTGCTGTAAATTGTTCCGGCGCAGGAACGAAAATGTCGTTCCTGCGCCGGAGTTTTTTATTCAATGCCGAGGATTTCGAGGATGTCCTCGCGGCTGCGCAGGCCGCTGATGCGCTGCTGGACCTCGCCGTCGTGCAGCAGCAGGAGCGTCGGGACGCTCATGATGTCAAATTGATGCGCCAGTCCCTCCTGTTGGTCGATGTCCACCTTGCAGAATTTACAGCGGTCGCCGAACTCCGCCGCCAGCTGCGCCAAAACCGGCGCAAACGTCTTGCACGGTGCGCACCATGTCGCGTAAAAGTCGATCAAGACAGGCAACTCCGCCTCCTCGATCTCGGCCTTGAAATTGCTTCGTGTCAGTTCAATCAAAAAATCGCCTCCCTGCGACTATTTTGCGCAGAAGGCGACAATTTATTTATTTTGTATAGTAAGCTCAAAAAGGCCCGCACTGCAATAAAATTTGCACCAAAATCGAAGGCAGCGGGCTGTCGAGAACGCCGTCCCGTTGCAGGGACCTCTGTAGAAGCCGTAGGGGCGATCATCGATCGCCCGTCCTTGCGCCCGCAGGCGCAGGTTGCAGCGTGGTATGTGCCAAAATCGAAGTGCCAGCAGCGGGGCGTCGAGGACGCCGCCCCCTACATGGCGCACGCTCTCAATTGTGCGTAGGGCGCGATGCCCACATCGCGCCGCGAATTCCGGACGCAGAACCGATAGTGCCTGCCCTTGGCGGGCAAAGCCCGCTGTTCTTGCGCAAAGCGCAAGAACGCAATCCCTCAGTCAGCTTCGCTGACAGGTCTCGCTGCGGCTCGGTCACCTCGCGGCTCTGACATGCCACCGGCATGTCATTCACTACCGCGAGGCCGCTTCGCTACCCTTTCCACAAGGGAGCCTTTCGACTGCGTACCATGTAAAAAGCTCCCTCTGACGAGGGAGCTGTCATGGCCGCAGACCATGACTGAGGGAGAGATGCTGGCAGTATCTTCTATCGGAAAATTCATATTGACCGGGCCTCTCTCCTTCCGTCACGGCTTCGCCGTGCCACCTTCCTCACAGAGGAAGGTTTTGAAGCCGCGCACCATCCAAGGGCTTCCCTGTGTAAGGGAAGCTGTCATGGCCTTTGGCCATGACGGAAGGGTTGTTTTCGCGCCGTTGGCGCGAAAGTTCAATCGTGCCGACAGGCACACCTTCACGAACCACCGGCCACGGTTCACTCATCGATACTGCCAGCAGCGGCGGGATGGGGGCAT
>CABSFY010000081.1 GCA_902477055.1 uncultured Eubacteriales bacterium
AATTGCAAAATAATCTTCCTTATTCCTATTTTGCAATTTTGAAAGCAGCTTGTCGGAAAAGTCCGTGAGGACTTTTTTGACAAGCTGACGGCTCCCCGAAAACCGGGGAGCCGCTTTTTTGCGCCAAGGCCGCCCTATGGCTGCTTGCCGGGTGGCCGCATTACACTGCCTACTATTGCGACACGGTGAACAGGGCGTAGAAGTAGCCTTTTTTTGCCATGAGGTCGTCGAAGCGTCCCTGCTCGGCGATACGGCCGTCCTTCAGGACGAGGATGCCGTCGTAGCGGCGCAGCAGCGCTTCCTCCAGCGCGTGCGTCACGACGATGCGCGTCGGGCCGTCGAGGGAGAGCAGGTCGCTCGTGACCTCATGGGCGGTCTGCGCGTCGAGAGCCGCTGTCATTTCGTCGGCCAACAGGATGCTCGACTGCTTCAAAAGGCTCCGCGCGATGGAAACGCGCTGCTTTTCGCCGCCGGAGAGGCCCTTGCCGCCCGTGCCGCAGGGGCAGCTCTCGCCGCGCTCGGTCACGAGCTGCCGCAGATGTGCCCGGTCGATCGCGGAATCCAGCGCCGGAGCCGGGAAATCGCGGAACATGGTGATGTTGTCGCGCAGCGACGCGTCGAAAACGAACACGTTCTGCTGAATGATGGATAGCTGCGCGTAGAGCGACTCCGGCGCGATGGTGCGCAGCTCGTTACCGTCAAAGCGGATGTCGCCGCGGTAGCCGGTGCTGCTTGCCGTGAGCAGGCGCAGCAGGGTGGACTTGCCGCTGCCGCTGCCGCCGACGATCGCGTAGGACTTGCCCGCTTCAAAAACGGCGGAAACGTCGTGCAGCACGTCCTTACCGTCCTCATAACCGAAGCAAACGTGTTCCAGGCAGAGACTGTTCTTCAGAGGCGGGAGCTGCGCCGTGCCGCCTGCGCCGTCGTCCTTTTCCAGCGCGGCGGCCAGCTTGTCGATCAGGCCGCGTGCAGCCCGCCGGGCGGCGAGCAGGCCCGGCAGCGTCGCCACAGGCTCGATGAGGAAGTTCATCAGGTTGACGAATAAAATGACCGTACCGGCCGTCAGCCCGTAGCCGCGCAGCGCCATGCCCGCGCCGATGAGGAACACACCGAGCTGCGCGATGACCCCGGTGAGCGCACCGATCATGCCGATGAGGCGCTTGATGCGGTTTTTGTGGAATTTTTCCTGCTCCAAAGCTCGGTTGCTCTCGGCAAACAGAATGAAAATCTCTTTTTCCGCGCGGAAGGTCTTGACGACGGAAAAGCCGTTCAGGCAATCGGTCAGGGCAGCTGTGAAATCGCGGTTACGGTCGGAAACGCGGCGCTCGGCCGTCTGAAGCTGCCGCCCCGTCAGCAGCGACGCGACCAACGGCAGCAGCGTCAGGCCGATGGCGGCGGCGGTCAGCAGGGGAGAGTAATACAGCATCATGGCCAGTGCGCCAAGACCGGTCGCGAGCTTTGTTAAAATGGAAAGCTGCTGCGACAAGTCATCTGCCTCAATGCTTGCAGCGTCATTGGTCATAGCGGAAAGATAGGCCGCCGTGCTTTCGTCGCGGAAGGAGGAGATGCTCTTTTCCGTCAACCGCCGGAAGGCGAATTCCCGATACTGCCGAATGGCCCGCGCCAAAAATCGGGGTTCAGACGCGTAAGTGAGTAACATAACGGCGGAGCAGAACACCAAAAAACCGAGAGTGAGCCAGATCAATTCCGCAAAGCTCCTCGTTCCCGCCGCGCCGGAGGCCACATCGATGAGCTGCTGCATGATCCACGAAACGATCAAATTAAGTGTGCTGGTCAGCAGCGCCGCGACCAGGGCGATGCAGTAGATGAGGCGATTTTTGCGATAAAACTGCGCCTTTAGTCGGCGTGCAAGAGCATCATGCTTCATTGGCTTCCACTTCCATCCAGAGTGCGCTGAAAGCCTCGTTTTCCATGGATTGGACGGCGCTGCGGAGGCTGTCGAGCGCGGTCGCGCCGAGGTCGTCGTAGGCGCTGCCCTGCTCGGTGGCAGCGACGAAGCGGATGGAATCGACGCGGTAGCTTGGCGCGGCATCGAAACGGGCGGCCAGCGTCTTTGCGCACAGAAGGGTGTCCCTTGCGGCGGATGCGTCGCCGAGCTGTTGCTGCGTTTCGGCGAGACAGACGAGCAGCACGCCGATCGTTTTGTCCAGAAAACAGGGCGCTTCACCGTGCCGCAGTCCGTTCAGCGCGGCCAGCCCCCAGTGAAGGACGGCCTGCGCCTCGTCGTAGGAGCGGCGGTTGAAATAGACATTGACAAAACCTATGACCGTATGAATGATGCTTGTGACATTTCCTAACACGGCATCGGAAAGGAATGGTAACGCATCGTCAAAACGGTTGCAGTCCGCCGCCAGCGTCATGCCGAGCAGGTCATTATACAGGCCGCCTGCATTGTGCTGCTTCCACAGTGCAACGGCCCGCTCCGGCTGGCCCAGCGCGAGCCAGACCTGTGCCGTTTCGCCGCAGACGGTTGCCTCGTTGATGGCGGGGTCCGTGTTCTGCGGCAACAGCAGCCTCGCTCGGCCGTAAAGCGCCAACGCCCGCTGCGGCAGGGTCGGGTCCTTGTCCTCGATGGCAAACACGCGGTACAGTCCGGCGCTGTGATAGACGACCTCGAAGCTGTTGGGGTACTTTTTCAGCGCCTTCTCCGCCTCGGCCAGCCCGGCGCGGTCCTTGTTGCGGCGATATTGCCTCAAAAGCGCGACGGTCGCCGCAAGGCGGTTGTCCTTCATTTCATAGCCGAGCAGGACATCGACCGACGTATCAAAAAAGTCCGCCAGCTCCACGATCAGCCGCAGCTCCGGCGTGGACAGCCCCGCCTCCCATTTGTACACCGCGCCGACCGTAACGCCCAGCACCTCGGCGAGCTGCTCCTGCGTCAGCCCCCGCGCCTTCCGCAGCGCCCGAATCTGCGCCGCCAGCTTGATCTCCATATTTTTCGCTCCCTTGTCGTTTGGTACCTCCAGTTTACCACAAAGCCCATTCCAACGGAAGTTATGAACCATACGATTCGTAGAAAAAATACACATACCAACGGTAAGAGCGGACATAAAAAGAACGGCAGCCAGCATGGCTGTCGTTCTTTTGAGTGTGCGGATTGGTGGGAGTTATTTGCCTGTAATCTCGCCGGCTTTTTTCAGGGAGAATTTGGTCACGGCGGGGCCGATCAGCTCGTAGATCAGCGTGCCGCAGAGAATGACGGCGCGAATCTGCGGCGCGTGCTCCGGAACGACCTGACCTGCGGCCAGCGACAGACCGATGGCAACGCCTGCCTGCGGCATCAGGCACGGGCCGAGGAACTTGCGCACGGAGGCCTCGCACTTGCACATTGCGCCGCCGACGGCTGCGCCGAAGTATTTACCGGCAATGCGCAGGACGATGTAAATCACGCCGATCAGGCCGACGGTGGGCAGGACGCTGAGCTTGAGGTCCGCACCCGAGGCGACGAAGAACAGCATGAAGATCGGCGGCGTCACGCCGTCGCACAGATCCATGATGGTGTCGACATCGGCGGAGAAATTCGCCACGACCGCGCCCATTGCCATGCACAGCAGCAGCTCCGACAGCCCCAGCCATTCGGCAAGGCCGAGACCGAGGAAGATGAAGCCGGCGATGAGCGACAGGCGATTTCCGGCCTTCTTAAAAAAGCGCAGGGGCAGCAGGAACACAAAGCCCAGCGCCGCGCCGACAACCAGCGCTCCGCCGATCTCCTTCAGCGGCGACAGAAGCGACGCGCCGAGGGAGGCAGCGCCGTTTGTCAGTGCCTGTGCGATGGCGACGGACAGCGAAAACAGGATCAGCGCCGTGGCATCGTCGATCGCAACGACGGACAGCAGCGTTTCCGTGACCGGCCCCTTGGCGCGGTACTGCTTGATGACCATGATTGTCGCGGCGGGGGCGGTGGCGGCGGCGATTGCGCCCAGAACCAGTGAGAACGAAACGCTCTGCCCCGAAATGATCAGCCCCAGCACGACGAATACGACGGCAAACAGGGACTCCATGCACGCAATCACGATCGGCGCGACGCCGACCCGCTTAAAATAGGAGATTTTGAACTCGTTGCCGATGGAAAAGGCGATAAAGCCCAGCGCGACGGTGGAGATGATATTGATGGTATCCAGAAAATCCGTCGACAGCAGGCCGAACACGCTGGGGCCGATCAGAAGGCCGGCGACAAGGCAGCCCGTGACGTTGGGCAGGCGGAGGTGCTTTGCCATACGGCCGCAGAACATCCCCGCAAAGATCATAATTGCAAGATCGGTCAGTGTATTGAGCATCATTTCGCCAGCCCTTCCACGTAGTCGATCGGCAGGGTAAAGAGAATGCCTGTGTCGGGGCGGTCGAGACCGCCGGTAACGTCGTTGACGATCTTGCTGACGGTGGCAACCTTATCCTCGGAGATGACCATGAAGATCGTCTTATTTTCCTTATGCGCCGGGTTCATCAGCAGCCGCAGCGAGCCGAGAAAGCGCAGCTCGTCGTGCGCCTCCAGCTCCTGCGCCATGCCCTTGCTGTCGAGAATGGTGGCGCCGGGGATGTTGTTTTTGCCGAGCTTGGTCAGAAGCCGGTCAAGACATTCGACCTTATTGAGAACGATGATAAGTAGACGCATCACTGCAATCCTCCCATTATTTTTTTCCCGGTTGCTATCTTATCACCGCGGCAAGCAAAAAACAACAGGAAAAATGACGAATTTACGAGGAAAATTGCACTTTTTTCCGCCAATTTGTCACAGCAGCGCCGCGATGGTTTTCTCCGTCAGCGCCTGAACGGCGGTAAAGTCCACAAACGGACGGCAGAGCTGCTCGATGCGGTCATGGTGACGCTTAGCCATGCGCATATGGCGCACCGCCTCGAACAGCAGGGAGGAAACCGTGTCCGTGCAGAAAGACAGCTCCTTGCGGACACGCGGCGGCAGCGTCGAGTCCAGATCGATGCGGCAGAAGCACGGTCCGTCATAGGGGAAGTCCGTGCTTTCGCTGACGAAGGCGGTCTGGGCCGTTGGGATGAGCAGATGCGCGGGTGCGCCGTCGGGCTGTAAGGGGCTGTGGCAGGCGTAAATTTCATGGCCGAGCGCGGCGGCCCGTTTTTCCAGCAGAGCCAGCGCGATGGGGGCAAGGCCGTAGTTGTCGCGCAGGACGTAGACCCGCGGACACAGCGCCCCCGGCGTCTGCCCGCACAGCATAAGCCCCTTCGGCGTGACGCAGGACAAAAAGCGCCGCCGGATGATCGGATTTTCGCCGTGCGGCTTGAGCGCGGACAGAGCCAGACATTCGCCGATGGCCTCGACCTCCTCGAGACAGTGCGGCTGCGCCGTTTCCTGCCGCACGCAGTCGAGAAGCCGGTCGGCGGCGGCAAGGCAGGCGGTTACGGGAACGTAGCAGGCCTTGTTCTCCCGCTGGGCCGCGAGAATTTCCTCCTCGTTCGGCCGCATGGCGGCGCTGTCGTAAAACGCGCCGAAGTTCAGGTAATTCATGCTCCCACCGCACAGCCGCGGCTCTAAAATGTGCGGCGCCGTGCCGTCCACATAGCCCAGCGAGAGCGCGGGCAGGAGAACACCGTCGAGCGAATCGGGGTCGGACGAGCAGAGAATGTACTGCACGTCGAGTCCCTTTTCCTCCGCCGCGCGGCCGATGGCACGCATAAAGGTGGATTTTCCGCAGCCGGAGCCGCCCTTGATGATCGTCAGTGCTTGCAGCTCGTCGAGCAGCGAGCCGGCGTGGGAAACGAAGCCCTTCGGCGAACAGGCACCAAAATAGAATGTTGATCTCATATACAATCCCTCCGATATGATATATGTACGGCGGGCGAAATCCGTACCACGGCGCAAAATTCGTCACAGAGTTTGCCTGCGGCGAATACGCTGGAAAAGGCAAAGGAGGGAGCAAAATGGAAACGACACTGGACCGGCTGCGGGAGGGTGAGTGCGGCACGATCCGCGCGCTGCGGCTGAGTGGGGCGCTGCGGCGGCGGTTGATGGATTTCGGCCTGATCGAGGGCACAAGCGTCTGCTGCATCCGGAAAAGCCCGGCGGGCAGCCCGGTTTTGTACGGTGTGCGCGGAACGATGCTGGCGCTGCGCATCTGCGACGGCCGCCAAATTGCGATCGAGCGATGCGGCTGATTGCCCTTGCCGGGAACCCTAACGTGGGGAAAAGCACGCTGTTTAACGCTCTCACCGGGAAAAACCAGCATACCGGGAACTGGCCGGGGAAAACGGTCGAGCTGGCGCAGGGGCAGCGGGACTACAAGGGACGAAGCTACCGGCTTGTCGATCTGCCGGGAACGTATTCGCTCATCAGCCGTTCGCCGGAGGAGCGTGTGGCGGAGGAATTTTTGACCGACGGCGGCGCGGACTGCACGGTGGCCATCTGCGACGCGACCTGTCTGGAGCGGAGCCTGATTTTGGCGCTTCAGGTGCGGGCGCTGTGTCCACGGATGGTGCTGTGCGTCAATCTGCTCGACGAGGCGGAGCGGCTGGGGCTGCAAATCGAGCTATCCGCGCTGGAGCGGGCGTTCCATGCGCCGGTGGTCGGTACGAGCGCGGCGGACCGGACGGCGCCGGAGCGGCTGATGGAGGCGGTGCGGACGGTTTGCGAGGGCTTTGCGCCGAAGGGGGAAGCGGCGGGGCAGGCGGGGCTGCGGGGTACGGATGAGGAGGACTCGGACGCGATCGCCCGCGCTTACGTCCGGCAGGCGCAGGCGCTGGCGGCGCAGTGCGTGCGTCGGGAGGAGCCGCCGCGCCGCACGCTGACCGACCGGCTTGACCGAATCCTTCTGCATAGAATTTACGGCTATGCGGCGCTGCTTGTTCTCCTGCTCGGCGTGTTCTGGCTGACCATTGAGGCGGCGAATTATCCGTCGATGCTGCTGCAAGCGGGCTTTGACCGGGTCGGCCTTTGGCTGGAGCGGCTGTGCACAGGGCTTCCGCCGGGCGTGCGCGGGGCGCTGCTTGACGGCGTTTACGCGACGGCAGCGCGGGTGATCGCGGTCATGCTGCCGCCGATGGCGATCTTCTTTCCGCTGTTTACCCTGCTGGAGGACTTCGGCTACCTGCCGCGCGTGGCGTTTTTGCTCGACGAGGGCTTCCGGCGGTCCGGGGCCTGCGGCAAGCAGGCGCTGACGATGTGCATGGGCTTCGGCTGCAACGCGGCGGGCGTGACCGGCTGCCGGATCGTCGATCAGCCGCGCGAGCGGGTGATGGCGATTGTGACCAACGCACTGGTACCGTGCAACGGGCGCTTTCCGGCGCTGATCTTTCTGATTTCCCTCAGCTTTTCCGGCGGGTCGGCGCTCGCCGGGGCGGGGATTTTGACGCTCTGCGTGCTGCTTTGCGTGGGGATGACGCTCCTGTCCGACCGGCTGCTGCACCGGACGGCGCTGCGCGGTGAGCCGTCGACCTTCGTGCTGGAAATGCCGCCCTATCGCCGCCCGCGCGTCTGGCAGGTGCTGGTGCGCTCGGTCCGCGACCGGACGCTGCGGATTCTCGGCCGCGCCGTGGTCGTCGCCGCGCCCGCCGGCCTGCTGATCTGGGTGCTTGCCAACTGCCGCGTGGGCGGCGAGCCGCTGCTGCGGGTGCTGTCCGGCTGGCTCGATGCTCCGGCGGCGCTGCTGGGGCTGAACGGCGCGGTGCTGCTGGCGTTTATCCTCGGCAGCCCCGCAAACGAGCTGGTGCTGCCCGTGCTGATGATGACGCTGACCGCTGCGGGAACGCTGCCCGACAGCAGCAGCACGGCGATGGCGGCGCTGCTGGAAAGCAGCGGGTGGACGTGGCAGCTTTCGCTGTGTACGCTGGTGTTCTTTCTGTTTCACTGGCCCTGTACGACGACGCTGCTGACCGTCCGGCGCGAAACGTGCAGCCGCAAATGGACGCTGGCCGCATTCCTGCTGCCGACGCTGGTCGGCTGCCTGCTCTGCACCGCGCTGCATTTGATTTTGCCGGCATAAAAAGCGTGCTGTCCCTGTGTCGGGACAGCACGTTAAATTTATTCTTCGGCTTCTGCCTCGTAGACCGCGCGGACCGACTTTCGGGAACGCCAGATGGTCAGCCAGCAGGCGAGCATCGCCACGGCGCCGCAGATGGTCAGGCAGAGGCGGTAGTCCACGATCTCGCCCAGCGCGCCGACGCCCAGCGACAGAATGCTGATTGCCGCCGTAATGAGCATGTTTTCAAAGGCGTTGATGCGCGCGCGGAGCTGCTCGGGAATGTAACGCTGCACCGCCGCCCGCCGGAGCGTCGCGCTGTTCGCGCCCAGAAAGCCTGCGGCGGCGCGGTTGACGAGCATCAGCGGATACGGCAGCCACAGCAGCATCATGTCCATCGCCTCGTAGAACTGATAGACAAAAAACGTGAAGGAAAATTTCTTCTTCGGCGGCAGCTTCAGCCGGTATTGCACCGCGCTGCCGACCGTCCGCCCGAGAAACTCTGCGACGGAGAAAAACGAATACATCGCTGCCGTAAAGCCCGGCATCGTGCGGAAAAACGCAACCATGATCGGCCCGTAGCCGCCCGCGACGCCGTTGGTGACGGCCATGTAGCCGTAAATGTTCCGCAGCCCGCGCTCCTTGCGCAGATACTGCGCCGCCTCGCGGATGTCCTCGCGCCAGAGGCGGAAGCTGTAGCCGTTTTCGTCCAGCCGCGCGGTCTCCTCGATCCGGATGCAGCTCTCCACGAGCGCCGCCGCCAGCGAAAAGCCGCCTTGCAGCACCAGCAGCCACGCCACGCCGAAAAATTCCAGCAGCACCGCCGCCACCGGCATCAGCAGCACCTTCATCATGGGATACAGCATCGACGAAACGGCGTAGCCCTTTTCCTCCATCCCCTTCGGGATGAGCTTCGGATAAATGCTGTTATATGCCAATTCATCGACCGTCCCCAGCGCCGACAGCACCAGCGAATAGGCCAGATAGCCGATATACGAAAACCGGAAAAACATCAGGTACACACCCATGAGCGTATACAGTACGGCGTTGACGACATCGCCGCCGACCAAAAACGGCTTGCGCGGCAGCCGATCCATCCACGGCGCGAGGAACAGCGGCAGGATAAACGTCGGCACGAACTGGATGGCGATGATGAGCGCGGCGGCCAGCGTGCTGCCCGTTTCGTCAAAGACCAGAAATGACAGCGCAAAGCCGCCCGCGATGCCGCCGATCATGCCGAGCGTCGTCGCCACGGTCACAAGCGTAAAATTTCTTGTCCAAAGGGTCTGCTTCATGTTTCTCACCTCGGCACTATTGTAGCATAAGGAAGAAAAGAAAAATAGCCGGTAGTTTTGAGAAAATTTTCTTCAAAACTACCGGTAAATGCGACTTCAATCAATATTCTTTAGAAAACCCCTGGGTCAGCTCGTATGCTTCCTTATAGCGGCGGTTTGCCGTATACCATTCGAGGACCCACGGCAGATGGAACGACGCGTAGCCCGCGGGCAGCGATTTTCGCATCGTCCGGAAGCAGCCGAGGAGCAGTGTGCCGTAGTCCTCACATTGCAAATAGTCCGGGTGTTCGAGCCGGAAGGCGACGATATCGCAGAGCTGCTGCGACAGCGGCTCGGCGGGGAAGTCGCATTCCGCCGTCCGCGCCCGGTCGATTGCGGCGCGGGCCTCGTCGATACGGCCGAGCTTTTCGCAGCAGATCGCCAGCTTGTGCAGCGCCATGCGGCCGGGGTTTTCCAGTGTGGAGAAGTAGGCGTAGGCCGCGTCGTACTGCCCGATCTCGAGCTGCCCGGCGGCGGTGTTGTAACGAATGGTGTCGGCCAGATTCGTGTTGTGCAGCAGCTCTGCCAGCCGCAGCGCGGCGGCATACTCCCGCTCCATCTGCTCCAGACGCAGCACGTTGCAGTAGCAGTTGCCCAAAAATGCGCGGCTTTGCAGCATCAGATGCACCGCGTCGTCCTCTGCCGCCAGCGTGTGCGCATGGCGCAGCAGCTCGATGGCCGTCCGGTAATCGCCGCGCCGGTAGGCGGCGTTTCCAGCGCTGCAATAGGTGAACGCGTGGGGGTACAGCCGCAGCGCCTCGTCATAGTGCTCCTGTAAAATGCGCTGATACGCCAGCAGCCGCTCGTCGAGGCCGCTTTCCAGCGCGGCGGGCAGCGGCTTTCCCATCGGCTGGAGCGCCTCATGCAGCAGGTCGGCCTGCGCGGCATAGCGGCTGCGGGATAGCAGTGGCCGGGCCGCCTCAAAGGCCTCCTCCAGCGCGTACAACCTCGGCGTATCGCCCAAAAACAGCAGCTCCGTCATCCGCTCCAGCAGCGCTGCGGCATCCCGAAGGGCCGGGCTGTCCTCCTCCGTCGGCAGTCCAAGGCGCTCAAACAGCAGACGGCGGATGTCCTCCGACGGCTCGACCTGCCCGTGCTCGATTTTGGAAAGATAGGAAACGGCGCAGATGCCGCGGCACAGACCCTCTTGGCTCCATTGCCGCGCCAGCCGCTCCCGCCGAATCAAAGGGCCGATGTTGTTCATACAAGACGCCTCCCAATTCTCAGTGAATAGTGAATGGTGAACAGTGAATAGTGAATAATATAATAGGTGTGCCTTCTGCACGAAAACAACCCCTCAGTCATGGCCGTTGGCCATGACAGTTCCCCTTTCAGGGGAGCCAACCGCTGCGGCGGGGACGGCGCGATGAGGGCATCGCGCCCTACGCAAGGACTGACCTTGGGAGCAAAAGCGCCTCCTTGTGCGTAGGGGCCGATGCCCACATCGGCCCATGTA
>CABSFY010000082.1 GCA_902477055.1 uncultured Eubacteriales bacterium
GGCCGCCGTCGGTGCGGGCGGTCAGCAGGTCGCCGTCGCGGCCGTCGATCAGCACGCGCTCGGTCTTGCCGACGTAGGCGCGGTGCTTTTCTTCGGAAATGCGATTTTGCACCGCGCAAAGGCGGTCAAATCGGCGGTTTTTGTCAGCTTTTGTGAAGGGATCCGGCATTTTTGCCGCGGGCGTTCCGCCGCGCGGGGAGAAGATGAAGGTAAACAGCGCGTCGTACCGCACACGCTCAATCAGGCGCACGGTGTCCTCGAATTCCTCCTCCGTTTCGCCGGGAAAGCCGACGATCACGTCGCTTGTCAGGACAAGGTCCGGCATGATGCTCCGGCCGTAATCGACCAGTGACAGGTACTGCGCGGTGTCATAATGGCGGTTCATCGCCTTGAGAACGCGGTCGTTTCCGGACTGGAAGGGCAGATGGAATTGCTTGCAGATTTTTGGATAGGCCGCGATGGTGTCAAATAGCTTTTTACTCGCGTCCTTGGGGTGCGAGGTCATGAAGCGCAGACGGAATTCGCCCGGCAACTGTGCGATCTGCGCCATCAGATCGGCAAAATCAACACCGAGGCCGAGGTCCTTGCCGTAGGAATTGACATTTTGGCCCAGTAACGTGATTTCTTTATAGCCCGCGGCGATCAGCTCGCGGCATTCCTTCTGTACGTCCTCCGGCTTTCGGGAGCGTTCGCGGCCCCGGACGTAGGGGACGATGCAGTAGGAACAGAAATTATTGCATCCATACATGACAGAAACCCACGCCTTGAGCGGATTCGTGCGGCTGACGGGGATGTTCTCGGCAATCGACCCGGCGCTGTCCTCGACGGCGAAAACGCGCTTTCCGGTGGACAGCACGCCCCACAGAAGCTCCGGAAACCGCCACAGATGGTGCGTGGAAAACACACCGTCCACGTGCGGGTAGGAGTGGCGGATGCGGTCGGACACAGCGGGCTGGCCCATCATACAGCCGCAAAGGAAAATTTTCTGCCGGGGATGGCGACGCTTTGTGTGCGTCAGTGCGCCGACGTTGCCGAACACGCGCTGCTCGGCGTGCTCGCGGATGGCGCAGGTGTTCATGACGACGAGATCTGCGCCCTCCTCGGTGTCGGTAAATCCGTAACCTGACGCCTCAAGCATCCCGCGGATGCGCTCGGAATCGGCCTCGTTCTGCTGGCAGCCGTAGGTATCGATGCAGGCGACGGGCGTTATGCCCTGCCCCGCCCAGTAATCGCGTATCATGGCGCAAAAGGTTTCCTGACGGTGCAGCTCCTCCGGCGAAATGACGGTAGTTTTCGTTTCGGTCGTACTCAAAAGAACATCCTCCGGTTCTGAAAAATCAAAAGGCAATTTGCAGGGCATAAAGCATCGTTATATGCCGCATGAGCGGTCATCGGCCGTCCGTGCAGGCAATTTTGGCTTAGTGAATAGTGAATGGTGAACAGTGAATAGTGAATAATATAATCGGTGTGCCTCGCGGCACAGATTAAAAATCCGCTGCGGCGCAGAGGGAATAAGAGTTACGATAACCCAAAAAGTCTACCGATTTCTAAAAAGCCAATATTATTCACTATTCACCATTCACTGTTCACTATTCACTAAAACAGTACTGCCCGCAACAGCGCGGTGCTCCCATCCCGCCCTGCGTAAGATTGGGAATCTGCATCTTGCTGCTGTAAGAGATAATTATATCATTTTTCTGTCGAAAATGCAAGGATTCTTAACCAAAAGCGTACATTCCGAACAGGCCGAGGAGGCCCTCGCCGCAGTCGTATTCCATGCCGCACGCCTCCGCCAGCTTGCGGACGAAGATACAGTAAGCGGACATGCAGGAGTATTGCAGATCGGGAAAGCGGCACGGCTCGCCCTTCGGCAGAACACACGGGGCGCACAGCGAACAGCCGCTTGCACCGACGATCACACCGTCGCAGCCCTCGTCACGCAGGCGCTGGATGAGGCGCAGCTCCGCAGTGTTATGCGATTTCTTGGCTTTTTTGATGGTCGGCGCGTCAGAATAGTCCTGCACCTGCCAGATCGTTTGCAGCACGAGTGCTTTTTTATGCGCCAAAATTCGCTGCTTCATTGCCTCCGGCGAACCGCAGTCGGGCGGGCAGGAATAGTTTGCGCCGTACTGGCCGCAGAGGTTTTCCTCGCAGTAGGGACGGAACATCGGGTCGAACACGATTTGGTCCGTGTCCACGACCGCCGCGGCGGCAAAGCCCTCCGACACGGCGAGATCGATCATCGTTTGCTCGTTCATTTCGTTTCCTCCGGGATGCGGTGCCAGCTTCTTGCGTGGCCGTCCGTAAACTCGATGCAGCAGCCCGTCCCCGGCTGCATATTGTAACCAAAGCGCGGGCCGCCGAAATAGTACATTAAAATTGCAGTAATCACGCCGCCGTGGACGATGCAGACGGCATCCTCGCCCTTTTGCAGAAGGGCTTTGACTGCGCGGACGCTGCGCTGCTGCACCTCGTCCGGGCTTTCGCCGCCGGGACAGCGGTTGTGTTCGAAGTCACGGAGCCATTCCTGATATTCCGGCGTGTCCTTTAGCTCGTCATGTGTGTGCATTTCGAAGATGCCGAAATGGAGTTCCTCCAAATCCGGCACAACGGTGTACGGCACGTCGCCATACAGTGCGTGCAGCGTCTGCTCGGTGCGCAGCAGGCCGCTGATGTAGTAGTGGTCCGCACGCGGATAGCGGGCGGCGTTTTGTTGCAGCTTGACCACGGATTCTGGCAGAAGCGGCAGATTTGTTGTTCCGTAATAGCACATTCTGCGGTTGCCCTCCGTTTCGCCGTGGCGCAGCAGGTATAACTTCATTTCAATTCCTCCGATAATCCGCAAAAGACGCGCGTGACGCGCAGCGCCTGTGCGGCAAGTGTTTGCAGCATCGCGCCATGCCGTTCCCGCCACGCCCGTTCCGCCGGGTCGAGCGGGACAATGCCGCCGCCGATCTCCCTCGAAATGACGACCGCGGACGCGAAAAGCTCCGTCCAGCGGCGCGGGTCCAAGTCCCGCCGCGTCAGGGCTTCGAGATGCGTGTAGCATCGATAGCCCGGCGCGGGGTCGTGCAGCGCGAGGTCAAGCACCTCGTTTTGTGCAATGTGATATTCTTTTAACGTCCACGTTAATTTGCCCTGATAGGCCCCGCCGAGTACCAAGTGCATCCATCTCACCTCGCCAGCGTCCAAATTGCGATTCCGGTCAGCTCGCCGAGCGTGAGCGCAAAGCCTGACACGTCGCCGGACATCCCGCCGAGCTGCCGGTCGGCATACCAGACCGCAAGCCAATAGCCCGCAGCAGCCGCCAACGGAGCGAAGCTGCCCGCAAGCCCCAGCGGCAGGCCGATGCCGAGTGCCAAAAGCGTCCAGAGCAGCACCGTTACAGTTGTATTTTTGGCTTTTAGCGCAGCATATTGACTCGTTTCCATCGGCCGCAGCATCCTTACGGCCAGCGCCGCGCAGGCGCGGGTGACGGCGGGAATACAGAGCAGGCCCGTCCAGCACGCACCGTCGGCCGCAAAAAACAGGCTCCACTGCGTCAGCGCCAGCAGCACCATACCGATCACAGCGAACGCGCCGCAGTGAGAGTCCTTCAGTATTTTTTGCCGCACGGCAAGCTCCCGCCGCGAAAGCACCGCGTCGCATACGTCCATATATCCGTCAAGATGGATAAATCCCGTTACAAGCCACGGTGCCGCCGCCATCAGCAGCGCCCGGAGCGGGTCCGGCGCATTTTTCAGCAGGAAAAGCAGGCCGACCCAGACACCGCCGACGATCAGCCCCACGCCGGGCAGCCACAGCAGCATCTGCTCCCGCGCCTCCTCGTTCCAGCGGCGCAGAGGGCAGGGAATGGCCAGAAACATCCCCCACGCCATGCCAAGGCCATCAAGTAAGCGTTTCATAAATTTGCTTTCCTTTCCATATCGCAGGCAGCCCCGCCGTGATTTCTGCTACCACGTCAAATTGCGCGGCCAGCGCACGGCAAATCTCCGCCAGCCCGCGCCGGTAGCGCTCGGTCCAGTCGTCGTAGGCCACGCCGTCGAACCAGACCGCATCGCAGACGCAGACAAAGTGCGCAAAATGTTCACTCACGGTCAAAAGCTCCCGTGCAGCCCGTGCCGCCGCATCCACGTCCGGTGCGCCATCCGGCGGGAACATCTCCGCCGAGAGGCAGGCCGTTACGCTGTCAAACAGCACCGCCGCATCCGCGTCGAGCTGCGGCAGAATCACGGTCAGCTCGCGGCTGCGTTCAATCGTCCGGAAACCCCAGCCTGCGCGTTCGGCCCTGTGGCGCTCGATGCGTGCCAGATCTTCGCCGTCCACCGGTTCCATTGTTGCCCAGTAATAGGGCGATGCTGTTCCGGACAACGTGCGCGTCAGACGTTGGGCGGTCATGCTTTTACCGCTCTTGCTGCCGCCGACAAGCAAAATTCTCATGCGTTTTCCACCGTAAAGCTGTCCCCCGCGCGGATGGGGGAGAGATAGTCGTCCTGAATTTCCGCTTCGGCGAAGGTCGCCATGTCGTTCATTGCGGCGCAGGCAGCCTCCAGCACACGGAAAAACACCGGGCAGCCGCTCCCCTCGCCGAGGCGCATCCCCAGCAGCAGGCTCGGCTCCAGCCCCAGCTCCGCCGCCGCCAACCGGTAGCCCGGTTCGTATGACGCGTGGGACAAAAACAGGTACTCCCGCGCCGCCGGGCAAAGTCGAACGGCACATAACGCAGCCACAATAGATATATAACCGTCCACGACTGCCGGAAGCCGTGCAGCCGCGCAGCCGAGGAACGCACCGGTCATCGCCGCAAGATCGAGCCCGCCGACCGCCGCCAGCACACCGACGGGATCCGACGGGTCGGGGTGATGCAGGTTCAGCGCCTGCCGCAGGACGTCCTTTTTCCGCGCGAAGCCCGCGTCCGTCAGCCCGCCGCCGCGGCCGGACACCGCCTCGACCGAGCTGCCGGTCAGCGCAGCCAGCACCGCCGCCGAGGTCGTGGTATTGCCGATGCCCATCTCGCCGATGCCGACGGCCGTTACGCCGTCCTCCGCCGCTTCACGCGCCAGCGCAACGCCGACGGCGATCGCATCGAGCGCCTGCTGCCGCGTCAGGGCGGGTTCGCGGGCGATGTTGCCGGTCGCGCGGCGGATTTTTCGGTCGAGAATACCGGAAAAATGCCGGTCGGTGTCGATGCCGACATCCGTCACGCGAATTTCATCGCCGAAATGCTGCGCCATCGCGGACATTCCAGTAATATTACGCGTCATATTGATTGCCTGTGCCAGCGTGACCGACGGCGGCGCGGACGAAACGCCCTCTGCCACCACGCCGTTATCCGCCGCGAACACCAAAATTCTGCATTTTTCCATCGTCGGGCGGTCCTTGCCCGTGATGCCGGCCAGCCGGACGGCGTAGTCCTCCAGCTTGCCGAGGCTGCCGGGCGGCTTGGCCAGCTCTGCCTGCCGCCGACGCGCGCAGTCCATCGCCGCCGCATCGGGCGGTGTGATCTGCCGTAAAAGAGCAGTCAGCTCCAATTCTGTCATGTTAATTCTCCAACCTTTTTCAGCCACGCGAGCGAGGCCGCGCAGGACTGCGTTTCGATCGTAAAGCTCGCGGCCGGACACAGGCGCTGCGCCGCTTCGAGCAGCTGCACCATCGGGACCGTCCCCTCGCCGAGCGGGTTGTGCAGGTCCCAGCCGCCGAAATTGTTATGTAAGTGGAAATGCCGCAGCCATGGGGCCATTGGCTCGAGCCATTCCAGCGGCGGCGTACGGCTGATCTCCGTGTTCGCGTGGCCCACGTCGAGGCAAAGGCGAAGGCGCGGGTCGTCCACCTGCCGGACGATCTGCACCAGCGATTCCGGCGACGGCTCCATCACATTTTCCAGCGCAAGGCACACCGTTTCCGGCACGTCGAACAGGAATTCGCGCCAGAAAATGACGCTTTGCTCGACGAACCATTCCGGAAAATAGACGTACGGCTGGTAGCCCGCGTGGACGACGATGCAGTCGATGCCGAGGCGGGCGGCGATGGCCAGCGTCTGGCGATAGCGGCGCTTGGCAATTTCCCGCACCAGCGGGTCAATCGCACAGGGAAGCAGCTCGGCAAACGGCGCGTGGAGCCACAGCCGCTCCGTCCCGGCGCACTGCGCCTCGGCGGCGGCAAGCTGCGCCGCATCCTCCAGATTCGGCGCGTAGGAAAAGGCCGTCAGCTCCAGCCCAAGGCCCTCTTGCCGCGCCAAAGCCGGCGCTTCGGCATCCATACAGGACAAAAACAACCGCTCCCGGCGCATATCGCTCCCACCCTTCGTTTTCTGCGGCTATTATACCGCATTTCCTGCCGGATTTCCACCCATCAAAGCAAAAAAGCAAGCCTTGCAAATCGCCGCCGAATGCGGTATACTATTATAACAGTGATGCTATCGCAGCGGAGCGCAGAATTATAAAAAGAGAGTTGGCACCCCTCTGCAAACCGCCGATGAACGAACCTCGGCGCAAACGGCCCAACCCGAAAATGCAGTAGGAGCACCAACTCCGAGGTTGAGTATATCACAAGATCATACGTCCGTCAAGGCCTTGTTAAGAATAATATTATTCATTATTTACCATCACATATTCACTATTCACTAAATCGATACTGCTGGCACGGGGCGTCGGGGACGCCGCCCCCTACAGGCCGCTAACGAGCTGCCGGCAGCGGCGGGCTGGGGGCAGCCCGCCCTACGGACGGATTACGATACTGCCAAAGGCAGGCCGACGTGCGCATCGGCCCCCTACGCAAATTGTGAGGAGGTTCCTCTATGTCATTATCTGCCGATCGGCGGGCGCTGCATCGGATCCCGGAGCTGGATTGGCAGCTGCCGGAAACGGCCGCCTATCTCCGGGCGCGGCTGGAAGCGCTGCCGTGCCGGGTATTTTCGCCCTGCGGGGACGCGGTGTGCGCCTATTTTGATTTCGGTGCGGCAGAAACCGTCGCTTTACGCAGCGACATGGACGCGCTGCCCATCGCCGAGCAGACGGGCCTGTCCTTCGCCTCGACGCATCCCGGAAAAATGCACGCCTGCGGCCACGACGGCCACATGGCGATGCTGCTGGGTGTCGCCGACCGGCTGGCGGACGAAAAATTGACGCGCAACGTGCTTTTGATCTTCCAGCCCGCCGAGGAAACGACCGGCGGCGCGGAGCCGATCTGCCGCACGGGACTTTTGAAAACGTACCGCGTGCGCGAAATTTACGGCATCCACCTCTGGCCGGAGCTTCCGGCGGGGGTCATCGCGTCCTGCGCGGGCGGGATGATGGCGCGGTCGTGTGAATTGACGCTTGAAATTACCGGGAAGAGCGTCCACATCGCCCGCTGGCGCGAGGGCTGCGACGCGCTCTGGGCCGGGACGGAGCTGCTGCGGCGGCTGTACCGGCTGGCCGAGGACGAGGATTGCATTCTCCGCTTCGGCCGGATGGAAAGCGGCACGGTCCGCAACGCCGTCAGCGACCGGACGCGGCTGGAGGGGACGCTGCGCTGTTTCGACGACAGGGTGTTTTTCCGCCTGCGCGAGGCGATCGAGGCGACGGCGGCACAGGTGAGCGCCGAAACGGACTGCGCTGTCACGGTGCATTGCAGCGAGGGCTATCCTCCCGTCACGAACGACTTGGCCCTGCTCCGGCGGGCGCGGGAGCGCTTCCCGATCGCCGAAGCGGCGCCGACGGCGATCACGGAGGACTTCTCCGCCTACCAGACGCGGGTCCCCGGTGTGTTTTTCTGGCTCGGCACGGGCGGCGCGCCGCTGCACAGCCCGCAATTTGACTTTGACGAGGCCGTGCTGGAACGCGGTGCAGCGCTTTTCTGGACACTGATCTCTTAGCGAGGATGAAATATCTATGACAAAAACCATTTTGCGCCTGATCTCGTCGGGAACACTCATCGTTGTGACGGCGCTGCTGCTGCTTGCGGCGAATTACTTAACTCCCCTGTTTTTCTCGTTTTACCCTGCTTTTTCGCGGTGGATTGTTGGAATTTTGGCGGGAATTACCTCCGTCATCCCCTTTGCGCTGTGCGAAATCCTGCTGGCAGCGCTGCTGTTTTGGTTCGTCGCGTCGCTCATCCGGGCCATCATCCGGCGGCGGATGGTGCGCTGGCTGACGGGCGTGCTGCTCTCGGTCTGCACGATCGGGGCGCTGTTCATCGCCATCTGGGGGCTGAACTACTATGCGCCGAAAATGACCGAGCGCCTCGGCCTGCCCGACCGGCAGTACACGCCCGCCGAGCTGAAGGAAGCCACGCTGTACTACCGCGACCGCGCCAACGAGCTGGCCGCCGGGGTCGAGCGCGACGAGAACGGCGTGATGGTCGAATACGACTTTGACACGCTGGCCAAGCACGCGGGCGACGGCTACAAAAAGCTGGCCGAACGCTACGACTGCTTCGACGGCTCGACGGTGCGCGTGAAGAAAATGCTCTCCAGCAAGCTCATGGGCAAGGCCGGGACGACGGGCGTTTTCATCTGCCTGACCGGCGAGAGCGGTGTCAGCACGACGACGTTCCAGGCCTCGATGCCCTTCACAATGGCCCATGAGATTGGCCATCGGATGGCCTTTGCGCGGGAGGATGAAGCAAATTTTGCAGCCTTCCTGGCCTGCGATGCCAACGACCGGCCGGAATTCCGCTATTCCGGCTACTATCAGGCGTATGTTTACTGCTATAATGCCCTGTACAAGGTCGATCCCGACGGTGCGCGCGAGGTGAGCGCCGGGTGCAGCGAGCTGGTGCTGAGCGATATGCGGGCGGCCAGCGCACACTATGACGAGGTTGAGGACGAGAAGGTTTCCGAGCTTCAGGACACGGTGTACAGCGGCTATTTGCAGGCCTTTTCCGTCGAGAGCGGGACGCGCTCCTACGGCGAGGTCGCAGACCTGCTGCTGACGTGGTATTTCGAGCGGATCAAATAATCCGGCAGCATCGATTTTACCGCAATTCATATCGCAAGGTGTGCCTGCGGGCGCGGGAGATAGATAGAGGAGGTTTTCTCCATGCCTGTAATTTTATATATTTTGCTTGCTGCCGTGGCGGTGCTGGCGGTATTGAGTATTCCGGTCTACTTTGCGGCGCGGCGGCCGCGCCGAGGGACGACGGAATGGATGCGGTGCATCGAAACGCCGCAGCTTCCGGCACCCCGTGCCTGCCCGCTGCACCCGTCGGACCTCGGCTGGCTGCCGCTGGCGGTCGTGTTGAGTGCCGGACTGCGGACGCTGCTGGCGCTGTTCAGCATGGCGGTGCGCGGCGAGGCGGTAACGGCGTTTGCGGCGCTGCCGTCTTACGCGCTGCATATCCTCCCGGCCTGCGCAATGCTGTCCGCAGGAACGTATCTGCTCGTTCGGCTCATGTCCGGCGGCACGCTGGCGGCAGTCTGCGCTGCGACGGTCCTTGCGGTCTTGCAGGTCGAGTCACTGCCCTGCGCGGCGGCGACGGTCTGGGCGCTGGTGTTCCTGTGGCTCTGGCTGTGTGCGGCGGACGACGGGCGCTTCGCGCTTCCGGCGCTGTGGCTTACGCTTTCGCTGGCCTGCTTCTCCGCCGGGCTGTTCCAGACGGCGCAATTGCTGTGGTTAGCCCCGCTTTGGATTGCAGCATGGATTTATGTGCAAATTCGGCGGCGCTCCGTCGGACGGGCGATCGCCTCGCTGCTGCTGACGGCGCTGCTTTGCTCCCTCTGCGCGGTGGTCGTGTGCGGGCTGCGGCTGCTGCTTGACCGTTATGCCGGGCAGGGACTTGCCCCGGTTGCCACGGCAGAATTCTGGCGTGCGCTGCCGCCGGTACTGGAAGGCAATCTCCGGCTGCTCTGGCCGGGGCATATGGGTCTGACCTATTTTGCCGACGGCCTGCTGGCGCTGGCGGGCGGCGCGGCGCTGGTCTGCTCGCTGCACGGCCTCATCCGGCGGCGCGAGATCGTTTGCCTGATGCTGCTGGTGCTGCTGCCGGTGTTCGCGGCGCTGTGGCTGCTCGGCGGGCAGTATCTGCTCGGCATCCCGCTGGTGCTGGCGCTTGGCTGGCTGTGGAGCCTCTGGAGCCGCCGGGAACAGACGGTTTTCGTCATTTTAAGCGTTTGTATTCTCGTCATGACCGATTGCGTCATGCTACTAATTTAACAAAGGAGTTCTGATTCATGAAAATTGCACTCGCCTGTGACCACGGCGGCCTGGAGCTGAAGCTCGCCGTCCAAAAGCATCTGGAAGCCAAGGGCTTTGCGACCGAGGACTTCGGCACATACACGAAGGACAGCTGCGACTATTCCGACTTTGCCGCTCCCGCCGCCCGCGCGGTGGCAGACGGCCGCTGCGACAGCGGCGTCGTGATCTGCACGACCGGTATCGGCATGTGCGTCACGGCCAACAAGATTCGCGGCATCCGCTGCGCCCTGCTGTCCGATCTGATGTCCGCACGGCTGACACGCGAGCATAACGACGCGAACATGATCGCCCTCGGTCAGGGCGTCGTGGGCGAAAAGCTGGCGCTGGAGATTCTGGACGTTTTCCTCTCCACGCCGTTCTCCGGTGCAGAACGCCATGTCCGCCGCATCGGAAAGCTCTCCGCCGTCGAGGCGGAATAATCAATACCGGGACGGTCGAGCCGTCCCGGTCATCATCAATTCGCGGCGGGGATCGATCGATCCCCGCCGCAAAACTTTTATGGTTCTATAATAAATGTTGGGGTCAGGCAAAGAGCCTGACCCCTTAGCTATAGA
>CABSFY010000083.1 GCA_902477055.1 uncultured Eubacteriales bacterium
GTTCCCTTTCACACTTTTCCTCCCTCCGAAACCTTTCGTTGGGCAGTTCTTTGACCGTCTGAAACGCGGGATGCAGCGCTGCATCCCGCGTTGATTATTTACAGCTCCCGAAGCGCATCGACCAGAGCCGTCTTGCCGTTGGTCTGCGCGTCGCGGTATTTGATGAGCTTTGCCGGAATCCCGGCGACGACGGCGTTTTCCGGCACGTCCTGCGTGACGATTGCGCCCGCCGCAACGACCGCGCCGCTGCCGACCTGCACGCCCTCCAGAATCACGGCGTTCGCGCCGACCAGCACATTGTCGCCCAGCACGACAGGCTGTGCGCTCGGCGGCTCGATTACTCCGGCCAGCACCGCGCCCGCGCCGACATGGCAATGCCTGCCGACCGTCGCCCGGCCGCCGAGGACCGCACCCATATCGATCATGCTGCCCGCGCCGACGCGCGCGCCGATGTTCAAAATCGCGCCCATCATGATGACCGCATTATCGCCCAGCTCCACGCCCTCGCGCAAAATCGCGCCCGGCTCCACTCTGGCGTGCAGCCCCTTGAGGTCGAGCAGGGGAATGGCGGAATTGCAGGCGTTGTTTTCAATGTGCAGCGACTGAATATTGGCGGCGTTGGCCTCCAGCTGCGGCGCGAGGGTTTTCCAGTCGCCGTAGAGGATGTGCAGCGCACCGCTGTGGAAATCCTCCACGCCGGAAAAGGCGCAGGGAGCGGATTCCTGCAAAGTAACGCGCACGGGCGTTTTCTTCTCCGCCGTGCGGATGCGTTCGATAATTTCCAGTGCGTCCATCGCCTTACCTCACCGAGCGCTTGGGGCGCAGCATTTCGCGCCAGTCCAGATCGCCGCGCTGCAAGCCGAGAATGAGCATCTCCGCCGAGGCGAGGTTCGTGGCGACGGGGACGTTATGCGTGTCGCACAGGTGGATGGTCTGGACGATCTGCTGGTCCTCCCAGGGGTCAATGTTATTCGGGTCGGTGAACATCAGCACGAGGTCGATCTCATTATAGGCAATGCGGGCATCGACCTGCTGGTGGCCACCCTGATTATGCGACATGAACAGCGTGATCGGCAGACCCGTCGCCTCGGCGACCAGCCGTCCGGTCGTCGCCGTCGCGGACAGGTTGTGCTTGGACAGCACGCTCTTATACGCCGTGCAGAACTGCACCATCAGTTCTTTTTTCTTATCATGAGCAAGCAATGTAATGTTCATACTCTCACCTCTCAAAGTTTCATCAGCGGCAGCATCTCGCCGCACAGCCGCCGCGAAATACGCAGGCAGGCCTCGGCAGCGCCGCCGTCCGTGGCAAAAATCAGCGCGTTGCCCTCCGCAGCGGCAAGCAGCACGTCCGGATCCTCCGGAATCACGCCCAGCAGCGGCAGACCGATCTCGTCCATCATATCATCCACCGTCATGTCCAGCCGCCGGAACAGCTTTGGCCGGACGCGGTTGACGACCAAATACAAATTCCGCTTGCCGCCGCGCTCCAAAAGCTCCGCCGTATGCGCCGCGTCGCGCATGGATGCGAGGTCCGGCGTGGAGATCAGCAGGCAGCGGTCGGCGCCGCAGGCGGCCAGCCGGAAGCCGGGGCCGAGGCCCGCCGGTGCGTCGATCAGGCAGAAGTCGAATTCCTGCTTCGCTCGGGCGACCAGTGCCGCAAAGCCCGCCGGATCGATGTCCTCCTCGCGCTCGCGCACGGGCGCAGTCAGCAGGAACAGCTTGTCCTCCAGCGCGGGATGAACCGCTGCGTCGGTCAAATCGGCACAGCCGCGCATCACGTCGGTAAACGCGGCGACGGAAAGGTCGGCCATGCCCAGCGCAATGTCGAGATTGCGCAGGCCGATGTCCGCGTCGATGCACAGCACGCGCTTGCCGCAGGCGGCCAGACAGGCGGCGACGGTCGCGCAGACGGTCGTTTTGCCCGTGCCGCCCTTGCCGGAGATGATCGCGATCGCTTCTCCCATGCGCCGCCCTTCCTTTCCATTCGTATTCCCCTCTAGTATAACGGATTGCGCCGAAGATTTCAACAGCGAATTTGGTTGTTTTGTGCAATCTTCCGTCCGTCCTCGCGGAAAAACAGGCAAAAAGCCGGAGTGTGCGATTTGAAATTTCGCCCGCAGCGTGTTATAATGAAGCCGAAAGGCAGGCGACGCAGCATGGCGATGTCCAATTATGATATTACACGTGACCGGGTGCGCGGGGTATTCTTGCAGTACGATCAGCAGAAAATGATCGACAAATTTGCGCTGAAAAACGACAATGAATATATTTACGTGACGATGCTGCGGCGCGAGTACCGCATCGGGCGAGGAACCGGCATGATCGAATGGTCCGACGACGGCTTCCGGACGAGCTGTGAGGCGGATTTCAACGCATCGCTGACCATCTGCGACGTGCTGTGTGACTCGAAGGACGACTGCAAACTGTCCGGCCGCTTCGCCTCGCTGCAAAATCTGAAGGGCATGGTGCGCGTGGCCGGACCGGGCGGGGAGCTGTTCCAGCCCTACGCCGACCGCTTCTGCGGCCACGTCGAGGCGCTGCGGGAGGCCTGCTGCCGCCTCGGCACGCCGGTCGCCCTCCCCGGCGACGTGGCCGTCCGCATGGATGCATTCCCGTTCCTCCCGGTCGTCCTCCAATTCTGGGATGCCGACGAGGACTTTCCCGCCGCGCTGAAATTCCTGTTCGACGAAAATATTCTGGACTTCATGCGCTACGAAACGACATTTTATTTAACAAGTCACATCCTCGCCCGCCTCACGCAGGCCCCAACCTAACCCAAGGCTCCCTCGTCCGAGGGAGCCTCAGATTGTCAAAGAAGTCCGATTTAGTCATTGCGAGGCCGCTTGCGGCCGTGGCAATCTCGCAGAATTGTTTTGATATTTTGGAAGATTTCGGCGAATTCGGAACTGCCTGTATGAGATTGCCACGTCGCTTCGCTCCTCGCAATGACACGAACGGTAGTTTTTTGACACACTCAAGGCTCCCTCACCCGAGGGAGCCTTTTTGGACGGTCAAAAAAGTTCGATTTTGTCGCTGTGAGGGGGGAAGCGCCGTGAAAATTCCGTGCGGAAAAATGGTTACAAAAAATTCATAAACATACCGCTTGACAAACGGGAAAACGGTGGTATCATGAAGAAAAAAGAAATTAGCACTCTATTATCGAGAGTGCTAAAAACGATACCGCCCGCTGCCGGAGCTACCGGCGGACGTGGCCGGAAAGGAGCGATATACTATGATGAATCCCAATGATTTTACCCAGAGAACGACGCAGGCGATTCAATCGGCGCAGCAGCTTGCCGCGGCGCATCAGAATCAGCAGATCGAGCAGGCGCATTTGCTGCTTGCCCTGCTGGAGCAGGACAACGGTCTGATTCCTCAGCTTTTGAAGAAAATGGACATTTCCGTCGAAAGCCTGACGGCGGCGGCGCGGGCGGCGGTCGAAAAGCTGCCCGCCGTAACCGGCAGCGGGCGCGATGCCGACCAGTTCTATATCTCGCGCGGCATGGACCAGTTGCTGGCCAAGGCGCAGGAAACGGCGAAGTCCATGCGCGACGATTATGTTTCCGTCGAGCATCTGTTCCTTGCCATGCTGGATACCGCCGACGCGACCGTCAAGCCGCTGCTCGACGACTACCGCATCACGAAGGAGGCGGCGCTGCAAACGCTGCAAGCCGTTCGCGGCACGGCGCGTGTCACGACCGACAACCCCGAGGACACCTATGAGGCGCTGGCAAAGTACGGCACCGACCTTGTCAAAAAGGCCCGCGACAAGAAAACCGACCCCGTCATCGGCCGCGACGAGGAAATCCGGAACGTCATCCGCATCCTGTCGCGGAAGACGAAAAACAACCCCGTCCTGATCGGCGAGCCGGGCGTCGGCAAGACCGCCATCGCCGAAGGGCTGGCGCAGCGAATCGTGCGCGGCGACGTGCCGAAATCCTTGCAGGAAAAGACGATCTTCTCGCTCGACATGGGTGCGCTGATCGCCGGCGCGAAGTACCGCGGCGAATTTGAGGAGCGGTTAAAGGCCGTTCTGAACGAGGTCAAGGCCTCCGAGGGCCGCGTGATCCTGTTTATCGACGAGCTGCACACCATCGTCGGCGCGGGCAAGACCGAGGGCAGCATGGACGCGGGCAATCTCCTGAAGCCGATGCTGGCGCGCGGCGAGCTGCACTGCATCGGCGCGACGACCCTCGACGAATACCGCAAATATATTGAAAAGGACCCTGCGCTCGAGCGCCGCTTCCAGACCGTGCTGGTCAAGGAGCCGACCGTCGAGGACACGATTGCCATCCTGCGTGGCCTTGAGGAGCGCTACGAGGTGTTCCACGGCGTGAAAATCACCGACCCCGCGATCATTGCCGCCGCGACCCTCTCCGACCGCTATATCACCGACCGCTACCTGCCGGATAAGGCCATTGACCTTGTCGATGAGGCTTGTGCCATGATCCGCACGGAGATGGACTCCATGCCGACCGAGCTGGACGTGATTCGCCGCAAGATCATCCAGATGGAAATTGAAGAAGCGTCCCTCAAGCACGAGGACGACGAGCTTTCCAAGGGGCGGCTTGCCGAGCTGCGCAAGGAGCTGGCCGAGCAGCGCGACGCATTCAACGCCATGAAAACCCAGTGGGAGAACGAAAAGAACGCCATCGGCAAGGTCCAGCAGCTCCGCGAACGCATCGAGCAGCTCGGCGCGGAGATCGAAAAGGCCGAGCAGAGCTACGACCTCGAAACTGCCGCCCGCCTGAAATACGGCGAGCTGCCGGAGCTGAAAAAGCAGCTTGCCCATGAGGAGCAGCTTGCCCAGAGCGCCAAGCAGGGCAGCCTCCTGCGGGACAAGGTCACCGAGGAGGAAATTGCAAAAATCGTCGAGCGCTGGACGGGTATTCCCGTAGCCAAGCTCGTCGAGGGCGAGCGCGAGAAGCTGCTGAACCTCGATAAGGTGCTGCACCAGCGCGTCATCGGTCAGGACGAGGCGGTCAAATCCGTTTCCGAGGCCATCCTGCGCAGCCGTGCGGGCATCCAGGACCCGAACCGGCCGCTCGGCTCGTTCCTGTTCCTCGGCCCGACGGGCGTGGGCAAGACCGAGCTTGCCAAGGCGTTGGCTGAGGCACTGTTTGACGATGAAAAGAACCTGATTCGTATCGATATGAGCGAATACATGGAGAAATTCTCCGTGTCGCGTCTGATCGGAGCGCCTCCCGGCTACGTCGGCTACGACGAGGGCGGTCAGCTCACCGAGGCCGTCCGCCGCAAGCCCTATTCCGTCGTCCTGTTCGACGAGGTGGAAAAGGCGCATCCGGATGTGTTCAACGTGCTGTTACAGGTTCTCGACGACGGTCGCATTACCGATTCGCAGGGCAGGACGGTCGATTTCAAGAACACCATCCTCATTCTGACGAGTAACCTCGGTTCCGACCTTCTGCTCGACGGCATCGGCCCGGACGGCGAGATCAGCGCCGACGCCCGCGGCAAGGTCCAGCAGCTTCTCAAGCGCTCGTTCCGTCCGGAGTTTTTGAACCGGCTCGACGAGATCGTGTTCTATAAGCCGCTGACGCGCGAGAATATCGTGAGCATCATCGACCTTCAGCTTGCCGCGCTGAACAAGCGTCTGAGCGCCCGTCAGCTCCGCTGCGAGCTGAGCGAGGCGGCAAAGCAGTTCGTCATCGACGCAGCCTACGACCCGCAGTACGGCGCAAGACCGCTGCGCCGGTATTTGCAGCACACGGTCGAAACCCTGCTGGCGCGGCGCATCGTCCGCGGCGACGTTGCACCGAATTCAACGCTTCACGTCGATGTCAAGGACGGCACACTGGTCATTTCGGACGAACCTTGTATCCCACAAAAATAATTTCCGAAACCTATGGAAATCCGCCGCCGAATCTGCTATAATCTATTCGGTGAATCTTGGGCTTCCGCCTGTTTGAGAATAATTATGTTGAAACTCTCCGTTGTGTCATTGCGAGGAGCGAAGCGACGAGGCAATCTCTTGACCGCAGCTTCGTGCTTGAGATTGCCACGGCTTGCCGTGCAAGCCTCGCAATGACAATTCAGGAGCCTTTCACGGACTGAATCGCGCCCCGTTTTCGCCCGCCGGAAACGGGGCCTTTTTCTATGGGTTTGGGGCAGCTCTGAATCTGTCCGGAGGATAAATTCAGATTTCCCCCGGCGGTTATCATTCAGCGCAGGTACATAATATAAATAGTAAAAATAGAAATATAGAAAAGGAGAGAGATCGCCGCTCCGGCGCGATCGGAAAGCAAGCAATGGTAAAGTATGTCTTTGTATTAGGCGGCGTGGTGTCCGGACTGGGCAAGGGAATCACCGCCGCGTCGCTCGGCCGTCTGCTCAAGGCACGGGGGTATTCCGTGACAATGCAGAAGCTCGACCCGTACTTCAACCTCGACCCCGGCACGATGAACCCGCTGCAGCACGGCGAGGTGTTCGTGACCGACGACGGCGCGGAAACCGATCTCGACCTCGGCCACTACGAGCGCTTCATCGACGAGCGCCTGACGCGCGGCGCGAACGTCACGTCCGGTAAGATCTACAGCGCCGTGCTGGAAAAGGAGCGCCGCGGCGAGTTCGGCGGCGGCACCGTCCAGTTCATTCCGCACATCACCGGCGAGATCAAGAGCCGCTTTTATCGCGGAGAGGACGGCGAGGATAAAATCGCCATCATCGAGGTCGGCGGCACCGTCGGCGACATGGAAAGCTCCCCCTTCCTCGAGGCCATTCGCCAGTTCCAGAACGAGGTCGGCCACGACAACGCCATCATCCTGCTGGTCACGCTCATCCCCTATCTCAAGGCCAGCGGCGAGATGAAAACCAAGCCGACGCAGGGCTCCGTCCGCGAGCTGCAAAGCATCGGCCTGCGGCCGGACGTGCTGGTCTGCCGCTCGGACTACCCGCTCACGCCCGACATCCGCAACAAGCTGGCGCTGTTTTGCAACGTCCGGCCGAGCTGCGTCCTGCAAAATCTCGACGCGGACATTCTCTATCAGGTGCCGCTCATGATGGAGCAGGAGCACCTTGCCGAGGCCGTTTTGCAGTGCCTCGGGCTGCCTGACCGCCCCGCGCGGCTGGAGGAGTGGACGGAGATGTGCCGCCGCTGGCAGGAGCCGAAGCGGACGGTCCGTATCGCCCTTGTCGGCAAGTATACCCAGCTCCACGACGCGTATCTCAGCGTCGTCGAGGCACTCAAGCACGCAGGCTTTGCGCACGACACCGCCGTGCAGATCGATTGGATCGATTCCGAAACGGTCAACGACGAAAACGTTGCCGAGATTCTCGGCAATTCCGACGGCGTTCTGGTCCCCGGCGGCTTCGGCGAACGCGGCACGGACGGTATGATCGCCGCGATCACCTACGCCCGCGAGAACAAAAAGCCGTTTTTGGGCCTCTGCCTCGGAATGCAGCTTGCGGTCGTCGAGTTTGCCCGCAGCGTCGCGGGCCTGACCGGTGCGCACAGCATCGAGTTCGACCCCAAAACGCCCCACCCCGTCATCCATCTTATGCCCGACCAGAAGGGTGTGACCGATCTTGGCGGCACGCTGCGCCTCGGCGCTTACCCCTGCCATCTGGAAAAGGACAGCCTTGCCGCGAAGCTCTACGGCGAGGAGCTGATTTCCGAGCGCCACCGCCACCGCTACGAGGTCAATAACGACTACCGCTGCGCCCTGTGCAGCGCGGGGATGCGGTTCTGCGGCCAGTCGCCGGACGGGCGCATCATCGAAATGGTCGAGCTGCCCGATCACCCGTTCTTTATCGCCACGCAGGCGCACCCAGAGTTCAACTCCCGCCCCACCCGCCCGCACCCGCTGTTCAAGGGCCTCATCTCTGCCGCCCTGGAGGCAAAGCAGGCCAAGGAATAATTCAAGCCGCAAAGCAAAGCGCATACCGGAGGGAAGTTTCTCTCCGGTATGCGCTTTTTGCGTGCAGAGGCCGTGGCCGGCGGCGCGTCCGGGCAGAGTCAGAGCGCCTGCTCCAGCTGTCCGGCAATATCCCGCGCGACATGCACGCCGCTTGCCGACGCGTGAGACAGCGAGTGCGTAATGCCGCTGCCGTCGCCGATGATATAAAGGCCGCGGTACCTGGTCCTGAGGGCGCTGTCCACCTCGACCTCCATATTGTAGAACTTGACCTCCACGCCGTACAGCAGCGTGTCGTCGTTGGCGATGCCGGGCGCGACCTTATCCAGCGCATAGATCATTTCGATGATCCCGTCCAAAATCCGCTTGGGAAGCACCAGACTCAGATCTCCGGGGGTCGCGTTCAGCGTAGGCGTCATGAAGGAATCCAGCATCCGGTTCGGCGTGGAACGGCGGCCGCGGATCAGGTCGCCGAAGCGCTGGCAAATCACGCCGCCGCCCAGCATATTGCTCAGCCGGGCGATGGACTCGCCGTAGCCGTTGGAATCCTTGAAGGGCTCGGAAAAGTGCTTTGCCACCAGCAGCGCGAAGTTGGTGTTCTCCGTCTGCTTGGCGGGATCCTCATAGCTGTGGCCGTTGACAGTGATGATGCCGTTGGTGTTTTCGTTGACCACCGCGCCGCGGGGGTTCATGCAGAAGGTTCGCACCAGATCGCCGTATTTCTTCGTGCGGTAAACGATCTTGCCCTCGTACAGCTCGTCGGTAATGTGGGAAAACACCTCTGCCGGAAGCTCCACCCGGACGCCGATATCGACGCGGTTGGAGCGGGTGGGGATGTCCAGCTCGCGGCAGACCTGCTCCATCCACTTGCTGCCGCTGCGGCCGACGGATATTACGCAGTCGCGGCAGGAAAAGGTGCTGTCTTTGCACTGTACCAGATAGCCGCCGTCGCTGCGGGAGAGCATTTCCACCGGCGTGTCGAAATAAAACGTGACCTTATCCTTCAGATAGGCGTACAGATTTTCGAGCACCACATAGTTGATGTCCGTCCCCAAATGGCGCACGGAGGCATCTAAAAGGTGCAGGTCGTTCTGAATGCACTGCTTTTTGAATTGCGTGCCGGCGGTGGAGTAGAGCCTTGTCCCCTCGCCGCCGAAGCGCATATTGATCCGGTCGACATAGCGCATCAGCTCCAGTGCCTGCTTTTTGCCGATGTACTGGTACAGCGTGCCGCCAAAGTCGTTGGTAATGTTGTATTTTCCGTCGGAAAATGCGCCGGCACCGCCGAAGCCGCTCATGATCGAGCAGCATTTGCAGGAAATGCAGGATTTGACCCGATCTCCGTCAATGGGACAATGTCGCTTGCTCAGCGGGTGCCCCGCCTCAAAGACGGCAACGCGCAGCGAGGGCTTGCGCTGCACCAGCTCATAGGCGGTAAAGATGCCGCCGGGGCCTGCGCCGATAATAATAACATCATACTCCATAGTAAAACCTCCGGGCTGTCTGTCTGCGCGCAGCATGGCGCAGGGTCTGGAATCTTTGCGCAGTTATTATAGCCGCATTTTTCAGGATTTTCAACTGCCTTCGACGAAATATACCGCGTGCCTTCCGACGTTTTCTGCGGCGCGGGCAGCGGGAGCAAGCAGCGGCTTGCAGGAAAAATTGCTTTTAGCAGGATTTCTTGCAAAATCCAAGATTTCCCTCCATTTTGCAGCCGAAAATGCAAGAAATGGCAGGCCGGGAGGTAAATTTGTGAACAATCCTTGAAGATTTGAAAAAACTATTGATTTTGGGAGGGAAACATCGTATTATATAGATGGACTACAAGGGATGCGGCGAGCTTTTGCCGCGTTCAGAGTCGGAAAGTTCTATGGAAAGAGGTTATATATCCCATGGCTGAAATCGATCTGAAGCAATACGGTATCACCGGCACCACCGAAATCGTACACAATCCCTCCTACGAAATGCTGTTCGAGGAAGAGACCAAGTCCTGCCTGACCGGTTACGAAAAGGGCCAGGTCAGCGAGCTGGGCGCCGTGAACGTCATGACCGGCATCTACACCGGCCGTTCCCCCAAGGACAAGTACATCGTTGTTGACGAAAACTCCAAGGACACCGTGTGGTGGACCTCCGACGAGTATAAGAACGACAACCATCCCATGACCGAGGAAACCTGGAACGTCGTCAAGGATATTGCGAAGAAGGAGCTTTGCAACAAGCGCCTGTTCGTCGTCGACGCCTTCTGCGGCGCGAACCACGACACCCGTATGGCCATCCGCTTCATCGTGGAGGTCGCATGGCAGGCACACTTTGTCAAGAATATGTTCATCCAGCCCTCCGAGGAAGAGCTGAAGGACTTCAAGCCCGACTTCGTGGTCTACAATGCCTCCAAGGCGAAGGTCGAAAACTATAAGGAGCTCGGCCTGAACTCCGAGACCTGCGTGGCCTTCAACATCACCTCCCGTGAGCAGGTCATCATCAACACCTGGTACGGCGGCGAGATGAAGAAGGGTATGTTCTCCATGATGAACTA
>CABSFY010000084.1 GCA_902477055.1 uncultured Eubacteriales bacterium
CCGGTGCCGTACTGATACTGTCTTTTGCTCTCGTACATAGTCTGTTACCTCCTGAATTAGTCCTGCGTCCAGGCTTCGGGCTTCTGCGCGGCATGGGGATGCTCAGCGCCCTTGAAAACCTTCAGACGGTTGATGGCGGTACGGCCGAGGGTGTTCTTGGGAAGCATACCCTTGACGGCGAGCTCCATTGCAAATTCGGGGCGCTCGGCCATGAGGGTCTTATACTTGACTTCCTTCAGACCGCCGATCCAGCCGGAGTGGCGGCGATAGTATTTCTGATCGAGCTTTCTGCCGGTGAGAACGGCCTTATCGGCGTTGATGATGATGACATAGTCGCCGCAATCGACGTTGGGCGTGAAGTCGGGCTTGACCTTGCCGCGCAGGATGTTCGCCGCGACGACGGCGGTGCGGCCCAGGGGCTTATCCGCTGCGTCCAGAACGTACCACTTGCGCTGCACATCTTCTTTTCTGACCAGGGTAGTGGACATGGATGGTTCCTCCGTATATTATAATTTTTTATTTTGACAAACGGGCAGTTTGCGCGTACAATAATCGCGCGAGAGTATTTATACCACGGAGAAAATCGAATGTCAAGCACATTTTCTGATAAATTTATTTTGCGCCGGAAGAACTCTTAATTTCTCTGTTTTTCTCTCGTATTCTCTCGTTTTCTTCCATTGCAATTTTACCGGGTTGGTGACTTTTATGCAACGAATGATGGGACTGGTGCGGCGCTGTGCCGCCGATTACGGAATGATCGAGCCGCATGACCGGATCGCCGTGGGCGTTTCGGGCGGCAAGGATTCGGTGACGCTGCTGTACCTTTTAGCGGCGCTGCGGGAATATTATCCGGAGCCGTTCGAGCTGACGGCGATCACGATCGATATGGGCCTGCCGGGGATGGATTTTTCCCCGGTCGAGGCGCTGTGTGCGCGGCTGAACGTGCCGTATCACACGGTCAAAACCGAGATCGGGCCGATCATTTTCGACTATCGCAAGGAGAACAATCCCTGCTCGATGTGCGCCAAGATGCGGCGCGGGGCGCTGAATCAGGCGCTGCTGGCGCAGGGCTTCCATAAGGTCGCGCTGGGGCATCACTACGACGATGCCGTCGAAACGTTCCTGATGAGTCTGCTTTTCGAGGGCCGTCTGAGCTGCTTCCAGCCGGTGACATACCTCGACCGCACGGGCGTGACGCAAATTCGCCCGATGCTGTACCTGACCGAGGGCATGATCCGCAATTTTGTCGAGCGAGAGCAGCTCCCGGTGGTCCACAATGTCTGCCCCGCCGACAAGCACACCAAGCGTGAGGAGATCAAGCAGCTCATCGTGCAGCTGCAAAGCACCTATCCGGACCTCAAGGAACGCGTGTTCGGCGCGATGCAGCGGCTGCCGCTGCCGGAATGGGGTACGCAAAGGGAAAAGGGCAGCCGCTGACTGCCCTTTTGGGAGCCTTTAGCTCATCATATCGGAAATGCTCTGCTCGACGGAATCGACCGCCCGCTGCGCGGTTTTGCGCACCTTCGACTGCTGCGGCAGCATCAGCGCGACGGCGCCGCCGGCCGCCATGCCGAGGCCCAGCGTCAGCAAAAAGCCCTTGACCTGCATAATTTTCCCTCCTCACTGCAAAAAATCGCCGAACCGGCGCACTTAGCTTTCCCGCTGCGGAGAAAATCTTGCAAAAGCGCCGTAATTGTCGAAAATCGCCTTTTCCTGCCGAACGATTTATGCTATAATGGAAGTGCTTCCGGATTTTTTCTACAGGAGGGTTTTGCCATGTCTATCGACGTTTTACAGGAACAGATTCGTGCGGTAAAAAACCCCGTGATGTTGGGGCTGGACCCGTATCTTCCGATTTTGCCGCAGCACATTTTACGCGACGCTTATGAGGAACACGGCCAAACGCCGGAGGGAGCAGCGGCGGCCTACTACCGCTTCTGTACGGAGCTGCTCGACGCACTGTGCGGGCTGGTTCCGGCGGTGAAGCTCCAGAGCGCCTGCTTCGAGGGCCTCGGCGCAGACGGCATCGCGCAGATGCAGCGCATCAGCCGCTATGCCAAAAAGCTGGGCTATTACGTCCTGATCGATTCGATGCGCGGGGACGTGGGCAATGTGGCCGAAATCTATGCGCAGGCGATGTTCGGCGCGGTTTCCGTCGGCGAAACGTCGTTCCGGCTGTACGACTGCGATGCGCTGACGGTCAATCCCTACCTCGGCAGCGACGGCGTAAAGCCCTTTCTGCCTTACTGCCGGAACGACGGGAAGAATATTTTCCTCCTGCTCAAGACCTCTAACAAGTCCTCCCGCGAGGTGCAGGACCTGCTGTCCGGCGACCGGGTGATCTACACGGCGATGGCCGACCTTGCCATGCGCTGGAGCGCCGGCCTGTTCGGAAAGAGCGGCTACAGCGAGCTCGGCGCCGTCGTCGGCGCGACCTTCCCGCAGACGATGCGCCTGCTGCGCGAGAAATATGACCGACTGTTCTTCCTCGTGCCGGGCTACGGCGCACAGGGCGGCACGGCAAAGAACGTCCAGTTTGCCTTCGACCGCTTCGGCCACGGCGCGATTATCTCCGCCTCCCGCAGCATCATCTGTGCATGGCAAAAAGCGGAGAGCGATGGCACGGACTACCTCGACCACGCGAAGGCGGCGGCCGAAAAGATGCGCCGTGATATATCAAAATTTGTGGTGGTTTTATGACGACAATTTATCTGATCCGGCACGCAGAGGCGGAGGGAAACGTTTTCCGCCGCCTGCAAGGCCAATACAACTCTAACATTACCCCGAACGGCCTGCGTCAGGTCGCGGCGCTGGCCGAGCGCTTTCGCGATATCCCGATCGACGCGGTTTACGCCAGCGACCTGAACCGCACCCAGATTACGGCCGCGTCAATTTTCGTCCCGAAGCACCTGCCGCTGCACACCGACCCGCGCTTCCGCGAGATTCGGTGCGGCATCTGGGAGGACACGTCCTTCGGCCAGTTTGACCGGCTGGACCATCAGAGCAGCTACGACTTTTCCCACCATCCGCACCGCTGGCATGCCGAGGGAAGCGAGTGCTTCGCCGAGTACACCGGCCGCTTTCTCCGTGCGCTGGCTGAGGTCGTGCGCGAAAATGAGGGCAAGACCGTCGCGATTTTCTCGCACGGTATGGTCCTGCGCGGCGTGACCCAGACGCTGTTCTTCCCGAATAACGAAACCGCCGTCACGCACAGCGAAAACACCGCCGTCACCCGTCTGTTCTGGGACGGCGAAGCGTACCAGTTGGACTTCTTAAATGATGCGTCGCACCTGCCGTACGAGATCACCACCGTCGGGCGGCAAAACTGGTGGCGCAGCGACGAAACAAAGGATTTTAATCTCTGGTATCGCACCGCCGAGCCTGCGGACGCGGCATTTCTGGCCACGCTCGGCTTCGTCCCGCAGGCGGGACAACGCGTCGAGATCGGAATGCTCGGCGAAGTGCCGATCGGTGCCGTAGCAATGTCACCTTTTCAAAATGATGCAACGTTAGACTTTATCGGTGTAACGGAGGCGCAGCGCGGCAAGGGCTTTGCCCCGCAGCTCCTCGGCGAGGTGATCTGCCCCCTGCGGACGCTCGGCGTAGCGCGTCTGACCGCCGCCCCGACGGCGCATCCGGGGGCGCTGCGCCTGCTGGAGCGCTTCGGCTTCGACCCCGCAACGCGGTCGCTGGACATCGCGATCGACACAGAAAAATGTATATCCTCCCTGACCTTTTCCTGAGCTTTGCCAAAATCGGCCTGTTCACCTTCGGCGGCGGCTACGCCATGATTCCGCTGATTGAGTCCGTCTGCGTGGACAAAAAGCACTGGCTGACGCAGGACGAGCTGCTGAACATGACCGTGCTGGCCGAGTCCACGCCCGGCCCGATCGCCATCAACTGCGCCACCTACGCGGGCTACCGGGCCGCCGGTTTTTGGGGTGCGCTGACGGCGACGGTCGGCGTGATCGCCCCGTCGTTCGTCGTGCTGTATCTGATCTCGATGTTTCTGGAGGACTTTCTTGCGCTGACCGTCGTGGCCAACGCCTTCCGGGGCATCAAGCTCGCCGTCGGCGTATTGATTTTTAACGCGGCGCTGCGGATGCTGAAAAAACAGCGGTGGGATTGGCTTTCCGTAACAATTCTGATTGTCTCTGCCGCCGCCGTGCTGTGCAGCAACGTGTTTTCCTGGGGCCTTTCGTCGATCCGGCTGATGCTGCTTGCCGCCGCGATCAGCCTGACGGCATTTGCGATCGGCCTTGCGGCGAAGCGCAGGAGGGGCCAATGATCTATCTGGAACTGTTTCTCGGCTTTTTGAAGGTCGGCTTTTTCACGTTCGGCGGCTCCTACGGCGCAATCCCGCTCATTCGCGATGTCGTCCTGTCACACGGCTGGCTCAGTGACGAAACACTGACCTATATGATTGCCGTCAGCGAGAGCACCCCCGGCCCGATCATGGTCAATATGGCGACCTACATCGGCAGCAATCAGGCAGGTTTTCTCGGCGCGGTGGTCGCAACGGTCGCCGTAGCGCTGCCCGCGTTCGCGGTCATCCTGCTGCTGACTGCGCTGCTGAAATCCGCGATGAAAAATCGCTGGGTGCAGGCCGCAATGAACGGTCTGACCCCCTGCGTGGTCGGCATCGTGCTTGCCACGGGGCTTTACCTTCTGCTTGAGGGCTGTCTCGGTACGGTCCGGACACCGCAGCTCGACCTCCGCGCCCTCGCCCTGACCGCGATCCTGCTGGCCGTAGGTCCGCTGTACCGCAGGTTGACCAAAAAGCCCCTCTCCCCCATCGTCCTCATTCTCCTCTCCGCCGCATTGGGCGCGGGAGCTTACGGGATTTTCTGAGCGAGGCTTGCACGAGCTTTCGTCCCACGCCGTAGGGGCCGATGCCCACATCGGCCCGGGCAGGCATGATCGTCCTTACGCACAACGCTTCATAACCTGCGTAGGGCGGGGTACCCTCACCCCGCCGCTGCTGGCACGTTGATTTTGCTGCAAGCCACATCCAACGCGCGCTGCGGCGCGGGGAGCGGGACGTCCGGAGGCCGTCCCCTACAGGCCGGGGTCGGAGGCGTGCGCCTTGTAGGGGGCGGCGCCTCCGACGCCCCGTTGCTGGCACTTTCCATTTTGCAACTGCCTCCGTTCCACGCCGTAGGGGCGCTCATCGAGCGCCCGTGCTGGCACTTCTATTTTGCTGCAAACCATATCCAACGCGCGCTGCGGCGCGAGGGACTCCTTCCGTCACAGCCTTCGGCTGTACCAGCTCCCTCAAAGAGGGAGCCAAGAGCTGCTGCAAAGCTGAACGAAGCTGCAAAGTTGGGGAGAGGCCAGCGAAAAAGTGCCGCGATTTGTTTAAAAAGGAGAAAACCATGGAAATTTACGATCGCCGGAGCGGCGAGGTGCGGACAATCCCGGAGGTTGGGGCTGGCGCGATTCGGTTTACCTATGGAACGGTCCCCGGCCGGCTGCTGGCCAAGGGGCTTTTGTGCCGAAAATTCGTTTCCAACGCCTATGCCGCATGGCAGAAGGGCCGCCTTTCACGAAGCAAAGCCCGTCGTTTTATCGAACAGTACAGCATCGACGTATCCGACTGCACAGCGACGGAGTTTGCCTGTTTCAACGACTTTTTCACGCGGCAGAGAAGGAATTATGTAAACCAAACGGCAGAGAACGAGCTGCCCGCCATTGCCGATTCCAAGCTGCTGGCGCTGCCCATTGGCGAGGACGCGGTGTTTTCCATCAAGGGCGTGCCGTACACGACGGCACAGCTGCTGGAAAATGAAGCGCTGGCGCGGGAATTCGCCGGCGGAATGTGCCTGATCTTCCGCCTCGCGCCGGAGGATTATCACCGTTACGTTTACCCAGACAGCGGCACGCAGGACGCGACCGTCCACATCTCCGGCGTGCTGCACACGGTCAACCCCATCGCGGCCGATATGGCCGTCTACCGCCGCAACACCCGCGCCTACACCGTCCTGCACACGGCACATTTTGGCACGATGGTACAGATGGAGGTCGGCGCACTGCTCGTCGGCAAGATCGTCAACCACACGGAGCGCCCCGGCACAATCGAAAAGCTGGGCGAAAAGGGCTACTTTGCCTACGGCGGCTCGACCGTCATCTTACTGGCAAAGCAAAACGTCTTGACCGTTGACGCAGATATTCTTGACTATTCCGCACGGGGCATCGAAACGCGCGTCTGCCTGGGCGAGCGCGTGGCCGCGCAGAGGGAGGACGCATGAGCTATCGCTATTTTCAGAACCGCGGCTGCGAATATTTCCCCTGCCACGCGGGGGCCGACCCGGAGAATTTCAACTGTCTGTTCTGCTTCTGCCCGCTGTACGCCCTCGGTGAGAAGTGCGGCGGCGGCTTTGCGTACACAAAAAACGGGATCAAGGACTGCTCCGCCTGCCTTTTCCCGCACAAAAAGGATAGTTACGATACGATTTGCGAACGATTTTCAGAAATCGTAGAAATTTGCAGAAAAAAACAAAAATAGGGCTTGCATTTTTGAAAAAAATCGATACAATAATATCGACAAAGCGATGCTGCAGGGAGTAGGAACAGTGCGTTAAGTACCGATCGGATGGGAGGTTGCCGTCGGGCGAAGGCGTTTTCGCAACGCCGCGATACTGTTACCGCAACCGCCTGGCAAGACGCCCGATGTTTTTTGGCGTAGTATCGCACATATTTTCAACCTCCTCCAAATTCTAAGGAGGAATTTTTTATGTCCAAAACCCGTTTTTCCGTCCGCCGCATCGCGATTGACGCGGTGCTCATCGCCATGTACTTTGGTCTGTCGCTGCTCTCCGTAGAGATCGGCGGCATCAAGCTGACCTTCGCCTCGCTGCCGACGCTGATCTGCGCCATGCTGTTCGGCCCGGTGGACGGCTTCCTCGTCGGCTTCCTCGGCGCCTTTATGGAGCAGATGATCAAGTACGGCTTCACGGCCACGACGCTGCTGTGGGTGCTGCCCCCGGCCATTCGCGGTCTGTTCGTCGGCGTATGTGCGCTGCTGCTGAAGAAGCACATGTCCGTTGACGCGATTCTGTCCACCAAGCGGCCGTATGTCTACTTCGTCGTGACGCTCCTCTCCGGCGCGATCGTTTCCGGCCTCAACACGCTGGTGTTTTACGTGGACGCGAAGATGTTCGGTTACTATGAGTACCACATGATCTTCGGCGTGTTCTGGATCCGCATCGCCTCCGGTCTGCTCTCGACGCTCCTGATGGCCTCCATTGCGCTGCCGGTCGTGGCTGCGCTCCAACGGGCGAATTTTATTCCAAGTAAGAAGGCTAGAGCATGAACGTTACCGAAGCGCTCAATTACATCCATTCCGTTTGCTGGAAAGGCTCGGTCCCCGGCCTTTCCCGGACGCAGGAGCTGTTACAGCGGCTCGGCGATCCGCAGAAAACACTGAAATTCATCCACATCGCCGGAACGAACGGCAAAGGCTCCACTGCCGCGATGCTCGACTCGATTCTCCGCGCGGCGGGCTACCGCTCCGGACTTTACACATCGCCTTATATCACCTGCTTCAATGAGCGGATGCAGGTCAACGGCGAAATGATCTCCGACGACGAGCTTGCCGAGATCACTGAGCAGGTCAAGCCACACGCCGAGGCCATGGCCGACCACCCGACGGAGTTCGAGCTGGTCACGGCCATCGCAATGGTCTATTTCGCGCGGCACGCGTGCGATATCGTCGTGCTGGAGGTCGGCCTTGGCGGTGAGCTGGACTCGACCAATGTCATCGACACCCCCGAAGCTGCCGTCATCTGCAACATCGGCTACGACCACATGGAGGTCCTCGGCGACACGCTGGAAGAAATCGCGAGCGCCAAGGCCGGCATCATCAAGGGCGGCGACGCAGTGATCTACCGCGGTGCCGATTCCGTGGAGGCCGTGTTCGCAGAGCGCTGCAAGGCGACCGGTGCAACGCTGCACAAGGCGGACTTCGACGGTCTGCATCTGCTCCGCAGCAGCTTTGAGGGGCAGGTTTTTGACTGCGGCGAACGCAAGGCGCTGGAGCTTCCGCTGCTGGGGCAGCATCAGCTCAGAAACGCCGCCGTCGTGCTGGCCACGGTCGATGTCCTGACGAAAAAGGGCTGGAGCATCTCCGAGGAGCAGCTCCGCGCGGGCCTGAAATCCGTCACATGGCCCGGCCGCTTCGAGCTGCTGCGCAAGGATCCGGTGTTCATCGTGGACGGCGGCCACAACCCGCAGTGCATCGAGGCGCTGGCGAAAAATATCGCTGATTATCTGCCCGGCATGGAGATTACCGGCCTGACCGGCGTCATGGCGGACAAGGATTACGCAGATATGTACCGTATCGTTGCGCCGTACATCACGCGCTTCGTCACCGTCACGCCGTGCAACCCCCGCGCCCTGCCCGCCGAAAAGCTGGCCGAGGCCCTGTCGCGCTACGAAAAGCCCGTCACCGCCTGCGCCACCGTGGCCGAGGGCGTCCGGACGGCCATCGCGCAGACCGCCCCGAACGGTGCCGTCGTTGCCTTCGGCAGCCTCTACATGGTCGGTGACATCCGCGCCACCGCAAAGGAATAAGCTTCAAGCGTCCCGCCATCCGGCGAGGCGCTTTTTTATACTAGAATCTGTTAAAAAGCTTGAAAAGCTTTTTATAGCGCCAAAGGCGCGTCAGATTCTGCATGAGACGGCGCATCGTGCGTTCGCACGATGCGAGTGTGCGTAGCACATGGGATTCTTGATTAAATATTTTAATCAAGAATCAGTATTAATGTGTGCTTCCCTTCCGGGCGCAAAAACATCGCTTGCATTTTTATCGGCAAAATGGTACAATAAAGTGTACGCCGCCGCTTTGCGTGCTGCGGCGTAACTCTGCTTGCATCGAGCAAAAGGGGCGACTGCAATGGCAAAGAAAATCACCCGCATCGTACTGACCGGCGGCCCTGCCGCAGGCAAGACCACCCTCATCAGCCGCATTTTGAAGGAATTCAAGCAGGACGACGGCTGGAAGGTCATCACCATCCCCGAAACGGCGACCGAGCTGATCTCCGGCTTCGGCATCAAGCCGTTCGGCAACTGTGTTTCGATGCTGGATTTCCAGTATTTCGTCATCGAGGACCAGCTCCACAAGGAGCGTCTGGCGCTCAAGGCCGCGCAGATGGTGCCGGAGGAGAATGTCCTGGTTATCTATGACCGCGCATTGCTGGATGACAAGGCGTATGTCAGCGACGAAGAATTCCGCGCGGTACTCAGCTCCTTCGGCAAAACCGAGGAGGAGGTCATGGCGGGCTACGATGCCGTTCTTCACTTGGTTTCCTGCGCAAAGGGCGCGGAATTTGCCTACAATTTTGGCAACGAGGCGCGCTACGAGCCGCTCGAGGTCGCGCGGGAGAAGGATGATCTGGCGCTCCGCGCGTGGTCGCACCACCCGAATCTGCGCATCATTGACAACTCCGTTGATTTTGAAGATAAAATTGCCCGCGGTCTGCGCGCGGTCTACGAAACGGTCGGCCAGCCCGTGCCGGAGGAAACGTGGCACAAGTACCTCATCAAGATGCCCGATCTCGCGGTCCTGACCGAGCGCTATCACGCCGCCGGCATCGACATGATGCAGACCTATCTTTCGCAGACCAGCCCGAATATCGTCCGCCGCATCCGCCAGCAGAAAAACGGCAACGAATATCTCTATTTCTACACAGAAAAGCACGATACCGGTGAAACACGCTGGGAAACCGAACGTCCGATCTCCAGCAAGGAGTACATTCAGTATCTGATGGAGGGCGATGTATCACTGCACGCCGTCCATAAGGTGAAGTATCGTTTTGCTTACAATGGCAGACGCTTTGAGATCGACGTTTATCCCTTCTCCGCCGACCACGCCATCCTGCGTGCCGCCCTCCCCGGCAGCGACAGCACCCTCGACGCTCCCCCGGAGATCACCGTCCTCCGCGAGGTCACCAACGACCCTGCATACCGCAACAGCCAACTCGCAAGAAATCAGATTTTATAAAGCCAAAGGGCATGAGGCTCAGCCTCATGCCCTCAGCTTGTCAAAAAAGTCCTGACGGACTTTTCCGACAAGCTGCTTTCAAAATTGCAAAATAGGAATAAGGAAGATTATTTTGCAATTTTGCCCGCTGCGGCGGGGTTATTGAACGTGAACGGGAACCCTGACGGTTCCCTTTCACACTTTTCCTCCCTCCGAAACCTTTC
>CABSFY010000085.1 GCA_902477055.1 uncultured Eubacteriales bacterium
ATTCACTATTCACTACACCGATACTGCCTGCACCGGCGGGCTGAGGGCAGCCCGCCCTACGTGTTGGACGGCAGCGGGGGGATAAAAAACACCTCTGCCTCATCAAGAGACAGAGGTGTTTCAGCTCTGCGGTACCACTCTTGTTCCCCGCCGGGGCGGGACACTCGAAGCGCGATAACGGGCGCGGGCCGTCGGGTCTTACTTGGGCCGGGAGGGCCGGTTCGGGCGGATGCTCAGGAAGGATTTTCACGCGGGGCCGCTGCCGCCTTACACCACCCGGCGGCTCTCTGAAAGCAACACGCCGCGCTACTCGTTTCCGTCAACACAGTATTCGTTTTTTCGTTAAGCTTACGGTTTATTCCTTGGTTTTTTCCTCGCCGGGATGGTAATTCCGACCGAATTGCAAGTCCTCGAAGCGCTTGATCTGCGGAAATTCGCGGGTCGGCTCGTCCACGGGCTTCACGACGGGCGCTTCCGCCTGTAACGATTCGTCGATGCTGTGGCCGATCTCCTCGATGAGCGCGTCGGCCTTTTCCTCGGTCGTAGGCGCGGAGGGGTCTTGATTGAAGTCGAAGGCGCGTTTTGCCGTCTTTCCGGCTTTTTCCGTCATTTCCGGCCGCTTTTCCTTCGGTTTTTCGGGCAGCTCCTGGCGGCGCAGCTCGTCCATCAGCTCCAGCTGACGGCGCAGACGCTTTTCCATACCGTCGATGAACTGCGCGGTAGCGCGCTGGGCCAGCTCCAGACGGTCCTGCTCGCTGCCGAGGCGCTCGTCCACGTTCTGCGCCTTGGCATTGGCGGTCTCCTCCGCCTCGTGCAGCATCTGGGCGCACTTGCGCTCCGCCTCGGCCATCATCTGGTCGCAGGTTTTCTGCGCGGCGACGATGGCATTTTGCATGGAGCTTTCCTGACGGCGGTACTCCTCCAGCTTTTCAACCAAGATCCGCATTTTGCTCTTGAGGACGGAATTTTCCTTGTACAGTGCGATGTAGTCCTCGGTCAGCGGTTCGAGCACCTCGTCCACGGACGTCATGTCATAGCCGCCGAAGATCGCCTTTTCAAAACTGATTTCCTGAATCTGCTGCGGGGTCATCATAGTCGTTCCGCTCCTTTTCTATGTAATGACGGGCTGATTTCTCAGAAGTACGTCTCCTGCTGCGGGGCCTCCGGCTCGTCGATGGAGGTATTGACCACGTCAACATTGTAGGGCGTGACAAGATAGGTGGAAACGGCAATTTTCTTGATCTTGCCGTCGAGCGCATAGGCACAGCCGGACAGGAAGTCCACCAGACGGCGGGCAACGTCCTTGTTGGTCGTTTCCAGATTGAGGACGACGGCCTTCTTGTCGCGCAGGTGGTCGGCAATGTCCGACACCTGGTCGAAGCGCTCGGGCTTGACCAGCACGACCTGCATCTGGCCGGAGGAGCTGATGTTCACCACGCGGTTCGAGGGAGTCGAAGCGGCGGGGCGGACCGGCTCGGTCACCGGATTCGAGCGGCCAAAGGAGCGGCGGGGTGCCGGGGCGGGCGCGGGTTCTTCCTCGTCCAGCGGCTCGTCGTCATAATCATCATAATCATCCTCCGGCTCGGCGTAAGGATGGGTCAGCTTTCTAATTTCATCCATTAAACCCATGAAAGGTTCCTCCGTATCATAAATAATGCCGCGCGCCGAAGATCGCCGTCCCGACGCGAATCATGGTGCTGCCGCAGGCGATCGCATCGGCGTAGTCGCCGCTCATGCCCATCGACAAAATGTCCATGCTACTATTATGATGGTTTTTTGCTGTTATGTCAACAGAAATTGTGTGAATTTTCTCGAAATATCTGCAATTATCCCCCGGTTTTTCCGCAATCGGCGGAATTGCCATCAATCCGCGCAGGCGGCAATTGGGATAGGCTTCCATTTCGTCGGCCACGGCGACGGCCTCGGCGGGCGTAAAGCCGGACTTGCTCTCCTCCGCGCCGATGTTGATCTCCAGCAAAATGTCCTGTGTAATGCCCAGACGCGCCGCCTCCTTCTGCACGCAGCGCAGCAGCTCCAGCCGATCGACCGATTGCAGCAGCGCAACCTTGCCGACGACCTGGCGGACCTTGTTGGTTTGCAGATGGCCGATAAAGTGGACAGGTGCGCCGTCGTAGGCGTGTTCGGCGAGCTTCTGCGTCAGCTCCTGCACGCGGTTTTCACCGCAGCAGTCCACGCCCGCCGCAACGGCCTCGCGTACACGGGCCGCATCGTTCATCTTGCTGGCGGCACACAGAAGAATCTCCGCCGGGTCCCGCCCGGCCCGCACCGCCGCCTCCGCCATCTCCGCCCGAATCCGGGCAATATTCTCGGCAATGGTCATGATGGATTACCTCTCTTTGTAGTGATTTGTACTTATTTAGTATGTGGGATTGGTTACATTTGTCGGTTTGCTCATTCGACGCGCCGCAGCGCCTTGGCTTCCCCTTTGGGGAAGCTGTCAGCGAAGCTGACTGATAGGGTCCCCGCGCCCGCAGGCGCACGTTGCGCAGGGCGGGATGCCCTCATCCCGCCGCAAATTTCGGACGCAGAAACGATAGTGCCTGCAATAGCGGGCAAAGCCCGCTGTTCTTGCGCTTTTCGCAAGAACACAATCCCTCAGTCACGGCTTCGCCGTGACAGCTCCCTTTACACAAGGGAGCCTTTCGGCTGCGTACCATCCAATGGCTCCCTCTGATGAGGGAGCTGGCACGGCGAAGCCGTGACTGAAGGAGAGAACCCCGCCGCAGCGGATTTCAATCCGTGCCGCAAGGCACACCTATTATATTATTCACTATTCACTATTCACTGAATTGATCCTGTCTGCACGGGCCGATGAGGGCATCGGCCCCTACGCACGGAACGAAACTGCCTGCACGCGGCGGGCTGGGGGCAGCCCGCCCTACGGACGGCTTTCGATACTGCCTGCACACGGGCGAACGATGCTCGCCTCTGCGGTGTGGAACGCTGGTGCAGCCGTGGACTGTGGGTCATGGATGCAGAATCATTTCGTCGCCGGGTTGGAGGGCGGCGGGATCGAGGGCTTGGGCGGCGAGGAAGTCGTCCTCGCGTTCGTAGATCAGCTCGACGGGCTTGAATTTTTTCTGCCCGGCGACGAGGACGTAAACGCCCGTCCGGCCGTCGCGGTATTGGATGGCGGTTTTCGGAACGCGCAGACCCTCGCAGGAGAAAAATTGCAATCGCGCTGTCACGCTGCATAATTCAGCGGCCTCGGCGAGCTTTTCGCGGCAGGAAAGGACAAGCAGGCGCTCCGGCGTGAGGACGGACGGCGGCTTTTCGGCGAAGCAGCCGCTTTCCGCCGCGTTGACGGCGGGCAGCTCCAATTCCTTTGACCGCTGCTCCATGGCTTCGATGGCCGTGTGCAGCGTTTCTTCATCAACGGCGACGGCCTCGCGGCGCAAAATCCGTTTTTCCAGCATCTGCTCCGCAGTCTGCGACGGGGCAAGCGCAAAACGATGCAGCGCCGCCTTGATCTCCGCATCAGAGCCGGCGGCGGAGGCGGTCAGGGCTGCAAGACGGTCGGAAATTTCGCGCTTTTCTTCACACAGCGCCTCCTGCCCCGCCTCGTAGCGCCACGCGACGCACTGCCCGGCGGCAACGTGCGTCCCTGTCGCGACGGCGGGCCAGAGCCGCCCCGTTCCGACTGCTTTTTCCCGAAAAACGACAAAGCCGGAAACGGACAGTCCGTCTCCGACTTTGCAGACGCTCGCGGTCGCCGTTTCCGGCGCGTCGCCGCCGAGCAGCAGCGCACACAGCGCATACACCGCCAGCAGGCCCGCGAGCAGCGCCCAGATCAACCTCCGAAAAAGCGGCCCTTGCTTGACCAGCCCCATCAGGCCGGAACGCGGACGGGCTGCAGCGGCACCAGCGTTGAGATCGCGTGCTTATAAATCATCTGCTGCTTGCCCTCCGAGCTGAGCATGACAATAAAATTGTCAAACCCGGTAACGATGCCCTTCATTTGGAAGCCGTTCATGAGAAACATGGTGACGGGGGTATGCTCCCGGCGCACCTCGTTGAGGACCAGATCCTGTAGGTTTTCTGTGTTTGCCATACTATAAGTACCTCTTTTCTTTTCTCGGGGACTTGTCCCCTGTGTGATACTTATATTTTAGCAATCTGCGTTGTCGAATTACGGAAGAAGCTGTCGGCTGTCGGAGAAAATTTCTTCAAAATTTTTATGATCGGCAAAAAGCCAGTGTACCTTGGGGTTGCGGCGGAACCAGGTGCGCTGCCGCTTGGCATACTGGCGGGAGCGCAGGACGATTTGTTCCCGCGCCGTGGCGGGGTCGTTGAGCAGCTCCTTGTAGCCGATGGCCTGCAATGCAGTGCTGTCACGCGGCAGGCCAAGGGCGACGAGCGCCGCCAGCTCCTCGCGCAGACCGGCCTCCAGCATACCATCGACGCGCTGCGTGATGCGCTGCCAGAGCGTTTGCCGGTTTTCATAGTCCAGACCGATCCAGAGCGGATCGTACCTCGGCGGAAGGGCCTGCGTCCGGCGGTTATGCTCGGAGATCGGCAGGCCGGTCTGCTCGTAGACCTCCAGAGCGCGGAGAACGCGCTTTCGATTTGACGGGTGAAGCGTCGCCGCCGTTTCCGGATCGACCGCGCGGAGGCGGTCTAACATTGTATCCATGCCACGCTCGTCCGCCTCGCGCTCCAAAGCGGCGCGAAGGCCGTCCTGCGGCTGCGGCGCGAACGCACGTCCGGCGATCAGCGAGTCGATATAAAGGCCCGTGCCGCCGACGAGAACGACGGTTTTTCCGCGCCGTAAAATGTCTTGGACGATCGGGTCGGCCAGCTCGCAGTAGCGGCTGACGGAGAAATTCTCGCGCGGGTCGATCACGCCGATCATGTGATGCGGCACGCCCGCCATCTCCTCCGGCGTGGGCGCGGCCGTCCCGATCGTCATGCCGCGATAGACCTGCATGGAGTCGAAGGAAACGACCTCGCCGTCGAGGGCCTGCGCCAGTGCGACGGACAGGCGGGTCTTGCCGGTGGCCGTCGGGCCGACGATGCAAATCATTCGGTCCATATTACGACCTCTTAAATTGCCGTTCGAGCTGTCCGGCGGTCATGACGATGCAGATCGGGCGGCCGTGGGGGCAGTATTTCAGGTCCCCGCGGCTGAGGACCTGCCGGACCAGCGCCGCGCGTTCCTTTTCGTCCGTATGCCAGCCGCCCTTGATCGCAGCCTTGCAGGCGATGGTGTGCAGCATCCGGTCGCGCAGCGCAGTTGGGTCGGAGCGCTTGCCCGCCAGCAGGTCGCCGGCCAGCGCGGTCAGCGTCGCGGCGGCATCGGCGGGGGCCAGCTCGGCGGGAAGCTGGGAGATTGCCAGCGTCCCGTCGCCGTAGTCGGAAACGGCGTAGCCGCAGTGGGTTAAAAGCGCCTCGTTTTCCAGTAAAATTGCAGCTTCTTCGCGTTCTGGTTTACATAATATCGGTTCCAGCAGGAGTTGCGACAAAATCGGCTCCTGCGAGGCGCGGAGCTTTTCAAACAGGACGCGCTCGTGGGCGGCGTGCTTGTCGATGAGCAGCACCTCACGACCCTGCTCGACGATGATGTACGTGTTCAGCACCTCGCCGACGATGCGGTAGTCCGGTGCGTCGCCGACGGGGAGGGCCGGCTCCGGTTCGGGCGTTTTTTCCGGCACCGGGTAAGGCGCGGACGCGGCAGGTTTGCTCGATTCCGGCTCCATATGCCGTGTTACAGGCTGCGGTGGGAGCGGGGCGGGGCGTTCGGATTTTGGAGAGGCGGGCGGGTTTTTCTTCTCGGCCTGCGCCTCGAGCGAGCGCAGAACGGCCTCCGACGGCTGCACGCGCGGGGCCTCGGCCATCGTTTTCGCGACGGCGCGGTACTCCTCGGCGCTCATTGTACGGAAAAACGGCTGCGCCGCCTGCTGCACCGGGCGCGGCGAGGCGGTTTTCAGTTCCGCAGCAGTCGATTTCGCCGGCTCGTCCTTCTGCCCCGGCAGAGTCATCTGCACCCGGCCGTCAGCGCGGTCGAGCGCCCCCTGCACGCCGTAGCGCAGGCACTCGAACACGTCGCGCTCGTTGAGGAATTTGACCTCGACCTTCGCCGGGTGGACGTTCACGTCCACCAGATGCTCCGGCATTGTCAGGCACAGCACGCAATAGGGGAAGCGGCCGACCATCAGCCGGTTGCGATAGGCCTCCTCCAGCGCGGCGGTCATGGTTTTCGAGCGGATATGCCGCCCGTTGACAAAGAAAAGCTGGTTGCTGCGCGTACCGCGCGTCGCGTTCGGTCGTGATACGTAGCCCGTCAATTCATAGCGGTCCCAATGGCTGCTGACCGGGGTCAGCTCCTTGGTCGCCTGCCGGCCGAGGACGGCGCTGATCGCGCTGAGCAGATCGCCGTCGCCGGGCGTGGAGAGCTGCTCCTCGCCGTCGCGCAGCAGGCGGACGGACACCTCCGGATGCGCCAGCGCCAGCCGCTGCACCGCAGACAGGAGGGCCGAGGCCTCCACCGTGTCGCGCTTCATGAATTTCAGCCGCGCAGGCGTGTTAAAGAACAGATCGCGAACGATGATCGTCGTGCCGTCCGGGCAGCCCGCCTCGCCGCGCTCGGTGATCGTTCCGGCTTCGAGATGCAGGCTTGTTCCGAAGGGCGCATCGGCGGTTTTCGTTAGGAGGTCGATGCGTGACACGGCACTGATGGCCGCCAGCGCCTCACCGCGAAACCCGAGGGTGTAAATCGCTTCCAAATCCTCCGGGCGGCGGAGCTTGCTCGTCGCGTGGCGCAAAAACGCCGTTTCCGCGTCCTGCGGCTCCATGCCGCAGCCGTCGTCGGTGACGCGCAAAAATGTCATACCGCCGTTTTGAATTTCGACCGTGATGTGCTTTGCGCCCGCGTCAATCGCATTTTCCACCAGCTCCTTCGCGGCGCTGGCGGGCCGCTCCACGACCTCGCCCGCTGCGATCATATCCGCAAGCTGCGGCGAAAGACACTGAATTTTCGGCATTTTCTCCACCTCGATTGGTTTACATAATTATTTTTCTGGGGGTTTTGTTTTCCTGCGCCGCAGCGCCTCGGCTTCCGCTCCACGCTGCCATACGCTTGCGAAGCTGCCTTGCCAGCGGCGCGAGTATCGTTTTATAGTGCGCACCATGGCTCAGATCATCTTTTTCAGCTCGAACAGGGCGTTCATGGCTTCGATGGGGGTCATGGTTTCGACGTTGAGGGCTTCGAGTTTTTTCCGCAGGGCATCGTTTTCCATTGACAGGATGGACACCTGGTCATCGGCTGCGACGGTGACGGTGCGGACGGGGGCGCCGTTTTCGAGATCGCGCAGCAGCTCGCGGGCGCGGCGGATGACGCGGTCGGGCAGGCCTGCCAGCTTTGCGACCTCCACGCCATAGGAATCGTCCGCCGCACCGGGGACAATCTTGCGCAGGAACACGATATCCGTGCCGCGCTTTTTGACAGCAATGTTATAGTTCCGTACGCCCGGCAGCTCCCGCTCGATGTCGGTCAGCTCGTGGTAATGCGTGGCAAAGAGGGTTTTCGCGCCGAGGCGCTTCTTGTCCGCCGCGTATTCCAGCACCGCCCGCGCGATGGCCATGCCGTCGAACGTGGACGTGCCGCGGCCGATCTCGTCGAGGATCAGAAGGCTGCGTTCTGTCGCGTGCGTTAGTATTTCTGCGACTTCTGACATTTCCACCATAAAGGTCGATTTTCCCATGGAGAGATCGTCCGATGCGCCGATGCGGGTGAAAATGCGGTCCACAATGCCGATGCGCGCCGAGCGTGCAGGGACAAAGCAGCCGATTTGGGCCATCAGGACGATGAGCGCAACTTGGCGCATATAAGTCGATTTACCTGCCATATTTGGGCCGGTGATGATGGCGCAGCGGTTGGCCTCGCCGTCGAGATGCGTATCATTCGGGACAAACAGAGCGTTTTTCAGCACCTGCTCGACCACGGGGTGGCGACCGTCGCGGATGTCCAGCTCGCCGGAAAGATCGACCTCTGGCTTGCAGTAATGATTTTTAACAGCCAATTCCGCAAAGCACGTCAGCACGTCCGTACACGCGACAGCCTGCGCCGTCCGCTGGATGCGCTCGGCCTGCGCGGCAAATTGAGTGCGCACGGTAGAAAACAGCTCGTACTCCAGCGCGGTGATGCGGTCACGGGCGGTCAGGATGGTGCTTTCCAGCTCCTTTAGCTCGGGCGTGATGTAGCGTTCGCCGTTTGTAAGTGTCTGCTTACGAATATAAGTGTCCGGAACAAGATCGACCTGTCCCTTTGCAACCTCGATATAGTAACCAAATACGCGATTGTAGCCCACGCGCAGGTTTTTAATGCCGGTTTTTTCCTTTTCCTCAGCCTCGATGCGGGCCAGCGTCCCCTTGCCGCCGGAAACGATGTCGCGCAGGCGGTCCAGCTCCTCACTGTAGCCCGCGCGGATCATGCCGCCCTCGCGGACGGTAAACGGCGGCTCGTCCACAATCGCGGCGGCGGCCAGCGCCGTCAGGTCGGCCAGCTCGTCCAGCTCATCGTACAGGACGGTCAAAAGCGGCGATTTGAACTGTGACAGTGCGGTTTTGAGCGCAGGAAGCGGTGCGCAGCCGTTGCCGAGAGCCAAAATATCGCGGGCGTTGGCCGCGCCGGTGACGATGCGAGCCGTCGCGCGCTCCAAATCGGTCACGCTGGCCAGAAGCTCCCGCAGCTCGCCGCGCGGAAGGGTCGCGCCGACCAGCTCCTCAACGGCATTCAGCCGCTGCGCGATGCGGTTCGGGCTGAGCAGCGGCTTTTCCAGCCAGCTTCGCAGCATCCGGCTGCCCATTGCGGTCTTGGTCTTATCCAGCACCCAGAGGAGGCTGCCGCGCTTTTCGCCGCTCCGTAACGTTTCGGTCAATTCCAAGTTGCGGCGTGCAGTCAAGTCCAGCTCCAAAAAGCGGCCGCTGACGTAAAATTCCAGCGTCCGGACGTGCGTGAGGCTGACCCTTTGCAGCTCGCGGAGCGTCCGCAGCAGAGCGCCCGCACTGCGCCAGAGGACGGATTTTTCGCCGAGGCCAAGGCCGGCAACGGATTCTCTGAACTGTTTTTCCGTCGTTTCACGGGTTGTCGTTTCATCAAATAAAACGTCAGAGCCTGCATCGGCACAGCAGCTTAAGCGATTTTGTAACGCGTCGTTCAGCTCGGCGCTTTGCAATGCCTCGCCGCCGCGCAGAACCTCCGCCGGGGCGAAGCGGCCCAGCTCGGAAATCACGCGGTCGATCGCCTGCGGGCCGTCGCAATAAGTCGCATAAAAAGCACCCGTCGAAATGTCGCAGAAGCTCACGCCGTAGCTGCCGCCCTCGCCGAACACGCAGGCAAAATAGTTGTTGCGGCTCTCGTCGAGCATGGAGCTTTCCAGCACGGTGCCGGGGGTGACGATGCGGGTGATGTCGCGCTTGACAAGGCCCTTGGCCAGCGCCGGATCCTCCAGCTGTTCACAAATTGCAACCTTATAGCCCTTCGCAACAAGGCGGGCGATGTAGCTCTCGGCCGAGTGGTACGGCACGCCGCACATCGGCGTCTGGTCGGCCTTGTCCTTGCCGCGGTCGCGGGTGGTAAGGGTCAGATCCAGCTCCTTCGAGGCCAGGCGCGCGTCGTCGGAGAACATCTCATAGAAGTCGCCGAGGCGGAAAAAGAGAATGCAGTCCTGATGCTGCTCCTTGATTTCCAGATATTGCCGCATCATGGGGGTCAGCTCGGCCATGGGTGATGTCCTCCGATCGTATGATTTCTTTCTTTGGGGCAGTTCGTTCAACACGTAGGGCGGGCTGCCCTCAGCCCGCCGCGCGCAGGCAGTGTCGAGTTAGTGAATAATGAATGGTGAATATTGAATAGTGAATAATATTGATAGGTGTGCCTGACGGCACGGTTTAAAATCCGCTGCGGCGGGACGGGGGACTCCCTCAGTCAGCCTTCGGCTGACAGCTCCCTCAGAGAGGGAGCCGAGGCGCTGCGGCAGGGACGGCGGGGTGAGGGCACCCCGCCCTACGCAAAATTGAGCGACTTTACGTCAAATCAGCTCGCCGGTGAGGCTCCACGTCGTGCAGCCGGTGATGCGGACGTCGCGGAACTGCCCGATCAGCGCCTCGTCGCCGGGCAGGCGGACGAGGCGGCCGCCGTCGGTGCGGGCGGTCAGCAGGTC
>CABSFY010000086.1 GCA_902477055.1 uncultured Eubacteriales bacterium
AGAACAGATCTGGTGGCTTAAGAAATTTTGTGTCTACTAACTATTGACTACTTCATCGGGGACTGCGGCAGGATTTTTTTACTGTTCGTAACGCCGGCTCAGGGTACGGACCATATCGGTATAGATTTTGCGGCAGTCGGCAGGGCGGTTTTCCCGCAGGGCCTGATAGCACGGCTCCAGCCAGCCGCGGCGGATTTCTTCATACCGCTGCTCCGGTGCGTCGCAGTAGTCGATGCAGGCGACGATGCCCGGCGCGACATCATAATACGCGTCGATCAGCGCCTGCCCGCCCTCGCTCTCGGCCAGCCAGCCGTCGCGGAAGGCGCGGAATGCCGTCAGCTCCGCGCAGTCGTCGGGCTTGCCTTCGTGTTGGCACGTCGCCGTCGTGATGAAGCACCATCTGCGCTTCTTGAAGCCCGCAACCAGCACGTCGTAGTCGCCCGGATACCACGGCTCCTTCGGGTAGCGCTCCAGCCACTGCTTATGCAGCTCGTTGCAGAACTCCTCCGCACTCTCCAGCTTCAGCTTGCGCACCAGCGGGCAAAGGAAGATCGCCAGCACCAGCTTGGTTTCAAACACGACCTGCGACCGCTGCATCCGGTTTTTCCAGCGCTTATCGCCCATCATGTGTCGGTCAAGACTGTCGAGCAGGTTTGTACAAATACGCGGCATCGTATCCGTTCCCGGTAGCCGTGCCGCATCCAGATAACGCAGCAGCGGGCTGTTTTCCTGCTCGTAGACGGCAAAGGTCGGAACAAAATCCTTCCGCGTTATGCGGCGATAATAGTCCGGATAGCGCGTCACCGCCTCCGGCAGATGCTCGCGCAGATAGGCCTCCGCCTCCGTCTGTCCCTCCGTCGGACGCAGCAGCTCCGCCAGCTTCATCCGTTCGCCGCAGTACATACAGGAAAATTCCTCCAGCTCCTGCGGGATTTCCAGCACCTTTCTGCAATTCGGACATTCAATTTTAATCGTTTCAGCCATGTTCGCGCTCCTTCTTTCGGTTCCGAATACTTTCTCTCTTATTTTTCCATACTTCGGCCCGTCTGTCAACCTTCGGCGGAAACTTTTTTCTGCGCGGCCACATTTTCCGGCAGAATTGGGAAATACTACGACCGAAAAGAGGCGATTTGCTTGCGATTTGAGTTCTCTACCCACATTTGCTGCGGCGAAAATGCCCTGTCCGCGCTGCAAACGCTCGACGCGAAAAAAATGCTGCTCGTCACCGACCGGTTCTTTGCCGAAAACGGCACGGCACAGCACATCTGCTCCCTCTGCGGCGGGGCGCAGTGCGAAATTTTCGATCAGGTGCAGCCCGACCCGCCGCTGACGCTGATTGCCGAGGGCGTGCGGCGGCTGGATACCTTCGCGCCGGACGTGCTGTTGGCCCTCGGCGGCGGCAGCGCCATCGACTGTGCCAAGGGGATGCTTGCCATGGCGCAGGCAAAGCCGCGCTTTGTCGCCATTCCCACCTCGTCCGGCACCGGCTCAGAGGTCACATCCTTCGCCATTTTGACACACGACGGTGTGAAGCATCCGCTGGTGGACGAGGCGCTGCGGCCGTCGCTGGCAATTTTGGATGCCGCGCTGCTGGACAAGCTGCCGCCGGCGCTGATCGCCGACGCAGGCATGGACGTGCTGGCGCACTGTCTGGAGGCCGTCGTCGCCAAAAACGCCACGCCGTTTTCCGACGCGCTGGCGGGCTGCGCCTTCCGCACAGCGCTGGAACGGCTCCCCGCGTCCTATCGCGGCGAGCGCGGCGTTCGGGGAGAGATTCACTGTGCCGCGACGATGGCGGGCATCGCCTTCGATAACGCGGGACTCGGCGCGTGCCACGCGCTGTCCCATGCGATCGGCGGCGCGTTCCATCTGCCGCACGGGCGCATCAACGGCATTCTCCTACCCCACGTTCTGCAATTCAACGGCAGTCAGGAAGGCTATCGCCGCCTTGCTGCGCTCTGCGGCCTGAGCGGGCAGAATGCGCTCGGCTTTGCCGTCAAGCGCGTTCGCCGCCAGCTCGACCTGCCCGGTACGCTGACGGAGGCAGGTCTCTCCCGCGAGGCCGTTCTGGCCAAAGCGGATGCCGTCGCCACCGCCGCCGCCAACGACCCCTGCTCCGCCACCAATCCTGTCGGCGCAACAAGTAACGATTATCTCGTCCTGCTAAAACAGGCCCTTTGACCCGCGCAGCAAAATTGAAGCTGCCTACAGCGGGGCGTCGAGGACACCGCCCCCCTACATGGCGGCTATTGATGGAGCCTGCACACGGCGGGCTGGGGGCAGCCCGCCCTACGAACAAAATCGGCACTGTCCGCGCAGTCTAATACTGATTCTTGATGAAAATATTTCATCAAGAATCCCGTGTGCTATGCACACTCGCATCGTGCGAATGCACGCTGCGCCGTCTCATGCAGAATCTGACGCGCCGTTGGCGCTATAAAAAGCTCTTCAAGCTTTTTAACAGATTCTAGTATAATAAATTCTCTGTTTTCGGAGGCTACCATGGAAACGCTTCTTTCTGTCGGCATTGACATCGGCACGACCACGACGCAGCTGGTCATCTCGCGTCTGACGCTGCAAAATACGCGCTCGTCCTTCAGCGTGCCGAGCTTCGAGATCGCGCAGAAGGAGGTTCTCTACCGCAGCCGCATCCATTTCACGCCGCTCAAGTCCGACTCGGAGATCGACGCGCAGGGCGTGCGAGAGATCGTGGAGGCGGAATACCGGGCGTCGGGCTATGACAAAAGCGCCATTCAGACCGGCGCGGTCATCATTACGGGCGAAACGGCGCGGAAGGAGAACGCACGGCAGGTGCTCGACGCGCTGGCGGGCTTTGCGGGCGATTTCGTCGTCGCAACGGCAGGGCCTGCGCTGGAAAGCGTCCTTGCAGGCAAGGGCGCGGGCGCGGAGGCCTATTCGCGGACGCACGGCTGCACGGTGCTGAATCTCGACATCGGCGGCGGCACGACGAACCTCGCGCTGTTTGAAAACGGCGATCTGCGGGACACCGGCTGTCTGAATGTCGGCGGGCGGCTGGTCAAGGTGGACGAGCAGGGCTTTCTGACCTATCTTTCGCCGGTTTTGCAGCCGTTTTTCGACTTCACCGCCGGGCAGCGGATGACCGCGGCGCTGCTTGAGCCGGTTGCGCAGCTGCTGGCCGAGGTTTTGGAAGAGGCCGTCGGTCTGCGGCCGCCGAGCGGGCTTCTGGAGCAGTTCATCACGGATAAGAACGTCACGCTGTCAAGGCCGCCGCTGCTGTCGTTTTCCGGCGGCGTAGCCGATCTCATTTCGCCCGACGCGCAGCCGCCGTTTCGCTACGGTGATCTCGGCGTGCTGCTCGGCCGCGCAATCTATCGCTCAAGGCTCTGCGCCGGGGCGTTCCTACGGGCGCAGGAAACCATCCGCGCTACCGTCATCGGTGCGGGCAGCCACGCCACGACGCTTTCCGGCAGCACGATTTTCTATGACGGCGTGCAGTTCCCGATGAAAAATCTCCCCGTCGCGGCGCTGTCGCGAGAGGATGAAGCGCTGGAGCCGGAGGAGCTGGCCCGCCGCATCCGGCAAAAGACCGCCATCGTCTGTCCCGGCGGTGAGAAAAGCGTTCTCGCGCTGGAAGGACGGCAAAGCCCGCGCTTTTCCGAGCTGTGCCGCCTTGCCGACGGCATTGCGCTGGGCCTGCAAAGCACCGCACCGCCCTACGTCATCGCCGTCCGCAGCGACATGGGCAAGGCGCTGGGACAGGCCCTCGGCACGCTCCTGCCCGGTACCGGTCTTGTCTGCCTCGACGGCGTATCGCTCCGTGACGGCGCATACCTCGACATCGGTACCCCCGTCGCCCACGGCCAAGCCCTCCCCGTCGTCATCAAAACGCTGGTCCTCTGATCCCGCGCCCACAAGCACACGTTGCAATATGGTTTGCAGTAAAATCAAAGTGCCAGCAATTAGCGGGCAAAGCCCGCTGTCCTTGCAGCGCAAGGACACAATCCCTCAGTCAGCTTCGCTGACAGCTCCCTTTACACAAGGGAGCCCTAAACCCAACGGCTCCCTTGTGTAAAGGGAGCTGGCGCGCGCAGCGCGTCTGAGGGATTGTCTTCGCGCCAAAGGCGCGAATTTCAATCCGTGCCGAAGACACACCATGTTATATTATTCACTATTCAATATTCACCATTCACTATTCACGAAATCGACACTGCCCGCCCTACGAATCGCAATTACATTCGCACCATGCAAAGGAGCTGATTCTTTGAAATTAAAAACACTGCTATTCGGAAAAACCTATGCCTTCCGGGACGTCAAGGAGGTGCTGGCCAAGGCGAACGAGGAAAAATCCGGCGACCGGCTGGCCGGGGTGGCGGCCGAAACGGCGCAGGAGCGCGTGGCGGCAAAGGTTGTCCTTGCCGAGCTGACGCTACACGATCTGCGGGAAAATCCTGTCGTCCCCTACGAAGCCGACGAGGTCACACGCATCATTCAGGACGACCTCAACGAACGCATTTACGATGAAATCAAGGGCTGGACGGTTTCGCAGCTCCGCGAATGGCTGCTGGCCGAAACGACCTCCGGCGCGGACATCCGCCGCATCTCGCGCGGTCTGACGGCGGAGATGATTGCGGGCGCGGCCAAGCTCATGAGCAACCTCGACCTCATCTGCGCGGCAAAGAAAATTCGCGTTACGGCACACTGCAACACCACCATCGGCCTGCCGGGGACGCTTTCATGCCGCCTCCAGCCGAACCACCCGACCGACGACATCGACGGCATCACCGCCTCGCTCGTCGAGGGGCTGAGCTACGGCGCAGGCGATGCCGTCCTCGGGCTGAACCCCGCCGGGGACACCGCCGAGAGCGTGAAAAAAATCCTGACGCGCTTTGACGAAATCAAGCGAAAGCACGCCATCCCGACGCAGACCTGCGTGCTGGCGCACATCACGACGCAGATGCGCGCCATCGAAGCCGGTGCGCCCGCCGACCTCATTTTCCAGTCCATCGCCGGCTCGGAGAAGGGCAACGCCGCCTTCGGCCTCGACGGGAAGCTCGTCGAGCAGGCGCGGCAGCTTGCTCTGACACAAGGCACAGCGGAGGGGCCGAACGTGATGTACTTTGAAACCGGCCAAGGCTCCGAGCTGTCCAGTGAGGCGCACCACGGCGCCGATCAGGTCACGATGGAGGCCCGCTGCTACGGCTTTGCCAAGCGCTATGCGCCGTTTCTCGTCAACACGGTCGTCGGCTTTATCGGGCCGGAGTATCTTTACGACGCGCGGCAGGTGCTGCGGGCGGGACTGGAGGACCATTTCATGGGCAAGCTCACCGGCATTCCGATGGGCTGCGACGCGTGCTACACCAACCATATGAAGGCCGATCAAAACGACATTGAAAATCTCTGCACGCTGCTGACGGCAGCGGGCTGCAACTACTTCATGGGCATCCCGCACGGCGACGACGTGATGCTCAACTACCAGACGACCGGCTTCCACGAAACGGCGACGCTGCGGGAGCTGTTCGGTCTGACGGCCATTCCGCCCTTCCAGCGCTGGCTGGAAAAAATGGGCTTCGTCGAAAACGGCCGCCTGACCAAAAAGGCCGGCGACGGCTCGGCACTGCTATGACAAGGAGGCGAAACAGATGAATCAGGAAGAATTGAAGGCCCTTGTCGCCCAGATGCTGCGCGAACGCACCGCCGCACCGGAGCCGCCCGTCAAGGCCGGCGATTACAAGCCAAGCGTCCCCGCTGCGGACGAGGGCGCGCTGCCCGACATCACAACGGTCGATCTGCGGCAGCAGTATCTCGTCGAGGAGCCGAAGGACGGCCCGGCCTTTCTCGCGCTCAAGGCCAAAACCCCAGCCCGCATCGGCCTGGGACGAGCCGGAACGCGCTATAAAACGGCGACGATGCTGCGCTTCCGCGCCGACCACGCCGCCGCGCAGGACAGTGTGTTTTCCCCTGTGCCGGAGGAATTCGCGAAGGAAAACGGCCTCGTCCCGGTGCAGACCGAATGCACCGACAAGGACGAATATCTCACCCGCCCCGACCTCGGCCGTCGCTTCGACGAGCATAACGCCAAGGTGATCGCCGAGGTCTGCAAGGGACGGCGCGTTCTGCTGGTCATCGGCGACGGACTGTCCTCGGCGGCGATTCTGGCCAACGCGCTCGACTGCGCCGCCGCCATCCGGCAGGGTCTGAAAACCTACGGCATTGACCCCGGGCAGAGCCTGTTTGTCCGCTACTGCCGCGTCGGCGCGTCGGACCACATCGGCGACCTGACGGGCTGCGAGTTGGTGTGCCTGCTCGTCGGAGAGCGGCCGGGGCTGGTCACAAACGAATCCATGTCTGCCTATCTCACCTATAAGCCCCACCGCGGCATTTCCGAATCCAAGCGGACGGTCGTTTCCAACATTCATCAGCAGGGCGTCGCGGCGGTGGAGGCAGGTGCGCACATTGCCTCGCTCATCGACCGCATCCTGCGGCAGAGGGCCTCGGGCATCGACCTGCGGGAGGGAGAGGCATGACCGGCGACCGCATCCCCGTGACCGTCCTGTGTGCGCAGCACATCGCAAATATTTCCGAGGGGCTGCGCAAGTCCCTGCGGCTTCCGGCGCACTGCCGCTCGGTCGCGCTGCTGTCCACCGACTGCGACGACGCGACCTATATCGCGCTGGACGAGGCGACGAAGAAGGCCAACGTCGAGGTCGTCTACGCCCGCAGCCTGTATGCCGGCGCGGCCAACGCCTCGACAAAGCTGGCCGGTGAAGTCATCGGCATCCTCGGCGGCGAGAATCCGTCCGAGGTGCGCAGCGGTCTGCAAGCCGCAGCGGCGCTGCTGCAAGCCATTGGCTTTCAGACCGCAAACGACGAGGGCAGCGTCGTCTGCCTTGCCCACTGCGTTTCCCGCACGGGCAGCTATCTGTCCAAGCTGGCGCATATCCCGGCAGGGCAGGCGCTGGCCTATCTCATCGCGCCGCCGGTGGAGGCCATTTACGCCCTCGACGCGGCGCTGAAGGCAGCGGATGTGAAGCTGCAATCGCTGTTCGCCCCGCCGAGCGAAACGAATTTTGGCGGCGGCCTGCTCACCGGAACGCAGTCCGCGTGCAAGGCGGCCTGCGATGCCTTCGCCGACGCGGTGCGGGCGGTGGCGGCGCGGCCCATCGATACAGGAGGAAGATTGCATGGAATTGGATAAGGATCTGCGCTCCCGGCAGGAGGCGCGAACGCTGGTCGCAGCAGCGCAGGAGGCCTTTGAAGCCCTCAAGCGCTTCGATCAGGCAAAAATCGACCGCATCGTCGATGCCATCGCCGACGCAGGCGAGAAAAACGCCGCCGCGCTGGCCAAGCTCGCCGTCGAGGAAACGGGCTTCGGCAACGAGGCGGACAAAACCGAGAAAAACCGCTTCGCCGCCCGCCGCGTGCAGCAGGCCATCGCCGGTCTGCGCACCGTCGGCATCCTGCGGGAGGACGAGCAGCGGCGCGTCTGGGACGTGGGTGTCCCCGTCGGCGTGATCGCGGGCATCGTCCCCTCGACAAATCCGACCTCGACCGTCATTTATAAATCCATGGTCGCCCTCAAGGCGGGCAGTCCCATCGTCTTTTCGCCCCATCCGGGCGCGGTAGGCTGCACGGTCAAGACGGCGCAGCTTATGGCCGAGGCTGCGGAGGCGGTGGGCTGCCCCAAGGGCGCGATCGGCTGCATCTCCACGCCGACGATGGACGCAGTAAATGAGCTGATGCACCATAAATTTACTCGCCTCATCCTCGCCACCGGCGGCAGCGCCATGGTTCGCGCGGCGTATTCCTCCGGCAAGCCCGCCATCGGTGTCGGCGCAGGCAACGGCCCGGCGTATATTCACAAATCCGCCGACATTCCCGATGCCGTCCGGAAGATCATCCGCTCGAAAACCTTCGATAACGGCACGGTCTGCGCCTCGGAGCAAAGCGTCATTTTGGAGCAGTGCTGCGCCGAGCGCGTGAAGGAGGAATTTCTGCGGCAGGGCTGCTATTTTCTCTCCACGCAGGAGGCAGGCAGGGTCGCGGCGCTGCTGCTGCGCTGCGACGGCTCGATCAACCCCAAGGTCGTCGGCAAAACGGCGTTTCAGGTTGCGCAGATGGCGGGCGTTTCCGTGCCGCAGGAAACGCGGGTGCTGCTGGCGCACGAAACGGAGGCAGGCCCCACGCGCCCCTATTCGCGGGAAAAGCTCTGCCCCATTCTGGCCGTGTTCGTCGAGCGCGACGAGAAAACGATCTTAAATCGTGTCTGCGAGGTGCTCTATGGCGAGGGCGCGGGGCATACCTTCTCCATCCACGCAAGCGACGAGGCGGTCATCCGGCGCTTTGCGCTGGAGATTCCGGTGTCGCGCTTTCTGGTCAACACGCCGTCGGCCCTCGGCGGCATCGGCCTGAGCACCGGTCTGTTCCCGGCGCTGACCCTCGGCTGCGGCGCGGTCGGCGGCAGCTCGTCATCAAATAACATCGGCCCGCTTGACCTCATCAACATCCGCCGTGTCGCGTGGGACACGCAGAGCGGCGATATCACACCCGATTCCGCGTTCATCGAAGCGCTGACGCAGGAAATTTTGAAAAAACTGAAGCTTACGGAGGAATGAAGCAATGATTGCAAACACGAATGCCCTCGGCATGATCGAAACGCGCGGCCTCGTCGCCGCCATTGAAGCCGCCGACGCAATGGTAAAGTCGGCCAACGTCCAGCTCGTCGGCAAGGAGCAGGTCGGCGGCGGTCTTGTCACCGTCATGGTGCGCGGCGACGTCGGCGCGGTAAAATCCGCCACAGATGCGGGTGCGGCAGCAGCGGAGAAGGTCGGCGAGCTGATCTCCGTCCACGTCATCCCCCGCCCCCACACGGAGGTTGATGCCATCCTGCCGAAAGGCGGCAGCGCCGCAGGCGAGGGCTGATGCTCTACACGCTGGAAAACGTGCGGGCGGGGCTGCGGGTGCTGGACGGCAAGCGGGTATTCTACCTCGGCAAAGCCGACCGGCTCAGTCCCGCCGCACGGGACTGGCTGCAAGCGGAGAACGTCCGCATCGCCGCCCCGGAGGAGGCCAAAACGACCTACACGACCCTGCTTGGCGGCAGCTTTTCGGAAAAGCCGGAGGAGCTGACGCACCTTCAGGGCAACGTCCTCGTTCCGAAAAGCCATCCCCGCATCGCCTTTCGCGGCATGATCGACGCGCTGGAGGCGGAGCTTCTGCTGGCGCAGGAGGCTGCGGCGGGGCATGACGCGCTGATCGTGGCTTTTCAGGAAGTGCTGGATTTTGTCCGCTCGCTCATCCGCGCGGACGTGCTGGGCGAGCCGGTGAAGGAGATCCGACTCTGCGGTCTAACGGCGCAGGAGCTGCGCGAGCACAGCCATTTCCCGCAGAAATACTACGGCCAGCCGCACTTCATGCCGTCATACACGGACGGCCCAGCCATGCTGCGGCTCAACCGGCTGCGCACCGTCGTGCGGCAGACGGAGCTTGCCGCTTACCGTGCCTTTTCCGACCGCGACGGCCGGCTGGAGCGCCGCGATATCCTCCTCGCCCTCAACCGCCTGTCCAGCCTCTGCTGGATCCTCATGATCCGCCTCAAGGCCGGAAAATGCTGAACCGCCAGCGGCGGCGGGCTGAGGGCAGCCCGCCCTACAGCGGCTATCGGACTGCCATCATCGGCGGGCAAAGCCCGCTGTCCTTGCAGCGCAAGGACGCAATCCTTCCGTCAGCTTCGCTGACAGGTCTCACTGCGGCTCGGTCACCTCGCGGCTCTGACATGCCACCGGCATGTCATTCACTCC
>CABSFY010000087.1 GCA_902477055.1 uncultured Eubacteriales bacterium
CAATTATGCGTAGGGGCCGATGCCCTCATCGGCCCGTTGTAGGCAACTTCGCGTTCGTCGCATCAACTATCGCGGCTTGCACCTGTGCGGAGAAAGAATTGTAATATGATAAAAGGGCATGAGGTTTCCCTCATGCCCTTTTCGATGCAGTGTTTAGTTGAGGGTGATCGTGCCGCCGTTGTAGCTGTAGGCTGCTTCGGTGGAGGACTTCACCATGACGGGATTCGCAGTGGTGATCGTTGCGGTGAGGGCGTGGGATTCCTTGCCGGTTCTGTAGTCGCCGAGCAGAATGTCGCCGTTCGTGCCGATCGTGCCGGTGAAGGTGTTGTTCGTCAGGGTGACGTTCAGCGTGCCGGTGGCGCTGTTGTTGACAAAGCGGGCCGGTGCGAAGTAATCGTTGGCCGTATCGATCTTGCCGCAGCTGCTAAACTGGCAGCCCTCGACGGTGACGGTCATCGTGCCGCTCTGCTTGTGCGCGATGTTGACCGGGGCGCAGTTGTTTTCAAAGGTGCAGTTCTTGATGACGATGGAGCCGTCGGCGGTGGCGTGGACGATCGAATCAGCGAAGCCGGTCGCCTTGCAGTCGGTCAGCGTGAGGTTGATCTTTGCAGTCGCGCTCTCGCCGCCGCGATACATCAGGAAGTTATAGCCGGTGTTCTCGCAGCTGTAGAAGTTCACGTTCCAAGTGCAATCGTCGGAAAGATTGTCCGTGGGCTGGCCCCAGACGACCAGATTCTTCGCGTTGTAGATGTTGACGGTCGTTTCCTTGTTTTCGGGCGCGGCGTAGGTGCCGATGGAGATGTCCTTGCCGGAGAAATCAGCGCCGTTGCCGTAGATCGTGATGTTTTTCGTGACATTCAGATGGGTCGGGAAATCGACCGTGCTGTCCTTCTTGAGGTACAGCTCGCCGCCGTCGGCGACGTTCTCGAACGCTTCCTTGAAGGAGGTGTAGGTGTTGCCGGCCGCGTCCATTGCCTTATCGGCTTCGGCGAAGTCGGCTTCCGTTTTGCCGTCCGGATAGGTGATGGCGGTGGGGTTCTTTTCAACGGTGTACCAGGTATCGCCGTTGGCCTTCGTTTCGGAAACGACCTTGTAGCCGTCCGTGACGAAATTCGTACCAGCGCCTTCGGCAGCGTTGTTGGACGGGTTGAAGTTGACGAACGTGCCGCCCTTGACGATGATCTTCGCGGTGCCGTCTTTATAGTTGCCGTCGATGCAGTTGAGCAGGTACTCATAGCCGTAAACGGGGTTGCTGTACGGCTCGACGGCGAAGAAGCCGCCGTTGATGACGAGGGTACCCTTCTGGACCTGAACGGCCGTGCCGCCGCCGTAGTAGGAGCCGCCGTTGATGGTCAGCGTCGCGCCGTTGCGGACGTTGATGGCATAGCCGCCGTTTGTGCCGGTGTCGATGCCGCCGTTTGCACCGGCGTTGATCGTGGTGTCTGCGTCAACGATCAGGGCGACGAAGTTGGTGTTGTTGTTGCCCATGTCGTCGGGGGAAACGATCTTCTTGTTCAGCGTGAGAGTCGTGGGCTTTCCGATGATAACGCGCGCGTCTGCGGTATCCTCGCCGGACGTTTTCACGGTGTCGCTCACGGTCACATTGCCGCCCTCGGCCAGCACGGCCTTGAGGGTGTTGCCGTCGGCGATCGCGTAGGCCGCGCTCTCGTCGTAGGTATTATTGTTGCTGTCGAACTCATACGTGTACTGCGTTGCGTAAACGATAATGCTTGCGCCGCTGATGGTCAGGCCCTGATACTCGTTGCCGGCTTCTTCCTTCATGTGGCCGGAGAGGGTGAACTCCTTCGACGCTTCGGGCAGCAGATGGTCCTCGGTCAGCGCGATGTCTGCGCCGTCGATCTTCCATTCAATGGCCTTGTTCAGCTCCGCGTCGCCCTGGATGCCGTTGATCTGGACTCTGTACTTGAGCGCGAGCTTGCCGTTGTTGATGATGCGCAGCTTGGGCAGCGTGTAGGTGCAGCCCGGCTCCCAGAGAATGGCTTCATTCTCGGGCGCATTGGCGGCCTTGACAAAGTCAAGCGTCTTGCCCTCGGCGGATTCCCAGGCCCCGTCCGCTTTCTTCATCTCCAGCACGATGTCCAGCGTGCCGGATTTAATGGTGTTGACGGCGGTCGAGGCCGTGTCGGTGAACCACGCGAAGGTGGTGCCTATGAGCATCACGAGGCAGAGCAGAATGGAACATACGCTCAGCAGCAATGCCCGTTTGGTAGACTTACGGGTTTTCATTGTTTGTCCTCCTTTTAGAGTTTCGATAAAATGTATGTAAACACGTTCATGTTCCGAATATCGATAAATCCTCCGGGTTTGTCATTGCGAGGAGCGACGTGGCAATCCGTAACCCTCGTCCTTTCGCAGCTGCGTGCGATGCGATTGCCACGGGTTGCTGCGCGCCCCTCGCTATGACAAAACAGGGACATTTCCCGACAAACCGGAACAGCCTTCGTGTTCACAACAACTGAAAATCAGAAGGCGTTCAAAACGTGTACTTTTTGAACGCACTCTGCCGGCGGTTTTTTCAGTCTTATTTTAAACGTCATATATACAAAATGCAAGCCCCTTTTGCAAAAAAAATCATTTTTCAGAATGTGTCATAAAGTACACTTTTTGACCACTTTCCGCCAGCGGCTTTTTTGCGGTTGATATGAATCAAAAGGCTATGCTGCGTCAAAAAACCTCCCTCGTCAGAGGGAGGTTCTTTGACGGCTGACCTCCCTCGCAGAGGGAGGTTTTGGGCGCGGTGGGTTATTTGCTCAGGATGTTTTGGACGTAGCGCATTAAGATTGCGGCGACTTGGGCGCGGGTGGCGTGGCCTTGGGGGTCGAGGTAGGTGGTGCTGCCGTCGCGGGTGCCGTTGATGAGGAATTCGGCGTTGGCCCAGCGCATGGCTTCGAGGGCGTAGGCGCTGATGGCCTTCTCGTCGGGGTATTCGGCGGCAAAGTCGCCCTCGGTCAGGGTCAGGCCCTTGAAGGAGGAATAGCGGTAGAGGATGGCGGCCATCTGTTCGCGGGTGATCTCGCCGTCGGGGTCGAATTTGCCGTCGCCGATGCCGTTGACGATCTTATTTTCTGCGGCCCAGATCACCGCGTCGGTGTACCACGTGCCGGAGGCTACGTCGCTGAACGGGTTCTTGGCGCTGACCTTCGGCTGACCCTCAAGGCGGTAGAGGACCGTGACGAGCATGGCGCGGGTCATGGTGTCGTCGGGGGAGAAGGTGGTGTCGGACGTGCCGTAGAACAGACCGGACTTGAGGACGAAGTCAATGCCGACGTGCGCCCAGTTTTCGGCGCCGGGGACATCCTTATAGGCGCTGCTCGGGCAGCCCTCGCCGCCGGTGCAGACGGAGAGCATCGGGAGAATGGTCTCCTTTGTTTCCTTACAGACCGTGCAGGTCTGGATGAGCTTGCCGGTTTTGGTCAGCGACGGGGCGGCGGTGACGATGCCCATGTCCCACGTGTGGCCGAGCGCGCCGACGGGCGTGTCGGTGTAGGAATAGTCGCAGTGCTTGCAGGAGTGGGTCGTGTAGCCCAGCTCGGTGCAGGTCGGGGCGGTCACGGCGGCCGACAGCACATGCTCGGTCATGGGAATGGGGGCGGTGTGCGTCACGCCGCAGGAGCAGGTATAGGTCATTTCGCCCTCGGCGGTGCAGGTGGCCTCCTTCGTGACCGTGCCTTCGTCAAAGACGTGCCCGGCGGGCGCGGTGTAGTCCGTCTTGTAGCTTTCCTTGCAGACCGAGCATTCATAGAGCGTGTAGCCCGGCTCGGTATGGGTCGGCGGGGTGACGGTCGTGACCCACTTGTGGCCGCCCTCGATGATGGTGTCGATATAGGAGCTTCCGCAGTTGGTGCAGGTGTGGACGGTGTAGCCCGCGCTCGTGCAGGTCGGGTCGATGACCGCTTCGGTGTATTCGCAGTCGAGCCGCTCACCGCAGACCGTGCAGAGGGTGTAGTGCAGCCCGTTCTCGCCGACTATGCAGGCGCCGGGCGTGCAGACATGGAGCTTCCACTTGGCGTAGAGCACGGTGTTCTCGGTGACCGGCTGCGTGAAGTCAAACGCCTCCGTGAGCGCCTCGTCGGTGTACCAGCCCATAAAGTCGTAGCCGGTCGCCGTCGGTACATAGGCCTCCGCCTTGCCGCCATAGGGAAGCGCGGAGAAGCTGTTTTCCACGCCGGTCAGATTGGAGATGAACCAGACCGACACGCCGAAGACGGGATAGCCGCCGTTCTGCGCGGGGTCGAGCGTCCATGTGCGCATCCCGCTGCCGGGATTCCGGGAAACGTAGTCGTTGAGGGCGTTGAGCAGCGTGTCGCTCTGCATGGCACTCTTGCGCAGGAGCGTGCCGTTCAACGCGGATTCCTTCACGTACCCATTCACCGCAAAGCCGTGCTGAACAAAGTTGTTTTCTACCGTGTGCCCCTCGCCGGAGAGATAATTCTCCGGAGCAAGGCCGCCGATACAGGCTCTCGTGTTCTCGACCGCCGTTGCGCGGAGCTTCACGGCAAGGTAGCAGTTGCGCACGGTGAGCGGGCCGCTCCAGCCTGTGGTGGCGCCGCCGACACCGCCGACAGAGATCGTGCTGTGCGGCACGCTGGCCTCGACGCTTGCGATCGCGTAGCAGTTTTCGATGCGGCTGCTCCAGGCATAGCCGGTCAGACCGCCGGCGTCATGCGAGAACTTGTTACCGCTGTACAAATAGACGCTGCCGACAAAGCCGCAGTTTTGCAGCGTTCCCATGTTCAGAAAGCCGACCAGACCGCCGACGGCGTTCGAGCCGTCAACAGCCGAAGAGTAGGACACTGTGCCGAAGAGCAGAAGGTCGCGCACCGTGCCCTCGTTCACATAGCCGAACAGACCGACCTCGGCGATGGAGCGGGAATATCCCTGCGGGCAGGCAAACATTCCGGTGATTTTGTGCAGCCCGCCGTCAAAGGTGCCCTCAAAGAGGAGGGGAGTGGCGCCGCTGGCGGTGCGCGAGAAATAGCCGATCGGGATCCAGAGGTGGCCGCTCAGGTCAATGTCCGCCGCGAGCGTGACGGTGCAGCCCTTGAAGGTGCTGCCGCTTTCGACCTTCTTCGCCAGCGCCGCGAGATCGGCTGCGTCATAAATGACCCAGTCGCCCGGCTCGGAGGCATAGAGCGCGGCGTCGTAGTTGCCCTCGTCCGTCCAGAAGGAGGCGAGCTTCGGCTGCTGTGCGGTCAGCACCGCGCCGCAGACGGAGCAGTGCTCGCCCTGCGTCAGAAGCTCGGTCTCGGGGTCGGTGACGGGGATGTGGCCGAGGGGAGCGCCGCTTTCAAAGGTGGCCTCCTGCTCTGTGCCCTCGGAGCTTTCGCCGCAGCGGGTGCAGGACTTGTAGTAGACGGCTGCATGGTCGCAGTCGGCCTCGGATCTGAGGTATTTTTCCCCGACGATCTCGGCGGTGAAATCGTGATTTGTGCCTGCGCCGTATTCGGCGCCGCAGTCCTCGCAGACGGGCTTATGATTGCAGTCGGCTATGCCGCCGTGGCAGGGCTTGGTTTCCGTGTGCGCGGCGTCGCGGGCGCAGACGCGGGTGTGGGTGTCGTCGCCGTTGGACGTCCACGCGCCCCACTGGTGGCCGAGCGGCTCACCGCTTTCAAAGGTGGCCTCGAATTCCGTACCCTTGGAGCTTTCGCCGCAGCCGGTGCAGGACTTGTAGTAGACCGCTGCATGGTCGCAGTCTGCCTCGGATTTCAGATACTTTGCGTCGGCGACCTCGGCAGTGTAGCTGTGGGTTCCGAGCTCGCCGTATTCGGCACCGCAGTCCTCGCAGACGGGCTTATGGGTGCAGTCGGCCGTGCCGCCGTGGCAGTTTTTCGTTTCGGTATGCGCAGCGTCGCGGGCGCAGACACGGGTGTGGGTGTCGTCGCCGTTGGATGTCCACGCGCCCCAATCGTGCCCGAGCGGCTCGCCGTGCGTAAAGGTGGCCTCGAATTCCGTGCCCTTGGAGCTTTCACCACAGCCGGTGCAGGACTTATAGTAGACGGCTGCATGGTCGCAGTCGGCCTCGGATTTCAGATACTTTGCATCGGCAACCTCGGCAGTGTAGCTGTGTTCGCCGAGCTTGCCGTATTCGGTGCCGCAGTCCTCGCAGACGGGCTTATGGGTGCAGTCGGCTGTGCCGCCGTGGCAGTTTTTCGTTTCGGTGTGCGCGGCGTCGCGGGCGCAGACGCGGGTGTGCGTGCCGTCGCCGTTGGACGTCCACGCGCCCCAATCGTGCCCGAGCGGCTCGCCGTGCGTAAAGGTGGCTTCGAACTCCGTGCCCTTGGAGCTTTCACCGCAGCCGGTGCAGGATTTATAGTAGACGGCTGCATGGTCGCAGTCGGCCTCGGTTTTGAGGTATTTTGCGTCGGCGACCTCGGCGGTGTAGCTGTGCGGCGCGAGGCTGCCATAGGGCTTGCCGCAGACCTCGCACGTCGCTCTTTCCTTGCAGGTCGCCGTGCCGCCGCGGCAGCTTTCATAAACCGCCGTCAGGGTGGCGTTGCTGTAGGGCATCGTGCCGGTGTAGGTCGCGTTCGTGCCGACGCTGGTCGTGCTTGTGCCGACGGTCAGCTCCCAACGGGAGAAGTGCTGCCCTTCTGGGGCGTCGGCTGCCGTGTAGGTGATGGCATCGCCGCCGACGACTGTGGCGGAGGTACCCTCCTTGACGTTGACGAGCGTCAGCGTGTAGCTCTGCTTCTCGGCAAAGCGGGCGTATTTGTTCCTCGCCAGCACCGGCTGGGTGACGGTGCTCACGGGCGCGGCGCTTGCCTCGTCCGCGCCGACCCAGACGCCGTAATTGGCGGGGAGAGAGGTGTATACCGCGTTGGCGGCGGCCTGCGTCGATTGCAGGACGACCGTGCCGCCGGTGATCCGATAGGAGCTGACACCATTGGCGGTGTTCGGGTCAACATACAGCGCACAGTTCTCCGTGGCGGTCGCCTTGACCTCTGCGCCTGCGAAATCGAGTACGCCGCCGCGCTGCAAATAGAGCGGGTAGCCGGCATTCAGGGTGAGCTTGCCGTTTTTGAGCGCGGCTGTGCCATCCGTAACGACGATGCCGAGGGAGGCGCAGTCGGAGACAATCTCGCCGCCGGTCATCTCGAAGCCGCCCGAGAGCTGCGCGCCCATGGACGTGCCGGAGAGGCTGAGCTTACCGGCGGTGAGCTTGTTTGCGCCGTTGAGCGAGATCAGATCGCGCTTGCAGCGCTGAAAGAATACCTCTGTGCCGCTGAACTCGATCGCACTGTAGGCCATGATGCCGTCCGCAGTCGGCGTCGAGCCGGTGCCGGTGATGTTGAGCCTGCCGCCGGAGAGCGTGGTCTTGCCCGCGCCGTTCTGGAGCCGCAGACCCGTCTCGCCGCAGTTGAGATTGAGCGTGCCGCCGGACATCTGGAGGATACCGCCTGTGTTCTTGGTGAGCTGAATGCCGATCAGGGCGTTCACCGTGACGTTGACGTTGCCGCCGATCTTTAGTTTTCCTGTGCCGTTGTTGTTGTAGCCGCAGGTCGCAGCATCGAGGGTATGGTTGCCGCCGCTGAAATCGACGGTTCCCGTGCTCATGTTCTGGATCGCCGTGTAGACGTTGCTGACGCTGAGCAGACCGGCGTTAAAGGAAACCGAGCCCTTTGCATAGATGCCGACCGAGCCGCCTTCCGCGGTGTTTGTGCCCTTCAGATACAGCCGGCAGGTCCGATCGCTGCCGTCGGTCAGCGAAAGCGTCGCGTTTTCGTCAACGTACACGCAGATGTTCGGAGCGGTCACATCGACCGTGCTGCGCTTGAGCTCCGCCGAGGCGTTCGGCTGGAGATGAATGCCGTATGAGTCAGATGAGGTCAGCACAACGTTGGCGTCCTGAAACAGGAGCTTGCCGCCGGCGGCGCCCTTGTTTTCAGCGGCGATCGCTGCGGCTTTGGTGCCGTTGAGCGTCAGCTTACCGCCGGCAGCGTTGTTGACGGTAACGCTGCCCTGGGAATAGAGCGGATAGGTTGCGTTGATCGTGCCGGAGCAGTTGCTCACGAGGTTTGTCGTGCCGGGAGAAAAGTTCAGGCCGGAGGTGAGTGTGCCGTTCAGATTCATGGAAAGCTCGGTGCCTGCAATATTTGCGGCGGCTTTTTCAAGCATAAAGACACCGTGAGCGCATTTCTGTGCGTCGAGCGTGCAGCCGCTGATCGTCGTATACCCGCCCGCGCGGAGGAGACTGGCGTGTCCCACCTTATTTGCTGCCGAGTTGTCGGTCATGCTGAGCGTGATGTCCTGAAGCGTCAACTGCGAGGCGGAGGAGATGCCGACGCGGGTCGTGCCGTCGGGCTCCGGCTTCGCGACACCGATGCTCTTGGAGTTGATCACGATCTTGTCGATGCTTTTGTTGCCACTCTGCCCCTTGATCGTCGTGGCGGCATTGAGCATGAAGGCATGATTCGTCTGATCCGTTCCAACGTCGGAGCCGCCGATCGGGCTGCTGTCAAGCAGGTTGATCGTGGTCGTGCCGTTGACATTGATGGTCAGGTCGGGAATTTCGCTGTAAATCAGTGCGTTTATTTGGGTGGTGCGGATGGTCAGGTTGTTCAGCGACAGCGTTTTGGTCTGCGGGGAATAGACCGCGCTGCCGGCCTCACCGGTATAGGTGAGATTGGTGCTTGTGAACTGGAATTCGTTGATGTACAGCTCATACTCCGTTGCCGCGAACACGTTCATCGGCAGCAGCGACAGGAGCAGACATGCGATGAGCAGGATACTTGCCAGTCGTTTTTTCATGGGGACCTCCTTCATGATATGTCGGGTGAGGGCTCGGAAAGGGAAAACTCGAATTTCATTGCAAGCGCGGAGAAGAGCGCCTGCATGACCTTGTCGGCAATCTGGGTAATGTCGAGCTTGGAAATCACGACGATTGCAGCCTCCTGCTCCTCCTGCGGCACGCGGTAAGCACCGAGTGCCATGCGCAGGAAGCGCTCGAGCTTGCGCTGCAGGGTAAAGTAGATGTCGCAGGGACGGGCCATGTAGCCGAGCATAATTCCCGACGAGCCAATCTCCAGCTCGTAGAAATCGCTCGCCTCGCAGCCGGGCAGATACGAGGCAAAGATGTGGGTTAGCCGCTCGGCGGTCTTGCGGTGGATGACCTCCGCCATCTGCGGCTGTGTGTAGGCCTCCAAATAGATCTCGCGGATGTTTTCGTTGCGTTCGACGATTGCCATCTGGATCGCGGTTTCGACGGCATACAGCAGGACAGGACTTGCGTCTGCGCCGAGGAGCTGGGCGGCGGCATCGAACTGGTTTTCAAACATGAATTCCACCAGCTCCATCAGGACACCGTCCTTCGTGCGGAAAATGTTGTGGAAGGTGCTCGAGGAAACGCCTGCCTCGGCAATTACGTCCGCCAGCTTTGTTTCGCGGTAGCCTCTGAGGATAAACAGCCGGACACAGGAGGATAAAATACGCCGCTTGGCCTCCTCGCTGTCGTATCTTCTGGACAAACACGAACCTCCTTTCAAATTATAATTGAGTTACAACTCAATCATAGCACACAGAAATGCGAATTGCAAGCGGCTAAGTGCGAAGATACGGAAAAATATTATTATAATATGTATCGGCCGGGGGAGATGACCCCTCAGTCACGCGTTCCGCGTGCCAGCTCCCCTTGATAAGGGGAGCTAGGCAGGTTATAATTCGAAGTGCAACACCCGCGAGGAGGGAAAAAAGGGAGACAAT
>CABSFY010000088.1 GCA_902477055.1 uncultured Eubacteriales bacterium
TATTGAACGTGAAAGGGAACCCTGACGGTTCCCTTTCACACTTTTCCTCCCTCCGAAACCTTTCGTTGGGCAGTTCTTTGACCGTCTGCGGGCCGATGAGGGCATCGGCCCCTACGCAGAATTTGGCGTTTTGCTCCCAAAGTTAGTCTTTGCGTAGGGCGCGATGCCCTCATCGCGCCGGAGAGCGCAGTGCTGATTGGGGCAAAACATCGTTACATCGTACAATATCCCGATTACTTATATTATTCACTATTCACTAAATCAATATTGCCTGCACGCGGCGGGGTGAGGGCACCCCGCCCTACGCTTTGATTGAAATTCTGTCCAAAACAAAAAAGCGACGGCCCCGGTGCGCTACCACCGGGGCCGTCTTGTGTTGTATGACGGTTTAGCACACGCTGCTGTTGGCTTATCCGTGGAATTCTCCGCGGCATCAGCAGCAGAAATCAGGAAAAGGGAGGAAAACCTGATCTCTGGTTAGAGAATACCATATTCCCTCGCCGGAGTTGTGAACAGAGCGTAAACGATCTGGAAATAACTTTCGGTCAGAGGAAGAAAAACGGGTTTTCCAGTCCGCTCGACCAGAGCGCCGCGGCCGTGCGCCACATTGCGCGGGCATGGATGCGGTCGTGCCAGAGGAAGCGGCGCAGCACCTTGCGCATCGTCCAAAGCTCGCCGTCCGGCGCGGTGTAGACCGTTCCGCTCAGCGGATCGGGCAGGTCCTCCAGCGCAGAGAGCGCCTGCAGCCGGTTCGTGTACAGGTCCGGCACGTTCTCAAACGGCAGACCGAACGCGCCGACGTAATACGCTGTCGTCTGATTGATATGCTCGTACATTTCGCGCGGCGTGCGCGGGACCGCGCCGTAGAAGCAGATGCGCTTCGGGCGGTCGGAAATATCGGGGTTCGGGATGCTGCCAAACATCTTGCGGATGTCCCGCGCCGAGCGCAGGACCAGCAGCTTCAGCTTTTCAAATTCCTGCGGCGTCAGCGGCTCTCGCTCTGCGTCAAATAAAACGTCGGAGTCGGCCAGATCGATGCGCAGCTTCGACGGCTGACGTTGCACGATCTCGATCTCCGGGTCGTCGTAGGCGGGTTGCGCGCCGGTAGCCCAGTGCAGATAGCCGCGCAGCTCGCCGGGGAATTTCGCCAGCGCCTCGGCCTCGCTCTCGCCCCGGACGTAGGCGCCGGGATAGTCGGCGGCGTAGATCAGATAGCCGGCGGGATTGTATTCAACGACAGCCTGTAGCTTCATAATGCCTCCTTAAATGATCGGTTCGGAAATCACGGCATCCACCGGGCGGTCGTGGCTCTCGACCTCCAGCTGCGGCAGGAGCTGGAAGCCGTAGCACAGTGCGATCGTCGGATGCTCCGGCTCCCGCGCCAGAAAGCGGTCGTAAAAGCCGCCGCCGTAGCCCAGCCGGTTGCCCGCCGGGTCGAAGGCCAGACCGGGCATCAGCACCAGCGCCGTCCGGTCGTCGGCCCGTTCGCCGTTGACCGGCTCGGGGATGCCGTAGCCGCTCAGCTCCAATTTTGTTTCCGGTGTCAGCCAGAAAAAATCCATCGTTTCGCCCAGAACACGCGGTGCGGCGATGCGCTTGCCGTCGAGCCGGGCGCGGCGGACGATCGGCTCTGTCCGCACCTCCTGATTGTAGCTCAGATAGAGATAGATCGCAGCGGCATTTTGGTACAGCGGATGGCAAAACAGCCGCTCCGCCAGCGCTGCCGAGGCCGTTTCGATCTGTTCGGCGGTCAGCGCGCGCTTTTTCGCCGCCAGCTCCCGCCGCAGGGCTTTTTTGTCCATGGACATCCCCTCCGCTTCCATTTTAACTTTTTACGCGGATTCTGTCAATCATTTTCCGGAATTTCCGCCGCGCTTCGACACCGGCGGAAAAATGTCCATTGCAGAATGCCGGATTTTACGCTATAATGGCAATAATTCACGAGAGAAAGGGAACAAAAAATGACATATCACATTCTCTTTAACCCGCAGGCGGGCAACGGTACCGGTGAGAAGGCTGCGCATCAGCTCGACACGCTGCTCTCCGGCAGCACGCTACGCTACTATGACATGACAAAAATCGGCTCCTACGCGGATTTCTTCAAGCCCATCCCGGTCGATGAGCCGATCGTCCTCGCCGGCGGCGACGGTACGATCAACCGCTTCCTCAACGACACGCAGGCGCTGACAATTGCGCAGGACCTTCAGTATTTCGCCGTCGGCAGCGGCAACGACTTCCTGCATGACCTCGGCAAGAAGAAGGGCGAGCCGCCGTTTTCCATCAAAAAATACCTCGTCGATCTGCCCGTCGTGACGGTGAAGGGCAAAAGCTACCGCTTCCTCAACGGCATCGGCTACGGCATCGACGGCTACTGCTGCGAGGTCGGCGATAAGCTCCGCGAAACCTCGAACAAGCCCGTCAATTATACATCCATTGCCATCAAGGGCCTGCTGTTCCACTATAAGCCCGTCAACGCCCGCATCACCGTGGACGGTGAGGTCCATAAGTTCCGAAAGGTCTGGCTGGCCCCGACGATGAACGGCCGCTTCTACGGCGGCGGCATGATGGTCGCGCCGCAGCAGGACCGCCTCAACCCCGAACGCACCGTTTCCGTCAGCGTGATGTACGGCTCCGGCAAGGTCAAGACGCTCGTCGTGTTCCCATCGATCTTCAAGGGCGAACACGTCAAGCACACGGAAATGACCAAGGTCCTGACCGGCCACGAGATCAAGGTCGAATTCGACCGCCCCACCGCCCTCCAAATCGACGGCGAGACCGTCCTCGGCGTGAAGGAATACACCGTCAAAACCAAGGTCCCTGCTGCGGTCAAGTAAATAGCAAGCAAATCCAAAAGCTCCCGCCAAGAAAATGTTAGGTACCCCCAATACCGGACACCCGGTATTGGGGGTACATCAGCCTGTGGAAACCGCCGAACCCTAATGCAAAGCTCCATAAGGGTACGGACGCTGATCCCATCATCTGCTGCAACGCTGCGATAGACAAGCGAAGCTGCTATTTGAATATAGTGTACACGTGTTGACACAAAAAGGGCAATGTTTTTTCGCTTTTTCGGTAAAATTTTGCGTTTAACGCCTTAAAAAAGCCAAATATCCCTCCAAAATCAGGGAGGCGGCGACGGCGTCTACGGTGTTTTTGCGCTTTTTGCCGTGGTAGTTGCAATCGGAGAGAATCTGGTGGGCCTCGATGGTGGTGCGGCGCTCGTCCCAGAGGGTGACGGGCTGGCCGGCCGTGCGCTCGACGAGGGCGGCGAAGTCGCGATACAGGGCGGCGCGAGGGCCTTCCGAGCCGTCCATGTTGCGCGGGAAGCCCATGACGAGCCGCTCCGCGCCGGTGGAACGGACCAGCTCGGCGATTTTCTCGGCGGTTTTTTCCGCGTTACGGCTATGGATGACCTCGGTCTGGCCGACGATGGTGCCGCTCAGGTCGGAGACGGCGATGCCGGTGCGGGCGTCGCCGTAGTCGATGGCGAGGACTCTCATTCCGCCGTCCCCCGCTTCACGAGCTTCCGCAGCGGCAGCCATGCGAGGAAGGCCAGCGCCGAGCCGAGCAGGGCCGTCAGAAGCTGGGTGATGGAGAAGGTGGTCTTGGCGACGGCGATGGCCTGTGCCGGAAGCGCATCTGCGCCGGTGAGGATGCCACGCGAGATGGTCAGCCAGAGGAACAGCGCCTTAACGACCGAGCCGAACACCAGCCCGGCAATGAGCGTCCACGAACGCGGCAGCTTTGCCGCCAGCACCCAAAGCCCGGCGAACAGCGCAAAGCAGCCGCCCAGCGCAATCAGCAGTACGAGCAGCAGCGGCGTGATCGCAAGCTGGACCAGCTCGCCGAACGAGGCGAGAAACGCAATGCCGATGCTGCCCCAGAGCGCCGCCGCAACGAGCGCAACGACGATACCGGTACGGAAGCGTGCATCGGAGAGCGAGAGCTTCTGCGCTTCCGGCAGCTTGGCCGCCAGCCGGATGCCGAACAGCCAGACGAACAGGGTCAGGATAAAATTACCGGCAATGATGCACGGCACGATCCCGGGATAGGCGCTCATGATGGGGCTTCCGGTGATGAGCCACGAGGTCAGCGGCGTAACGGCCGACAGGATCGCGCCGCTCCAGAGGCCGCAGGAGAGCGTCGCGAGGATCAAGATCGCGTTGATGACCGGCCCGGTCAGGTAGACCGAGGTGTTTTTCAAAAATTGCGCCGCGATGCACAGCGCCAGCAGCAGCGCCGTCCGGCAAATCAGGCGAACATTCGGTTTCATGGGACATTCCTCCGTTTCTTATTTCTACATTATATCTGCCTGTGGGCGGAATTACAAGCGGAAAATGCAGCCTTGACGGGTAGAAGGGCATCGCGCCCTGCCAAAAACCGACTTTGGGCGCAACAGTGATACCCTTATGCGTAGGGGCCGATGCCCTCATCGGCCCACCGGACGCACCATCGAACGCCATCCGTAGGGCGGGCTGCCCTCAGCCCGCCGCGAATTCCGTACCGTGCTCATGATTGCCCCGCGTATGGACGATTATTTACACAAATCCCCGCAAAGCACCTCGACCGCACCGGTTTTTCGGTGCGGTCGGCCTTTATCCTTTTTTATGCTTGCCGAACAGCTCGCGGAGGCCGACGAGGAGGAGAAAGCCGCCGAACAGGCGGCGGAGGAGGGCGGTATCCAGTCCTGTAGCAACCCATGCGGTAAGGGCCGCCGCCGCACAGCCGGGGAGCGCGGCCCAGAGGACGGTTTTCCAGCGGATGAGGCGGTTTTTCGCGTGAAGCAGGAGGGCCGTCAGCGCGGTCGGAATAAAATATAACAGGTTAATCCCCTGCGCCTGCACCTGCTCCAGCCCCTGCACGGCGGTCATCCAGACCATCAGCGCCGTGCCGCCGCCGATGCCGAGGCCGGACAGCACGCCGCACACCAGCCCGGCCAGCGCCGCGATCATTGCAGCACCAGCCGCAGCCCGCCCCAGACGATGAGCGCGCCCATCACCCGGTGCAGCAGCACTGTCGGCAGCCGCTTGAGCAGCAGCCCCGCGATCAGCCCGCCGAGCGCCCCGCCGATGAGATACGGCACCGCCTCGCCCGGAAACGCCCCGCCGCGCAGCCAATACACCGCTGCCGACACCAGGCACAGCGGCAGAATGATACACACCGAGCTTGCAAACTGCTCGCGCGAGTCAAGGTCCGTCAGCCGCTCCAGCAGCGGCAGCAGCAGCATCCCGCCGCCCGCGCCGAACAGCCCGTTGGCCAATCCCGCCGCCGCGCCCGCCACCGCCGCGCCGTAGTTTTTCCGCATTTGCGCCACCTCCGTTTGGGGTATTTTTCCCGATTATGCGCCGCGTATACAGCCGCATAATCGCCCCGCGCAGGGAATATACTCTCCCATAAGACGTTGAACGAGGTGGGACAATGGAACAAAACGCAAACCAGATCGTACTGACCGGCGTGCTTGCCGGAAGTCCGCAGTATTCGCACAGCAACCATGGGCGGCGCTTCTTTTCTTTTCCGCTGGAGGTCACGCGGCTGTCCGGCGCGGTCGATCGGCTGCCGATTTTGGCGCCGGAGGAGCTGCTGGAGCAGACGGCGGCGGATGAGGGCGACGGATTACATATCACAGGGCAAATTCGCTCGTTTAACAGTCGCCGGAACACCGGGCGAAAGCTCATCATTTCGGTCCTTGCCGAAACGCTGGGGGTCACGGACGCGCCGCATGACAATCAAGTTACGCTGCAAGGGAAGATCTGTAAGGAGCCGGTCTACCGCCGCACGCCGCTCGGCCGCGAAATCTGTGACGTGATGCTCGCGGTCAACCGGCCCTATCGCCGCGCGGATTATCTGCCGTGTATCCTCTGGGGCCGCTGCGCACAGGAGGCAGCCGATGCCCCGGTTGGCGCGGAGCTGCACCTGACCGGCCGCCTGCAAAGCCGCGGCTATATCAAAATGCTCGACGGCACTCCGGAGGAGCGCATCGCCTATGAGATCTCCGCCATCACCGCCGCCGTCACCCCGCCGACTGCGCCGGACGAGGCATGATTTTCACGTTTCGACCGCAGCGGTTGGCTCCCTCTGACGAGGCCGCTTCGCTACTCTTTGTACAAGGGAGCCTTAAAGATGCGCACCGTTCAAAGGCTCCCTCTGATGAGGGAGCTGTCAGCGAAGCTGACTGAGGGAGAGATGCTGGCAGTTGCGTTGACTGAAAGATTTCTTTTCATCGCAGCCCTCTCTCCTTCCGTCACGGCTTCGCCGCGCCACCTTCCTCACAGAGGAAGGTTTTGAAGCCGCGTACCAGCTAAGGGCTTCCCTGTGTAAGGGAAGCTGTCACGGCTTGCCGTGACGGAAGGGTTGTTTTCGCGCCAATGGCGCGAATTCCAATCCGTGCCGTAAGGCACACCGATTATAGTATTCACTATTCACTATTCACCATTCACTATTCACGAAATCGATCGTGCCTGCATGCGGCGGGGTGAGGGCACCCCGCCCTACGCATGGGACGGTCATGTATCCGGAATTGACACATTACAATGTTGCTTGCGCGGCAAAAAATCCCGTATTCGGTTTATCGCCGAATACGGGATTATTTTTATTCTCCGCCGCAGGTGTCCGCGACGATGTAACGGGGACGGTCCTTGATCTCCTCGTAGATGTTGCCGACGTAGTAGCCGATGATGCCGAGGCTGATCATGATAATGCTGCCGAGGAACAGCAGCAGGATGATGACCGTTGTAAAGCCGCCGAGGGCGAGGCCCATGAACTTCTGTACCAGCGCCGTGATTCCCAGAACCACGGAAACGAGCAGCGTTATAACGCCCAGCACCGTCACGATATGCAGCGGCAGCGCGGTGAATGCGGTGATATTTGACACGGCGTATTTCATCAGCGACCACGTGGACCATTTCGACTGGCCCGCCGTGCGTTCGCGAACCTCATAAGGCACCTCCGCCGTGCGGAAGCCGACCCATGACGACAGCGCACGGAAAAACGCCCGCTTTTCGCGCATCGTGAGGATGACGTTCACGGCCTTGCGGTCGAGCAGCTTAAAATCCGACGCGCGGGACATATCCACCCGCGTCGCGCGGCTGATGATTTTATAAAACGCTGCGGCGGCGAGCCGATGGGCCGCGCTTTCCTTGCCGCGGTCGGACTTCACGCCCTCGACGACCTCTGCGCCCTGCTCCCAGAGGCGGTACATCTCCACCAGCTTCTCCGGCGGATGCTGCAAATCGCAGTCCATGACCGCGACGCAGTCGCCCTTCGCCGCCTGAAGGCCCGCGAAAATCGCCGCCTCCTTGCCAAAATTGCGCGAAAAATGCACACCGCGCACCGTTTTCGACGCAAGCGCGGCGATCTCCGGCCACGTTTTATCGCGAGAGCCGTCATCGACGAACACGATCTCATATGCAATCGCCGCGTTTTCCAGCACGGCCGCAACCGCCTTCGCCGCAGCGGGTACCATTTCTTCCTCGTTATACGCCGGAATTACTACGGAAAGCATCCTGCTCCCACCTCCGAATCGTTATTGTATTATGATAAACGCTGCTGCGCCGTTTGTCAATATTTTGCGTTGTGACCGGCGCGGATTTGTGTTATACTATGTAAAAAAAGGGCCGGATGCACCATCGAAATTCATTCGCAGGGCGGGGTTCCCTGCCCCCGCCGCTGCCGGCAGCATCGATTAAGTGAATAGTGAATAGTGAATGGTGAACAGTGAATAATATAAGCCGTGCCTTATGATTCCCTGTCCACTGCCCCACGAACCACGAAACCATACATTACCTCGCCGCCTCGGCGGCATAGGGAGGGCTTTCCATGAAAAAAGTTTTGATGCTCGGAACGGGCGGAACGATCGCCTCGGAGATGACGCAGAGCGGGCTGACGCCGGTTTTGACCTCGGAGCAGCTCGTCGAAAACGTGCCGGAGCTGGCCGAGCTGTGTGACATTACCTGCCGCCAGCTCTTTTCCATCGACTCGACGAACATCACCCCGGCGCACTGGCTGCAAATCGCCGCCGCGATCGAGGAGAGCTACGACGCGTTCGACGGCTTCGTCATCGCCCACGGCACGGACACAATGGCCTACACCGCCGCCGCGCTGTCATATCTCGTGCAGTATTCACCCAAGCCCATCGTCCTGACCGGTGCGCAGAAGCCGATCGTCTTTGAAAACACGGACTCCAAGACGAATCTTGCCGACGCGTTCCGCTGCGCCGTGTCGGACCTGTGCGGCGTGATGCTGGTGTTTAACGGCCGCGTCCTGCTCGGCACGCGTGCGCGCAAGACGCACACGACCAGCCTACAGGCATTTTCGAGCATCAATTATCCTGTCCTCGGCGTGCTGCAAAACGGCGTTTTGATGGAGTATATCCATCCGGAGGCGCTCGAACGGCCGGTTTTTTACCACAAGCTCGACCCGAAGGTCGGCCTGTTAAAAATTATTCCCGGCACGGATTGCGCACTGTTAGAATATATTCTGGAACACAACGACGCAGTCATTATCGAGAGCTACGGCGTCGGCGGGCTGCCGTCGTATCAGGGCAGCGGCTTTTTCGACGTGATCCGCCGCGCCATCCACTCCGGCAAGACCATCGTCATGACCACGCAGGTGCAGAACGAGGGCAGCAACCTCGGCACGTACGACGTCGGCTTCCACCTGAAGCACGACCTCTTGCTTTTGGAGGCGTATGACATGACGACGGAGGCTGCGCTGGCCAAGCTGATGTGGATTCTCGGCCAGACGCACGATACTGCCGAGATTCGCCGCCTGTTCTGCAAGCCGGTGTCGCATGACCTGCTGTACCTGAAGGAGGGAGCGCAATGAACCGCGCCCGGCTGGAGGAGCGGCTGAATGAGCTGCCGCTGGCACAGTATGTCTTTTTCCGCACGGAGGAGCTGGAATTTTCGCCGCGCGTGCGGATGGTCTGCGAGCAGGAATGTCCGCGTTACGGGGAAAGCTGGGCCTGCCCCCCGGCGGTCGGTTCGGTCGAGGACTGCAAGAAGCGCGTTCTGGCCCGCCCGGAGGGCCTGCTCATCGTCACACTCACGGAGGTCAACGACATTGCCGACATAGCCGAAACCCTTGCCACCCGCCCGGCGCATGAAAAAATCACGCGTCAGGTTGCGCAAATTATGGCCGATGAGGGCGTTTCGCCCTTTGTCCTGTCCACGGAATCGTGCGCCATCTGCGAACACTGTACTTACCCCGCAGCGCCCTGCCGCCACCCGGAGCTGATGTACCCCTGCGTCGAGAGTCACGCCATCGTCGTGACCGCGCTGGCCGAGCGCCTCGGCGTGGAGTATCAGTACGGCGGCAACGTCGTGACCTGGTTTTCGTTGCTGCTGTTTTGATCGAGAAAAAAGAACGACCCCGGTGGAGCGTCGCCGCTCCGCCGGGGCCGGTTGCTGTGCGCCCGGTGAGCGCACGTTCTGTAGGGTGAAAGTCCCGAAGTCGCCCGG
>CABSFY010000089.1 GCA_902477055.1 uncultured Eubacteriales bacterium
TGCCGGTGGCATGTCAGAGCCGCGAGGTGACCGAGCCGCAGCGAGACCTGTCAGCGAAGCTGACTGAGGGATTTCGTCCTTGCGCTGCAAGGACAGCGGGCTTCGCCCGCCAATGCAGGCACTTTCGACTTTGCTGCAAACCAAATCACACCGTGCGCCTGCGGGCGCGGGACCCTATCAGCCACGGTCTTTGGCCGTGACAGCTTCCCCAGTGGGGAAGCCAAGGCGCTGCGGCGCGGGGAAAAGAAAATGACGGGCAGGACACGCAATGTTGTCCTGCCCGTCGCTGCGATGTTTACTGATTCTCGCTGGCTTCGATGAAGCGGTTGACCTGCGCAAGGAACGCGTCGGCATCAACGCCGTGGACCATGCAGGCTTCCTCTACCGTTTCGCCGCGCGAGGACGGGCAGCCGAGGCAGTGCATCCCGATCGCCATGAAAAGCGGCGCAGTCTGCGGCGCAATATCCAGCACGTCGCCGATGATGGTGGTTTTTTCAATCTTTGCAGCCATGTTTCAGACCTCCTGTGGTATCTATTCTGGCCTTATTATATCCCGTTGTGTCAAAAAAATCAAGCCGTTCGGCGCAATTTGTCAGCTTCGCAGAGCCAAATGTTCGCGCTCCGGGGCAATTTGCAGGCGCTCCGGCGGGTCCGCACCGAGCAGAAGGGCGGAAAGCGGCGCTTCCAGCTCTGTCTGGATCAAATGCCGGACCTCGCGTGCGCCGCTGGGCTTCTTTGCGGCACCGGCGGCCAGCCACTGCGCCGTGCCGGGCTGGAATTGCAGCACAAGATGCAGCCGCTCCGCCCGCTGTGCCAATGCCGCAAGCTGATGCTCCGCGATTTTTTCCAGCTCCGGTTGACCAAGACGGTGAAACGCCGCCACGCAGTCGATGCGACCCAGAAATTCCGGCGGGAAAAACTCCCGCAAGGCCCGCTGCTGCGCCGTCGCGCGGTCGCCGAAGCCGACGGAGGCCGTTTCGTCGCCGCCAAGGTTCGAGGTCATCACGAGCAGCGTATTGCGGAAATCAACGTGCCGTCCGTTGGCGTCGGTCAGAACGCCGTCCTCCATGACCTGTAATAATATCCCGCAGATATCGCGGTGGGCCTTTTCCAGCTCGTCGAGCAGCACCAGCGAATACGGTCTGCGCCGTACCCGCTCGGAAAGCTCGCCGCCCTCGTCGTGGCCGACATAGCCCGGCGGCGCGCCGAGCAGACGGGACACGGCGTGCTTTTCCATGTATTCCGACATATCCAGCCGGATCATCGCGCGCTCGCTGCCGAACACCGCCTCGCTCAGCGCCTTGCAAAGCTCGGTTTTCCCCACGCCAGTCGGTCCGGTGAACAGCATCGCCGCGACGGGCCGCTTTTCCTCTGCAAGCCCGCTCCGGCCCCGGCGCACCGCCTCGGCAACGGCGCGAACGGCCGCCTCCTGCCCGACCACGCGCTTCGAGAGCGTCGCCTCCAGCGAACACAAGCGCTGCCGCTCCGTCATCGACACCGTGCCGATCGGTATGCCCGTCCGGTTCGACACTGCCGCCGCGATATCCTCCGCCGTTACCGTGCTTTTCTTCGGCCGCTCCAGGCCGCGCAGCCGATCACGCAGCTTCGCCGCCCGCTCATACGCCCCGTCGCGCACCGCCCCGCACAGCTCGGCCTCAATCGACTCCGCCGCCGTGCCGCCGGAACGGGTCGCCAGCGCCAGCTTTGCGTGCGCCGCACCCTCGTCCAGCAGATCGACGGCCTTGTCCGGTAAGAATTTGTCCGTTAAATACCGGCACGACAGCCGCACCGCCGCCTCGATGGCCCCGTCGGAGATGGGCAGCCGGTGATGCGCCTCCAGGCCGGGACGCAGGCCCTCCAGAATTTCGCGCGTTTCGTCCTGCGTCGGCTCTCGGACCTGCACGGGCCGGAAGCGCCGTTCGAGCGCCGCGTCCTTTTCAATGAATTTTCGATATTCCTCCAGCGTCGTCGCGCCGATGAGCTGGATGCGTCCCCGGCCCAGCGCAGGCTTGAGCAGGTTCGCCGCGTCGATTGCGCCCTCGGCCGCACCCGCGCCGACCAGCGTGTGCATTTCATCGATGAACAGAATGATATTTTGCGCCCGCTGCACCTCGTTGATGATATCGCGCACGCGTTCTTCAAACTCGCCGCGGTACTTCGTCCCGGCGATGACGCTTGCCAGATCCAGCGCGAACAGCCGCTTGCCCCGCAGCGCCTCCGGGACCCTCCCCGCCGCAATATACTGCGCCACGCCCTCAACAATGGCCGTCTTGCCGACACCCGGTTCGCCGATGAGCGCGGGGTTGTTCTTGTGCTTGCGTGAGAGGATTTGCAGCACGGTTTCGATCTCGCGCTGCCGTCCGATCACGGTCCCGGTGCGGTCGGCCTGCTCGACCAGGTCCGTGCCGAATTGCTCCAACAGTCTTACGTTTTGCATCGTCTGCTCCCTCCGAACGCGCTGTCCTTCGTATAGCTGCGTGAACAGCAGGTTCTCGTCGATATGACAGCGGCGCAGCAGGCGGCAGGCGCCGTTTGCCCCGTCGCGCAGCAGCGCGGCCAGCACCGCCTCGGTCTGTGCGTCCGCTCCCGCCGCGCGGATGGATCGCTTTGCCCGCGTGGTCAGGCCCTGCGGCAGCACCGGGCAGCGGCAGCCGCGTCCCCGCGCCAGAATGAGCTGGCCCATCAGCTCCTGCGCCGTCACACCCTGCCACAGCAGCAGCCGTCCCGCAAGGCTTTCCGTCTCCATCGCCAGCGCGATCAGCAGATGCTCCGTGCCAACGCCGCTATGCCCCAGCACGCTCGCCAGCGCCCAGCTTCGCCGCAGCAAGCGCTGCATTTGCCCGTCCTGCCTAGCCACCGTCATCCCTCCCGGAAAATTCTTGCCGCGCGGGCCGATTTCTATACGCACAAAAAAATTTCCGGATTCCGCGTTTTACCATTTGCATTTTGCAAAAATTGTGGTAGAATGAAGCTGCATATTATACATACAGGAGGCAAAAACAATGGCATATTTCATTACTGACGCTTGCGCAAAGTGCGGCACCTGCGCCGACACCTGCCCGCTCGGCATCATCACCGAGGGCGAGGACAAGTACGTCATCGATGCCGACCAGTGCGTGGAATGCGGTTCTTGCGCCGCCGTCTGCCCCGTCGAGGCCATCGAGCAGGAGTAATCATCCAAGAGAAGGAGGCTGCAAAACAGCCTCCTTTTTTCTGCCCGGAAATCTTCGGAGCTTCAAAGGTAACGGGAGCCATGAAACCATGAAAGAATCCCTACACAACGGGCTGGTCCTTCGGCATGGGGACGGCAGCTTCTGTTTGGGAACGGACAGTATGCTTCTGGCGCATTTTGCCGCGCCGTTCTGCGCCGGGCGGGTCGCCGACCTCGGCGCAGGAAGCGGCGCGTTGGGCCTGCTGCTGTGCGCAGCGAACGAGCGCTGCACCGTGACCGGCATCGAGCTGGACCCGGCGGCGCAGGAAATTGCCCTGAAAAATATTGAAACCAGCGGTCTTTCGGAACGAATTCGCTCGATTCTGGGCGACGTGCGGGAAATTCGGATGCTGTTCCCGGCGGGGAGCTTCGATGCTGTGGTGTCAAATCCGCCGTATTTTCCCGTCGGCAGCGGCCGGGAGAGCACTGCGGCTGCCGCGGCCCGTTCGGAGCGGACGCTGAAGCTTTCCCAGCTCTGCGCGGCGGCGGCGTGGCTCCTGCCGAGCGGCGGGCGGTTCGCGCTGGTGCATCGCCCTGAACGGCTGTGCGACATTTTCTGCGCCCTGCGGGAGCATGGGCTGGAGCCGAAGCGCCTGCAATTTGTCCGCCACACCGCCGTTTCGCCGGTCTGCCTTGTCCTGATCGAGGCGCGGCGCGGCGGAAAACCCGGCCTGCAATACGCGCCGGATTTCATCGAATTTTATCCCGACGGCACGGAAACCGAGCAATACCGCGCCGCCTATCACAGAGGTGAGAACGCATGAGCCTGCTTTATCTGGTGCCGACCCCGATCGGCAACCTTTCCGATATCTCCGAGCGCTGCCGCCGAACGCTGGCCGAAGCAGATTTTATCGCAGCGGAGGATACGCGCGTTACGTTGAAATTATTGAACCACTTAGCGCTGAAAAAGCCCCTCGTCAGCTATTATGAGCACAACAAAGAGGTCAGCGGGCCGCGCATCGTCGAGCGCATCCTCGCGGGTGAAACGTGTGCGCTGGTTTCCGACGCGGGCAGCCCCGCGATCTCCGATCCCGGCGAGGATCTGGTGCGCCTGTGCGCGGAGCGGGGCGTGACGGTCTGTGCCATTCCCGGCCCGTGCGCGGCGATTACGGCGCTGAGCATCTCCGGCCTGCCCACGGGGCGGTTCACGTTCGAGGGCTTCCTGTCCACGACGAAAAAAACGCGCCGCGCCCATTTGGATTCTCTCCAAAAGGAACCGCGGACGATGATCTTTTACGAAGCGCCGCATAAGCTCTGCGGCACGCTGGCCGATCTGGCGGCGGCATTCGGACCGGAGCGGAAAATATCCCTCTGCCGCGAGCTGACGAAGCTGCACGAGGAAGTGCTGCGTATGACGCTCGGACAGGCGATTGACTACTACGCCCAGCAGCCCCCACGCGGCGAATACGTCCTCGTCGTCGCGGGTGCCGCACCGCAGACGGAGCCGGCGCTGACGACGGACGACGCGCTGGCGCTGGTGCGCGAACGCATGGCGCAGGGCCTGTCCCGCAAGGACGCGGTCAAGCAGGTCGCCGCCGAAACCGGCCTACCCAAAAACGCGCTCTACGAAGCCACGTTACAGGAATAAAACTTCATGCATGAGCACTGCACCACGAAAATGCGCACATGTTGGTGCATGAAGTTTTTGTGCATCATTTCCGGTTGCCCCGCAGGGGCGAGGAAATGGCACATTTCTTGTTTTGCTATGCTTTTGCATAGCAAAAATCGACCCTCACGGGTCGATTTTTTTATTCCTCGAGTTGGTCAAGGTTCTTGCCGAAGGCGGGCAGGCAGTGGGCCATAAACCAGTCCAGCTCCGGCAGGTGCATTTCCTCCAGCGCCCGGCGAGTCTGCGCGGCGGCGGATTCAAACTCCGCGTTCCCTGCCTTCAGCTCCTCGATGCACTTGATGTGCGCCGAGAGCTTGTCGGCAGCCTTCACGATGTCGTTGACCGACTCGTCGGCCTCGTAGACCAGCGGCGCGTAGCTCTCGCGCAGCGTTTCGGGCAGCATTTGCAGCAGCTTCGTGCCGCTGACGTGCTCGACCTGCTTGTAGGCCGTCTTGATCTCCGGGTTGAAATACTTGATCGGCGTAGGCAGGTCGCCGGTCAAAATCTCTGACGCGTCATGAAACAGCGCTGCCGTGGCGCAGCGTTCCGGCTCGGCGGGCAGGTCCAGAATATCCCGCCGGATGAGCGCCAGCCCATGCGCCAGCACGGCGACCATGTGGCTGTGTTCCTGAATATTTTCCGAGAAGGTGTTGCGCATCAGGCCCCATCGTGTAATGTAACGCATCCGGGAGAGCAGCGCGAAAAACTGATATTCCTCCATCAGACTTCCTCCTCATAGTAATCCGTCATGCGCTTGCGGACGCGGCGGCGGTGCTGCGGGGGCTGGCCGGACAGGCCGGTGATGCGCCCGTACGGCTCGGCACGGACAGCCGAGGCGATCTCGCTGTAGAGCTGATAAAATTCCTTCGCCGTGCGCGGCTGGGACAGCGCGTCGGTCAGCCATGCGCAAGGCTCGGGCTGCCAGTCGGCAAAGCGCTTAGAAAACGCCGCACCCACGCCCAGAATCTCGGCAAACGGCAGCAGCCGGTAGAAGCTCTGCCCGTCCGAGCGGGAGAGGCGCTGCATCGTATCGCGGTCCATTTTGCGCAGATAGGTCCGCAGGCCGAGCAGCTGGCTGACGGTTTCCCGCCCGATCGGCGAGCGCTGGCCGCCGAAGGTCGTCATCAGTCCGCAGAACAGCTGAAGCAGCAGGCAGATCAGCGCCAACACCGTCATGCCCGCGCCGCCCGCAAGGACCAGCAGCAGCGCAGCAGCGCCGAGGCCGACCAGCAGCCGCGGGATCCGGCGGCGGCGCAGGAACGAGGCCGCACCGGTCTGCACCAGCAGGCACAGCACCGCGCAGACCGCCGCCAGCACCGGCAGCAGCACCCAGCGGATGCCGAGCGCCGGAAGCGTCATGTCAAAGATCATCAGGCCGAGCGCGAGTCCCGCGCCCGTGGCCAAGGCCCGCAGAAGATACGGGCTGCCCGTCTTTTTGCGGAACATTCGCTGCGTCCAGCCGTTGCGGAGCGTCCCGGCGGAGGCCTTGTAGGCCGAGCGGAAGCGGATGCTCTGCGCGTCGCAGATCGGGTCGCGCAGGAAGATCGCCTGAAACAGCTTGCGCTCGGCAGGCTTGCGCTCCGTCCCCATTTCCATCTGCTTTTTCAGAATAATGCGGCCGCGCGGATTGCGGTAGATCGTGACATAGCCCAGCGCACCCCAGCTTGCCAGCATGGCGGCGGCATCGGGGCGCTGGCTGTAGAGCTGACAGACCAGCTCGCCCGCCGTGGCCTCCGGCGAGAAGGTCTGCTGCTTCTTCGGGAAAATGGGCTTGGCCCGCAGGCGCAGGAACCAGTAGACGAGCGCCGCCGCAACCAGTGCGTAAAACACGAGCTTATCGACCGTAACGGTCCTGCCCGGCTGATGGTGCAGCTCAAAGAAGCCGTCGGGGCAGAGCATCCGGAAGGACAGCGTTTCGTGGTCCTTCAAAAACGTCGTTGCCGAGGCGGTGATGGTGGTGCCTTGGATCGAAATGCGCAGGAAATTGTCGATAACGTCGCCGTAATATGAGCTGTTCCACGACGGCTGGACCGTGATCTCCGTCGGGAAGTTCAGCGTGAGGTCCAGCTTGCGGATAGGATAGTCCCACCCCTTTTCGATGAGGTCGAGGGAGAAAAGCTGTCCGTCGGCCTGCTCCGCCGCGCTCGACGGCAGGGTGTAGCTGCACGTAAAGCTCTGGCGGCCGGAAAAGCCCGCGTCGCTGCGGAACACGACGCATTTCACGCCGTCGATCGTCTGTTTTTTATAGTCGCCGCCCGTCGCGGAGATGCTGCGCGCGCCGGAGTGCAGCGGGAACACGATCCGCGTCGGCGACGTGCCGCAATCCAGCTCGGCGCTGACGGTCACGCGGCAGACCGCATTGCTGTCGGCATCGACGGTGATGGTCATGGCCGTCACCTCGTCGCCCGCCGCAGCCACGCTGCAGCAGAGCAGCAGCAGGCACAGCAGTGCCAACAGGGCCCGAATATACCATTTCCCCCGGCGCATCGCCGCACCCCCTTCCGCCCACGCGGTTTTTGTCACAGTTCATTTTATTCTATCATAAAACCGCAAAAAAAGCAACCACCACGAGCAGTCCCCCGTTTGTTAGACAAGCATGGTGCCATACCTGTACGAAGTTTCCGTGCCAAAAGGAGTACCGAGCAAACGATACCCGCCGGAGCTCAAGAATTGGAATACGAGCGGCACCGGCACAAAAACGTTGGTAGTTCAGATACTAAGGCAAAACGAAAGGACTTGCCGCCTGCTATTCACAGGCAGCAAGCCCTTTCGGCTGCTTGAACAATTTTTTGTCTAACCTTTTGGGGTCACTTCGGCTTCGGACGGCAGTAGGTAATTTTTCTGCTTTTAATTGCCGGCCTTTTCGGACTCGGCAAGCTCCTTCAGCGCATCCTTGCGGCTGAAGTTGGCGCGGCCCTTTTCGTCAAAGCCCATGAACTTGACCCACGTCATGTCGCCGATGTTGAGGACATCCTCGACCTTCTCGACGCGGCGGTTTTCGAGCTTGGAGATATGCACCATGCCGTCATGACCCGGTGCGATCTCGACGAATGCGCCGATGGGCAGGATGCGGACGACCTTGCCGTAGTACAGCGCGCCGACCTCGGGGACGAAGCAAATATCGTCGATCATCTTCTTGGCGGCGTAGCCCGCTGCGGGATCGACCGCGGCGATAAAGACGTTGCCGTCGTCGTCGATGTCAACCTTGGCGCCGGTGTCGGCGCAGATCTTCTGGATGGTCTTGCCGCCGGAGCCGATGACCTCGCGGATCTTGTCAACCGGGATCTTCATGGAGATCATCTTCGGGGCATAGTCGGAAACGTCGGGGCGCGGCTCGGAGATGCAGGGCAGCATGACCTCGTTAAGAATCTCCAAGCGGGCCTTGCGGCAGCGCTCAAGCGCGTCGGCGATAATTTCCATCGTCAGGCCCTTGTTCTTCAGGTCCATCTGGATGGCGGTGATGCCCTCGGTCGTACCGGCGACCTTGAAGTCCATCTCGCCGTGGAAGTCCTCGACGCCCTGAATGTCGGTAAAGGTTCTCCACTCGCCCGTTTCCTGGTCGGAGATCAGACCACAGGAGATGCCCGCGACGGGGCGCTTGATGGGAACGCCGGCATCCATCAGCGCGAGCGTGGAGCCGCAGATGGAGCCCTGCGAGGTCGAGCCGTTCGAGGACAGCACCTCGGACACGACGCGAATGGCATAGGGAAATTCCTCGACGCTGGGGATCACAGGCAGCAGCGCCTTTTCGGCCAGCGAGCCGTGACCGATCTCGCGGCGGGAGGTGGAGCGAGCCGCTCTGGCCTCGCCGGTGGAGAAGGACGGGAAGTTGTAGTGGTGGATATAGCGCTTGGTGTCCTCCTGATAGATCGTGTCGAGCTTCTGCGCGGCGGAGAGGGTGTTGAGCGTGCAGATGGACAGAACCTGCGTCTGGCCTCTGGCAAACAGGCCGGAGCCGTGGACGCGCGGCAGCACGCCGACCTCGGCGTCAAGCGGGCGAATTTCGTCCATACCGCGGCCGTCCACGCGCTTGCCCGCGAGGAGCCACTTCTTGACGACCTTCTTCTGCATCTTGTACAGGCAGACATCGATGTTGATGTCGAAATCCTCGTATTTCTCGGCAAACTTCTCGGCAAAATCGCGGCGGGCGGCGGTCAGGCGCTCCTCGCGGATGTTCTTGTCGTCGGTGTCGAGGGCGTACTCGATCTGGTTCATGCCGTAGGCGCACAGGTCGTCGAGCAGCTCATGGTTGACGGCGGCCTTCTCGAAGGTGAACTTCGGCTTGCCGATCGTTGCGACGATCTCGTTGATGAACTTCACGACCTCCATGTTCGTCTCATG
>CABSFY010000090.1 GCA_902477055.1 uncultured Eubacteriales bacterium
ACCCGCTGGAGATTCGAACTCCAGACCCATTGCTTAAAAGGCAATTGCTCTGCCTGCTGAGCTAGCGGGTCGTATAAAAAATAAAGTCGGAGCAAAGCGGACTTTGCTCCGACTTGGCTGGGATGGCAGGATTCGAACCTACGGATGCCAGAGTCAAAGTCTGGTGCCTTACCACTTGGCGACATCCCAATGTGGCAGCCCCGAACTGGGTTGGGAAGGAAAGTGGGGTGAGTGAAGGGACTCGAACCCTCGGTCTTCAGAGCCACAATCTGACGCGTTAACCAACTACGCTACACCCACCATATTCCATTCCTCGCAGAAATGCTCTGTGGCGCATTTCCGCCGCCGACCGCCCGCCGCAACGGGAATCAGGCTTGCCGAGCAGTCCGCATTTCATGCAACAGAAGCGTCGGCCTTACTGAAGCAGTCTGCGTTTGGTACGCCAGAAGGGACTCGAACCCCCCACCTACTGCTTAGAAGGCAGTTGCTCTATCCGGATGAGCTACTGGCGCGTATTGGAGCGAGTGATGGGAATCGAACCCACGCCCACAGCTTGGAAGGCTGTTGTACTAGCCGTTATACTACACCCGCGTTGTCGCGTTCTGCATCAGCCATAGGATTTTATCATAATCTGCCGGGGATGTCAAGGCTTATTTCCGCATTTTGCCCGGATTCTTCCGCTTTTTCCGCGCACCCTGTCGCGAATTCTGCATCGCCTTCCGTCCCACGCCGTAGGGGCGGTCATCGACCGCCCGTGCTGGCAGTAACAATGAGTGAATCGTGTCCAGTGGTTAGCGGTCAGTGAAGGTGTGCCTGACGGCACGAATGAAAAAACCGCTGCGGCGGGGACGGGCGATCGATGATCGCCCCTACGGCGCCTACGGAAGCTTCTGAAATGACGGAAGTGCCAGCGGCGCGATGTGGGCATCGCGCCCTACGCAAAGACCAACCTTAGCGCAGCAACGATGCCCCTTATGCGTAGGGGCCGATGCCTGCATCGGCCCGTTGCCGGCATCTTGGTTTTGCTGCAAACCGTATTGCAGCATGCGCCTGCGGGCGCGGGGACCCTATCCGTCAGCTGCGCTGGCAGCTTCCCCGGCGGGGAAGCCGAGGCCCGGCGATGCGGGGGATAAAAAGCGGAAACGGAGGATTCTCCGTTTCCGCTGGGTGATAATGATCAAACGCCGATTCGGCTGCCGGGGTGGTTAGAAGCTCCCGCTGCGGCCGCCGTGGGAGGTGCCAGAGGAGCCGGTGTGGGAGGAGCTGTTGCTGTCGCGATCCTTGGGCTTGGGCGTGGCGGTCACGGTGCGGTAGAGGAACAGATCACGGTCCATGGTGAGCTGCATACTGCCGCGGCGGACGTAGCTGTTCGCGGCGGCTTGTGCGCGGACGCTTTTCAGTGCGCCCTTGTAACCGGCCATGACAACGAAGGCCAGCACGATGCCGATGGCCAGCGAGAGCAGGACCCAGCCGAAACCGGGCAGGAAGGCTTCCGTGCCGGTGTCGGTCTCCGGGAGCGCGCCGTCCTCGGTGTACAGGACGGCGTAGATGATCTCGTTGCAGCTTTCGGCGAATTTCCAGAACGCGTCGTTGTACTCCAGCGCCCGCAGGGACGGCAGGAAGGCTGCGTCGAGGCGGTCCATCGCGCTGTCGCTAAAGACATCTTCGGCAACACCGGTGGTGGTGTAGGCGAAGCTGCGAGTCTCGCCGTCCACGCTGACGAGCAGCAGAATGCCGTCGTTGCCGTCCATACCGTAGCCGTTGTAGTCGTAGAAGTCATCGGCATATTCCTGCGCCGTCTTGCCGTCGAGCGAGGTGACGGTAACGATAGCAACGTCAACGTTCAGATCAATGCTGATCGTGTCGAGGTAATCGGCCAGCTCCAGCTCCTCGCCCGCAGTCAGCAGGTCAGCGCCGTCAACCAGACGGGCGGGATGATCCTCCTCTGCGGAAACGGACAGGACGGGCAGCAGGCACAGCAGCAGCGCCAGAACGATACATAATTTTTTCATCACGGCGCCCTCCTTATAAAATGCCCAGCACCCGCAGCAGCAGGATGACGGCATACGATACGGCGGACAGGCTCAGCGCCCAGATCGCCCAGTACTTCCAGTACAGCTTTTTGTCCATCGGCAGATCGCCGACGAGCTTGCCGGTCTGGCCGTTCATGGCGAAGGGATAGCGTTGTCCGTTCCATGTGACATTGAGCAGCCAAACGGGGTATAGCGCGTATTTCGTTTTCTGCTGGCTTAGGCTGATGTTGCTCTTTTCGGCGCGGACGCTGTCGTAGCCCTGCGCGGTGGAGGCGAACAGCTCCTCGGTGCTTGTGCGGATGCGCTGATTGACGCGGGGGACGCAGTCCTCGGCACTGACATCATAGCGGTCGGCAATGTAGCCGGACATATACGCGGTCTGGAAGTCCACGGCCTCGGAAAAATCGAACGGCTCGATGGATTCCATCATATCGTCGGGCATTTTCGTCGAGCCGTCCATCGGCACGTGTTCAAAGGCGACAGAGCCCTGCCGCAGGAGCATATAGTGCTGCGTTTCGGTGTAGTCGTTCTGGGAGTCGCTCCACATACGGGTTCGCGTGGCGTGATAGCGGACGTTCGCGTCGGTCTTTGCGTCAAACAGCCAGTAGGGGACGTAAACGCCCTTGATTTCGTCGAGCTGATGCTCGGTCCGGAAGCGCTTGGGCAGGAGCTTTTTGCCCTTGAAATGATTGCGCAGCGCCTGCTTTGCCGCTTCCTTGTTCAGCTTGAAGGGGAGAATGTAATCCGGCTTCAGCTCGCCCGCGACGCGGCCGGTCAGGATGACGGGGTTGCCGCAGAAGGGGCAGCTCATCGCGGCGGTCGTTTCGTCGGCGACGATGGCCGCACCGCAGGACTGGCAGGTATAGACAGACGCGTTCTCATCCGCCCACTGGCTGCCCTGCTCGGTTTCCCAGACCGGCTCGGCATCCTCCTGCTCGTTCTTCAGTACGTCGTCATACTCCTTCAGAGTTGCAACGTCAAGGCTCGTTCCGCAATAGGGGCAGGTCATCTGCTGCGCGGTGCTGTCGAATTCCAGCTTACCGCCGCAGCAGGGACATTTGTACTCCAGTAAAACAGCCATAGCCTACCTCGCTTACTGCGCGTCGTTTGCGTCGAAGGGATCGCCGCATTCGGGGCAGAACTTGGGCGGATGCTTCGGGTCGGCAGGAGTCCAGCCGCACTTGTCGCATTTGTAAAGCGGCTCTCCGGCAGGCTTCGGCTTGCCGCACTCGGAGCAGAAGCGGCCCTTGTTCACTGCGCCGCAGGAGCAGGTCCAGCCGTCAGCGGGCTTTGGCTTGCCGCAGTTCTGGCAGAATTTCGAGGTGTTCACCGTGCCGCAGGAGCAGGTCCAGCCGCCGGCGGGGGCAGGCTGCGCGGGCTGCTGCATTTGCTGCTGCTGCATTTGCTGCTGCTTCTGTGCGGCGCTCATCTGATAGAGCTGCTGGGCGTTCATGCCGCCGGACATCTGGGCCATGTTCATCCCCATAAAGCCGATGGCTGCGCCGCCTGCATTTCCGGCAGCGGCTTTCATCGCCTCGGCCTGTGCGCCGGTGAGGGTTGCCGCCGCCATATCGGCAGAGCGGAGGACCGCCGTTCTTTGCAGCTCGCGGATGGACTCGGCCTGGTCGGCGGGCAGGCTGGGCGGGTTCATCGTGATCTCGCCGAGGCGGATGCCGCGCGGGGTCCAGTCGGGCTTCAGGAATTCGCGCATTGCGTCGCGCAGCTCGACGACGTGGCCGCTGATCTGGTTGGGCCGGATCTCCAGCTCGGCGATCTTGCCCAGCGCGGGCTGGAGCGCCATCACGAAGGAGTTGCGCAGCATTTCGTTCATGTCCTCACGGGTGTAGTCGCCCTTGATGTTGCCGCTGAACTTCTCGAAGAACAGGATGGGATCCTCTAGGAAGTAGGTATATGTACCGTTGCAGCGCAGATCGACGTCCATATCCAGACCGATGTTGCGGTCCACGGCGCGGAAGAGTACCGGTGTGGGCGTACCGAAGAGGTTATTTTTGATCTCCAGCAGGTTGAAGTAGTACACACGCTGATCGCGCGCGGTATTACCGCCGAAGGAGATACGGCGGCCGATGGTCTTAAAGCTGTTGACGATGTTTTTGCCGAGGCTTCCCTCGAAGATGCTCGGCTCGGCCGAGTTGTCGTAGACGAACGGGCCCGGCTCGGCTGTGAATTCCACGATCTGGCCCTGATCGACGATGGCCATGGCCTGACCGGGGTTGACGACGATCAGCGAGCCGTTGGAGATGATGTTCTCCGAGCCGTTGTTGCGGGTTTTTCCGTCGGCGTTGCGCGTGGCGCGGCGTACCAGAACGTTGTCGGGCAGCGCGTCGCAGATGAAATACTCCTTGTACTGGTCGGCAATCACGCCTCCGACAGCGCCTAAGGCGACTCTAATAAGTCCCATTGCAGTTCTCCTTTCTGTGAAGAAGGTATTCATGCGGCGGCGCGGACATCACGCGGCCGTTTAATATAGTATAACATATGCGCCCCGTCTTGTACAGGATTTCCGCAAAAAATTCTATCCGACCCGGTTGCGCAGCGGGCGCGGTCTATGGTATACTGTCAGCAGAAAGACCCGCTCCCGGGCCGGGGCGGTAACGGAGGAATTTGTTATGACTGACTACGCGTCGGAGCTGTGCCGCTGGCTGGACAGCGGCGTGTCTCCTTATCATACTGTCGCCTTTGCGGCGGACTATCTGAAGGAAAACGGCTTTGCCGAGCTGGCGGCGGACGGACCGTTCGCCGTGGAGCGCGGCGGGCGCTATTACGTGAAAAACGGGACCTTCCTTGCGGCCTTTACGATCGGGCAGACACCGGACCGCTTCCGTATTGCGGCGGCGCACACCGACTGGCCCTGTATGCGCGTCAAGCCCGACCCGGAGCAGGTCGTCGGCGGCTGCTGCAAGCTCAGCGTGGAGCCGTACGGCGGCGCGATTTTGAATTCGTGGCTCGACCGGCCGCTGTCGCTGGCGGGCGTGGCGCTCGTGCGGACGGACGACCCCATGCGTCCGGAAGCGCGGCTCATCTGCTGGACCGAGCCGCTGCTGACCATTCCGAATCTGGCCATTCATATGAACCGCGAGGTCAACAAGGGCGTTGCGACGAAGCCAAATGTCGATATGCCGCCCCTGTGCGCCACGGTCGCCGAGGGGTGGAGCAAAAACGGTTATCTTGTCGGGAGGATCGCGGAAAAGCTGGCCGTCCGGCCGGAGGATGTGCTGTCGTTCGAGCTGGATGCCTACTGTGCCGACAAGGCGCAGCGCATCGGCTTCGAGCAGGACTTCCTCTCCTCGCCCCGGCTGGATAATATCACCTCCGTCCATGCCGTCACGACCGCGCTGGCCAAGGCGGAGGCCAAGGCGGTAAACGTCGCCGTCCTGTACGATAACGAGGAGATCGGCAGCAACACCCGCCGGGGCGCGGACAGCACGATGCTCTCGCTCCTGCTGGAAAAGCTCGCCGCCGCGCTGGGCATGGACCGCACGGCCCTGCTCGACGCGTGCCTGAAGGGGATGTTCCTGTCCTGCGACGCGGCGCACGCGCTGCACCCGAACCATCCGGAATACGCCGACACAAGCTGTGCGCCGCGCATGAACCGGGGCGTGGTCCTCAAGCGCAGCCCGCGCTATTCGTCCGATGCAGAAACGTGCGCCGTGGTGCGCGGCCTGTGCGAGAAATATGACATTCCGATGCAGCTTTACATGAACCGTCCCGACCTGGCCGGCGGCGGCACGGTCGGCTCGATGGCCTCGGCGCTGCTGGCAATGCCGGCGGCGGACGTGGGCGTTCCGATGCTGGCGATGCACTCGGCCCGCGAGCTGATGGGCGCGAAGGACCAGGCGGCGCTGTGCCGCCTCTGCGAAGTATTTTTTGACGAATAAATTTTGGAAAAACAGGGGAGAGAAACTATGAAAAAGCTGATGCTTCGCGCGGCGGCGCTGCTTTGCTGCCTGAGCCTGCTGCTGACGTTCGCCTCCGCGGCCAAGGTGCCGACGGACGGCTATGAATTCCCGGACGACTGGAGCCACGACGCGCTGGTCTTTGCCGTGGAAAACGGCATTCTTGCCGGCGACGAAAACCACAACCTCAACCCGTCGAAGAACATCACCCGCGCGGAGATGGCGGCGGTGCTGGTGCGCCTGCTCGGCGCGACGGAGCAGGGCGACTTGAGCGCCTATACGGACGTACATACGACCGGCTGGTTCTATGAGGAGCTGGGTGCGGCGGTCGGTGCGGGCGTTTTTAACGGCATGTCCCCCACGACGATGGAGCCGAACGCCCCCATCACCCGCGAACAGGCGGCGGTCGTGCTGTGCCGTGCGTTCGGCGTGGTTTCGTCCAAGCGCGACGGCTACCAGAGCTTCGGCGACGGCGGCAAGACCTCGGATTATGCCCGCGACGCGGTCAGCGCGATGCGCGAGTCGAAGATTGTCAACGGCTATGAGGACGGCACGTTCCGCCCCTCGAGCCCCATCACCCGCGCGGAGGTCGCGCAGCTTCTGCTGAACCTGTTCGACTGCATCGCCGATACGCCCGAGGAAATTCCGGCCTCCGGCTGGGTGCTTTATCGCGGCAAGGACGCGCTGCCGGAAACGCTGACCCACGACGGCACGCTCATCCTCGGACAGGCCGCGCCGACGGCCTTTACCGTGACGGATTGGAGCATTACCGGCTCGCTCGTGCTGCGCACCGGCGCGAACACTGAGGTCGATCTGACCGGCGCGAAGGCCGCGCGGCTCGTCTGCGCCCCGCGCAGCGGTAAGGTCACCAGTGAAATTTCCTCCGTCTGTCTTTGGGGCGGCGGCACGGAATACACCGGCATCGCCTCTGAGCTGATCGTCATGGGCGGCAGCCACACGGCCCACGGCGGCTATCCGTCCCTGCAAGTCCGCGGCGGCAGCCTCAAGCTCAACGGCGGCAGCGAAACGGTCACGATGGACGCAAACACCGTTCTGGACATGACCGGCGGCGCGGAGGAGATCACCATGCTGGCCGGGGCCAAGCTGACGCTCGGCGGCACGGCCTCGAAGGTCACGCTCAACGGCAAAAACTGCACCGTGGATGGCGCGGGCCATGTCGGCACGGTCGTGGTGAACTACGGCGGCGCGAACGTGACCGTCGGCTACGATAAATACGACGACGTCTGGTATGAAACCTACCAGAAGGACCACGACAACGCCCTGCAAACCGTCAGGACGATGCGCGTGGAATGCACGGCGCTGAAGGAAACGAAGCTCTATACGAATGCCTACTTCTCCTCGACCATCCGCACTCTGCCCGCCGGGACCATCGTCTATAACGAGTGGCATCCGGCCGGAAATTCCTTCTACGTTTCCTGCCTGGACGGCACGAAGGGCTGGGTCTACCGCTGGGACTTCGATATTCCTGACGACACCGTAACGACCGACGGCGCACTGGACTACTCCAAGGCGACGAAGGAGGGCTTCGTCGATCTGCGCGGCTACTCCAGCAAGACCGATTATCTGATCTGGGTCAATCTCTACACGCAGAAGGTCATTGTGTTCCAGGGCAAGCAGGGCGATTGGGAGGTCATCAAGACCTTCCCCTGCTCCTCCGGCGCGAACAATACCCCCACGCCCTCCGGCATCTACGAAACGAGTATGCACGAATGGCGCTGGAATTTTGACAGCTATTACGTTTCCACCGTCACCATCTTCAACGGCGACCACGCCTTCCATTCCATCCTGTACAACTACGGCGGCGGCGTTTATGACGGGCGCGTGGGCATCCCGCTGTCGCACGGCTGCATCCGGATGCTGATCGACGACTGCAAGTACATCTCTGATCTGCCTCTGCACACCACGGTCATTATCTATTAACGACCGGGAAAATATTCTATCATTCAATCGGGAGGAATTCGGTATGCTGAACGGAAAAACAGCCATTGTCACCGGTGGAACGCGCGGAATCGGTCTTGCCATCGTCAAGACCTTTCTGCAAAACGGCGCGAAGGTCGCACTCTTTGGCAGCCGCCGGGAAACGGTCGATCGGGCGCTTAACGCGCTGAAGGCCGGCAACGATGCGTGGCCCGTGATGGGGCTTGCCCCCGATCTGACGGACTTTGACGCGGTGCGGCAGGCCGTCGAAACGGTCCATACCGCCTTCGGCACGGTGGATATTCTGGTCAACAACGCCGGAATCTCCGCACGGGAGCCGCTGGCGGAGTACCGGCCGGAGGATTTCAAAAAAATTATGGATCTGAACGTCACGGCAGTGTTCAACGGCTGCAAGGCGGTTGAGCCGATTATGCGCGCCGCAGGACACGGCTGCATCATCAACACCAGCTCCATGGTCAGCCTCTACGGCCAGCCCAGCGGTGTCGGCTACCCGGCGAGCAAATTCGCCGTCAACGGTCTGACCAAGAGCCTCGCGCGGGAGCTTGGCCCGGCGGGCATCCGCGTCAACGCCGTCGCCCCCGGCGTGACCCGGACGGATATGGTCGCGGCGCTTCCGGCGGAGCTGGTCGAGCGCATCTCCGCGCCCATTCCCCTGCGCCGCATCGGCGAGCCGGAGGAGGTAGCGAACGTGTTCCTTTTCCTCGCCAGCGACCTTGCCAGCTACGTGACCGGCGCGGTCATTTCCGTGGACGGTGCCGCCCAGACCTGAGGAACGCTTCCCCCATTGTCATTGCGAAGTCCTGAAGGGACTGCGGCAAGCTCAGAGCGCAGTGACAAGAAGGACGGGGTTACGGATAGCCGCGTCGGGCTGCGCCCTCCTCGCAATGACCAGCCTTGACTTTTTACTTTTTAGCTCTATGTCAATAGTTGGGGTAGAGACAAAACGCAAATAATTGGGTTGTGCCGG
>CABSFY010000091.1 GCA_902477055.1 uncultured Eubacteriales bacterium
ATTGTCTCCCTTTTTTCCCTCCTCGCGGGTGTTGCACTTCGAATTATAACCTGCCCACCTCCCTTTCCACAAGGGAGCCTTGGCGCTGCGCATCGTTTTCAACTGCGCTGTTCTGTTCAGTGCTTGATTTCAGGCAGGCTGGCGGCGGCGACGGACTGGCCGACGCGGCGGGTCTTTTCGTCGGGGAGCATCACGCGGACCTTTTTGGCCAGCTCCGGGTACTCCTCAGCCAGAATGCGCAGGCAGGTGTCCAGGATGATCGAGCCGCCGACACCGGACATGACCCGGCCGAGGACGATCATATGATGCACATCGTAAAAACGCGTGTAGAGCTTCATCGTGTGGGCCAGATACGCGCCGATGGAGGCGTAGACCTTCTCGGCCCGTGCGTCGCCCGCCTCAACGAGCGCCTGCACTGCCTTGAGCTTTTCGGCGGGCGTGAGCGCCTCGTCCAACGCAATACCGGCGCGGGGCGCGAGCTTGATGACCGCGTCCTGCGAGAAATACTTGCAGCCGACGCCGATGTCCGTGGACCATTCGTCGGCCATCGCGCCCTCATAGAGATCGACCGGCGCAAAGGCAAGCTCATTGAGCCAGCCCAACACGTTGCCGTCGGCATCGACATAGCCGACCGCTTCGCTCGTGCCCATTGCCATGCCCATCACGGAGCCGGTTTCCAGCCCCATCGCGCCGGCAAGGGCGGTCACGTCGCCGTCGTTGGCCACAACGATCGGCACGTCGCCGAGCTCGAGCGCCGCGCGGTCATAGATCGTCTTGACCAGCTCCCGTTTTTCGCGCGGGACCTTGATAAACAGAGAAGAAACCATCGGGCTGTTGCCGATGAACACGCCCGCCGACGACACACCGATGCCGTCCACGCGGGGCATTTTCGACGCAGCGGTTTTGAACGCCGCAACGATGCCGTCAAAATGATACTGCGGATCGGCCTCCGTCTTGGGATGCCAGACGACCTCCTCGGAGTAGACGGTCTTGCCGTCGATGACGGCGGAAACCTTCCGGTCCGAGCCGCCCGCGTCAAAGCCGATGCGGCAGCCCTCCATATGACCGCCGATGGAAACGGAGGCCTCGTTTGCCTTGGGGCAGTCCGCCGGGGCGCAGTCAATGACCTCGAACGGGACCTCATAGACATCCTGCATGAACTGCACGTCAAAGGCGCGTTCGCCTTGCAGCGTGTAGGCCTTTTGCAGACGCTTTGCCAGTACGCTGTCGCCGCAGAGGTAGATGCGGAAGCCGCCGATCGACCAGAGCAGGAACTTGACGTAGCGCTCGACATAGCGGTAATCGGCCTCGGCAGAGTCAGTCGTGCCGCGGATTTTGGTGTGGTGGACGGAAATTTTGCCCTTGTCGCGTTCGATGGCGATGGTGATGGGCTTTTCCGCTTCCTTTTCATACGCGTCGATCCAGACGCCAAAGGGGATGAACTCCGGATCAAGCTCCGGCAGATTGCGAACGGAATAATCGATTCCCAAGTACTTCATTCGTATCTCCTATTTCGTATCCATCAATGCTTCGCGGCCTCGTCGGCGACGATGGTCTGCATTTGCTCCCATTTTGCCTCCATGTCGGTCACGAGCTTGAGCTGCGCACGGGTGCGGACGAGGTTGTGTTCGGGATAGTCGGTCTTGAAATAGAGGTCGCCGTCAAGATAGTCCGTCAGGAAGCGGACGGCCAGCTCCAGCGTGATGATCTTCGCGCCGAGGGGCAACAGCTCCTTCTCCTTCGCCGTCAGCGCGGGGCAGGCAGTCAGGTAACCGGCGGTATACACGCGGAAACGTTCAAGATCCATGTGCATTTTTGACAGGTCGGGTTCGTCCTCCACCGCCGTGGCCGCGCCGAAGCGAATGGAGTCGCCGAAGTCGTACAGTGACGAGCCGGGCATGACCGTATCAAGATCCAGCACGCACAGGGCCTTGCGGGTCTTGCGGTCGAGCAGGACGTTGTTGAGCTTCGTATCGTTATGCGTTACGCGCAGGGGAAGCTCGCCGCTCTCCAGCAGCTCGCAGATCGTACCGGCCTCAGCCTCGCGGGCCAAGATAAAGGCGATTTCGTCGGCAGCCAGCGCGGCGCGGCCGGAGCGGTTTTCCTCCAAGGCCTGTTTGAACAGCCGGTAGCGGTTAACGGTATTATGAAACATCGGGATGGTTTCATGCAGCGTTTCCGCAGGAAAATCCTTCAAAAGCTCCTGGAACCGGCCGAAGGCAATGGCGCTCTCATAGAAATCGTCGTTGCTCTCCGGCAGCTCCAGGCAGATGCCGTCGGCAAATTCGTAGCAGCGCCAATATTCAGCCTTTTCATCGACGTAGTAATACGTCCCTGCGTCGGACAGGACGAAGTGCAGCGTTTCGGACGGGTCGCTGACGCGGCTGCGCAGATACTCCGTCACCGCGCCGACGTTTTCCATCACGGCCCTCGGGTTGGTGAATACGTACTTATTGATGCGCTGTAAGATGTAGACGCTTCCTGCGTCGGTCTTGATCTGATAGGTGCTGTTGATATGGCCGGAGCCGTACTCGCGGCAGCTCACGAGCGTTCCGTTGATGGAAAAATGCTGCGCAGCGGCTTCCGGATACAGTTGCTGTTTCAACAGAAATCATCCTCTCATGGTTTTTGTAGAGCAAGTCATGCTTTGTATACTCTTATCGTATGGGCCACACCGTCGGATGGTGCAGGACCCACCGCAGTGGGGTGTTGCCAAATTATATCATGGATTTATCAAAAAAGCAAGTAATTATCGGATATTATGTCAATCATCAGCCTAACAGGTTCTGCGTCTTGCGGAGTGCGGCGTACATCCCGCCCTGCGCCATCAGCTCGGCGTGGGTACCCTGCTCGCAGATTTTTCCGTCCGCAACGACCAAAATGCGCGAGGCGCTGCGCGTCGTGGACAGACGATGCGCGATAATTAAGGTCGTCCGGCCGACGGCCAGCGCATCGAGCGCGGACTGAATCTTTGCCTCGGTCACGCTGTCGAGGGCGCTCGTTGCCTCGTCGAGAATCAAAATCGGTGGGTTCTTCAGGAAAATTCGCGCAATGGACACGCGCTGCTTCTGCCCGCCGGACAGGAGCGTACCGCGTTCGCCGACGTTGGTGTCAAAGCCGTCGGGCATTGCCATAATGTCGTCATAAATTTCCGCCCGCTTTGCCGCCTCGATGATCTCGTCCATCGTCGCGTCGGGCTTGCCGTAGCGGATGTTGTTGCCGATGGTGTCGGCAAAGAGGAACACGTCCTGCTGTACCACGCCGATGGCCTGATGGAGCGACTGCTGCGTCACGGTGCGCACGTCCTTGCCGTCGATATCGATCTCACCCGTTGTCACGTCGTAAAAGCGCGGAATAAGGCGGCAGAGCGTGCTTTTGCCGCCGCCGGACGGGCCGACGATGGCTACCGTTTCGCCCGCCGCGACATGAAGCGTCACGTGCTCCAGCACGTCCAGCTCATTTTCATACGCGAAGGAAACGTCCTTCACGTCGATGTCGCCCTTCACGTCCGTCAGCGGCACGGCATCGGGCGCATCGAGCAGGCGCGGCTCGGTCCGCATCAGCTCGCCGAAGCGCTCCAAGCCCGCAAACCCGCTGGCAAACAGCTCGGCAAAGTTCACCAGCTTGCGCACCGGGCTGACGAACGTCGAAATATACAGGCTGAACGTCAGCAAATCGACCATTTCGAGGCTGCCCGCCATGATGAGCGCGCCGCCCGCTGCAATGACCGCGACGGAGAGAATCGACATGAAGAATTCCAGCGAACCGCTGAAAATGCCCATCTCGCGGTGAAATTCCTTCTTGGAGGTCTTAAAGCGCTCATTTGCTGCGTCGAATTTCTGGAATTCCACATTCTCGTTGGCGAAGGCCTTCGCCGTCCGGATGCCGGAAAGGGAGGATTCAATGTCGGCATTGATGGCCGCCGTGCGCCTTTTGACGTTTTTCGACGCGGCGCTCATCTTGTGGCGGCGCAGAATGACCACGAAAAGCAAGATCGGCAGGATGCAGCACACCACCAGCGCCAGCCGCCATTCGATCGAGAACATCACGACCAGTGCGCCGATGATGGTCAGCATCGAGATGATGAGGTCCTCCGGGCCGTGATGCGCCAGCTCCGTGATCTCGAACAGGTCGCTCGTCAGGCGGCTCATGAGCTGGCCGGTACGGTTGTGGTCGTAGAATTCGTACCCCAGCGACTGCATGTGATGGAACAGGTCGCGCCGGATGTCCGCCTCTACGCGGATGCCAAACGTATGGCCCCAGTAGCCGATGATATAGTAGAAAAATCCGCGGACGAGATACGCCACGGCCATGATGCCCATGATGAGGAAGAACGTGCCGTAGGCGTTTTGCGGCAGCAGCTCCTTCATTGCCGTCCGAGAAACGAGCGGGAAGGCCAGATCGACCGCCGCAATGAACGTCGCGCAGAGAATATCCAGCACAAAGAGCTTCCAATGCGGCTTAAAATATGAGAGAAAAACGCGCATCAGACTGTGCGTCTGAAAATATTTTGTATCCTTTTTTTTCATTGTTCTGTTCCCTTTACGATATTATGGACCCATGTCCCTTTTTTTATCATGATCAGACCGATGATACACTTGCCGATGTCCGCAAGCTGGCAGGCAAGGAACAGCGGCACGATCGGCACACCGAGAAAATGCAGCCCGTAGGCCAGCGGTACGGTGAACACACAGACGTAAAAGCTGTCGAACAGGAACGTGACGAAGGTCTTACCGCCGGAGCGGAGGGTGAAATACGTCGCGTTGGCGAGGCTGTTGATGGGCATACAAAACGCCATGATGAGCAGAAAATCTGACGCGAGAGAGCGCACGGCATCTGTCGTTTTATAAATCTTCGGTATTACCGGAGAAACTACCGCCATCACCCCGCCGATGACAAAGCAGATCAGCACGGAAAAGACGATCAGCTTTCGATCGGTGTCCACCGCTTCTTCGAGCCGGTCCGCGCCGAGGAGCTGGCCGACGATGATGCCGATGGCGTTGCCCATGGCCAAAAATGCGACGTTAAACACATTAGAAACCGTCGAGCAGATCGTATTTGCCGGGACGACGATGAGGCCGCTGAGCGAATAGCACTGGCTCAAAAGCGCCATGCCGCCCGCCCAGAGCATTTCGTTGACCATCAAGGGGAAGGTTTTCCTTGCAATGTCGGCGGCGAGCTGCTTCGGGATGCGCAGCGAACGGTAAAGGCCGACGATATACGGACATTTTTTCTGGTTGCAGTGCGCCCAGACCATCACAATAACTGCCTCAGCGAACCGAGCAATGACCGTTGCAATGGCCGCGCCCTCCGCGCCCATCGCCGGGAAGCCCAGATAGCCGAAGATCAGCACCGTGTTCAGGCACAGGTTCACCAGCACCGACGCGATGCCCGCCACCATCGGCACGATCGTCTGTCCGCACTCGCGCAGCGTGCCGGAATAGCACTGTGACAGGACGAACGGAAGGAAGCCGACCAGCATGATATTCAAGTAGTTCTGCGCATGGGCGAAGCTGGCGGTGCGCTCGGCCTCCGTTCCCCCGCCGAGGAGGTACATCATAATGAGCCTGTCACCGAATTGCAGGAAAACGCCGATGCCAAGCATCAGCAGGCCGAGACTGAGATAGAGCTTAAAGCGGAACGCATGACGAACGCCGTCATGGTCGCCGCTGCCGAAAAACTGTGCGCCGAAAATGCCCGCGCCGGACACCGCACCGAAAATCGCCAGATTGAACACAAAAATCAGCGTGTTGGCCACGCCCACGCCGCGCATCTCCGCCTCGCCGACGCGCCCGACCATGATATTATCCAGCAGTCCGACAAACTGTGTGATGCCGTTTTGCACCATGATCGGCACGGCGATTGCCATCGCCATCGCATAAAAAGCGCGGTCCCCAAAGTACCGCTTCCGAAGTGAGGTTCGCATAAAAATCTCCATATTTCGTGTTGTAATAAGAAGTTAAAACATTATAGCAAACCCCAACAAAAAACGCAACCCTTTCTCGCAATTTCGCTGTTTTCCGTAAAAACAGGGCAATTTGGCTCACTATTTTTCCCTCTCTAAAAATTTCAATGAGATACCTTGACAGGCGAGGTATCTCATGCTATACTTCGACCAGACGAGAAACGGAAGGAGGAATTGCCGTGTCCATTGCTGCGGATCTGATTCGCGGACATACCGATACAATCATTCTGGCCCAGCTCACTTCCGGCGACAGCTACGGCTACGAGATCAACAAAACCATCCGCCTCATCACCGACGCGCGCTATGAGCTGAAGGAAGCGACGCTCTACACTGCCTTCCGCCGATTGGAGGAGGCCGGGTTCATCCGTTCCTACTGGGGCGGCGAGCAAACCGGCGCACGGCGGCGCTACTATTCGATCACCGAGGCGGGGCGGGCGGCCTACCGGCAGCAGCTCGACGATTGGGAGGATGCAAGAACTATAATCACGCGGCTGATTGAGCCGAAGGGGGAAGCAAGATGAGAGAAAAACTCAGGCAGTATGTAGACGGCCTGTTCGCCCAGGGACGGCGGACACAGCAGGCCCAGGAGCTGCATGACGAAATATTACAAAACAGCTTTGACCGCTATGACGACGCCGTTGCACGCGGCCTTTCGCCGGAGGAGGCATATCAGGCTGCGGTGGACGGCATCGGCGACCTGAGCCCGATCCTGCACGACGGCGCACCGGGCGGCAGCCGCTGGAATATTGCCGTGGCAGTCGGCCTGTACATCACCAGCGTCATCCCGCCCATCCTCTGCGGGGAGCTGGGCGGCTTCGGCGATTTGCTCGGACCGAGCCTGATGTTCCTGTTCGTCGCGGCGGCGACAGGGCTGCTGCTCTGCGGCGGACGCACGGCGGACCCGGAGCTGCGACACAAGCGGCGGCTTCGTGCGCTGGCGGTCATGCTGTACATCCTCTGCGTTGTGCCGACGATCCTGACGAGCGAGGGCAGCACGGCCCTGCAAACGGTCGGCACGTGCTTGATGTTCCTGATTGCGGCGGTGGCGACGGTGCTGATCGTTCTGTCCGTCGGAAAACGAACTGCTGCTTCAAATGACGAAGAAACGACAGAGGGTGCTACACCGAAGCCTGCTGCGCCCGCTCCCGCGCCGAAAAGATCTCTCGCGTGGCAGATCGGTACGCCGCTTTACTGGATTGCGGCGGCGCTGCTGTTCTTCGCGGGGTGCAGCTTCGGGCTGTGGATGTATGCGTGGCTTGTGTTCCCGCTGTTTGGCGCACTGAGCGACCTGACCATCGGCTGCGTGCGGATGGCCAGGGGCGGACACGGCGGCCTGCGGGCCATGTCCGGCCTGCTGTGGCTGGCAATTCTGGTTGGCTACGTTTATTTAACCGCGGCGACGGGCGCGTGGCTCGTCACGTGGCTGCTATTCCCCATCGGCGCAGCGCTGCGCGGGGTATTAAGCGGTATCTATGAGCTGGTAAAAGGAGGAGTAAAATGAAACCCGTTGTAAAAATCTGCATCTGCGCCGTCGTCGCGGCGGCGCTCATTGCGGCGCTCTGCGTTCTGCTGATTCCGGCGGCGCGATGGAGCCTGCCCGACGTGCTGCACTTCGGCGACAGCTACAGCGACGGGAGCAGCTATCAGATCGGCGCGGATACCGTGAATGCGGCGGTCGATTCGCTGGAGCTGCACTGGTCGAGCGGCGAGATCCACATTACGACCCACAAGGGCAGCGGCGTGATCCTGACGGAAAGCGGCTATGCAAACGAGCGCCAGCAGCTCCGCTGGCGCGTGAAGGACGGCAAGCTCATCGTCCGCGAGTGCGCCTCCGGCCTGAACTGGAGCCTGCCGAGAAAGACACTTGAGGTGTCGCTGCCGGAGGGCGGCTATCATGAGATTTCCCTTGACGTGGCGAGCGCGGTGATGACGCTTTCCGGCCGGCTCAGCCTCGATCAGCTGGATATCGATTCGGCCTCCGGCAGCCTTACGGCCGAGGGCCTCACCGTTACGGAGGTTTCCTTCGACTCCGCCAGCGGCAACTGCACCTTAACCGACTGCACCGTCGCGGAGTTCGAGATGGACACCGCCAGCGGCAGGGCGACGCTTTCCGGCAGCTTCGACGCGGTGGAGCTGGACTCGGCCAGCGGCGATCTGGAGCTGCACACCGCCGTCGCCCCGCGCAAGATCAGCATCGAAACCGTGAGCGGCGGGACGTACCTTTACTTGCCATCTGATGCCGAATTCCGTGCGTCGTTGGAGGCCCTCTCCGGCGACCTCAACGTCGAGGACTTCGACGGCTCGTATCGCGGCGGTGAATTCTACTGCGGCGGCGCGGCGAATGAATATAAATTTGAGAGCGTCAGCGGCGACGTGACGATCTGCACGGAAAAGCGATAGGAGAAAGCCATATGAAGCGACTGTATAAAATCGAACAGGGAAAAAAGCTGGCCGGTGTCTGCGGCGGCATCGCGGAGTACTTCAACGTCGATCCGACCCTCGTCCGCATCGGCTGGGTCATCGCCTCGTTTGCCTTCGGCTGCGGCCTGCTGGCCTATATCATCTGCGCCGTCATTATGCCGAACAAGTCTGAGGTAGTATAACGCGCAATTCTAAAGGGTATGAGGCTGCTCCTCATACCCTTTTCAGCTGTGCGCCCGGTGAGCGCACGTTCTGTAGGGTGAAAGTCCCGAAGTCGCCCGG
>CABSFY010000092.1 GCA_902477055.1 uncultured Eubacteriales bacterium
GCCGACGACTCCGACCACGAAAGCACGTCGCCGAGCTTCGGCGTGTTGCCGACCTCGTCCATGTAGCAGGTGCAGGTGAAGGCATCCGGCTCCATGAGGCCGAGCTTTTGGAGCTGGCCTTCGTAATAATCCTGCCGCGTGTACATGAAATGCTTGAACACGAAGTTTTGCAGGAAGCTGCTCGGTACGTTCGGGTCGAGCGGGCGGGGGTCGGCGGAGAATTTCTGCGCCGACACCGCACCGGCATCCAAAAGCTGCTCCATCAGGCTGTAGACCGGGCCGAGCGCCTTGAGTCCGAAGGAGGTGACGAGGTGATTGTACTTGCTGGTCACGGGGACCATTTCGTCTGCGCCGAACAGCTCGCCGTAGCGGACGAGCGTCTGCATGACCTTGGCCATCGTTTCGCCGCGCGAGCCGTTCAGGATGTCCCGCTGCTCCGGCGTGAGCTTCATTTGATATTCCATACCTGCCTCCTTAAATCTTCATGGCTGCCTCGTAGGCATCCCAGATAACGCTGCGCAGGTTGCCGACCTGACGGCAGTCGCCGACGAGCCGGGCCTTTTTCCCGCCGGCGGGCAGCGGCGCGGGGATATAGCCTGCGCAGGAAATGACGCTGTCGCAGGGGAGCTCAAGCACTGCGCCATCCTTCGAGGTGCAGACGATCGCGCCATCGCGCACCTCCTTGAGCGTGGTTTCCAGATAGACCGGAACCTTGTGCAGCGCGAACCACTCGCGCAGATAGGAGGAGTTGGCGAGGCAAACGCCCTTCTGGCTGACCAGATCGTCCTTCATCTCGACGATAATGGGCTTCTTGCCCTGCAAGGCCAGCTCATAGGCGATCTCCGAGCCGGTCAGGCCGCCGCCGATGACCGCGACGGTTTCGCCGACCTCGGCCCCGCGCAGATACTGGCAGGCCTCGATCATTTTTTCGTAGCCGGGAACCCGGCGGAGCAGGCGCGGCGTTGCGCCGGTGGCGATAATGACCGGCGACACACGGAGGTTGGTTAGGTCCTCCACTTCGTCGTTCAGATGGACTTCGATGCCAAGCTCGGTCATCTGGCGACGATACCATGCAAGCAGGTCACGGAGCTTGCCCTTATAGGATTCGGCGCTGGCCGCGATGAATGCGCCGCCCAGCTCGCCGCTCTTTTCGTGGATGACCGGCTGATGGCCGCGCAGCTTGAGAACGCGGGCCGCCTCCATACCGCCGATGCCGCCGCCGATGATATGGACGGTTTTGGGGTCGTTCGTCGGCTTGATGTAATGCTTCCCCCACTGCATGGTTTCGGCGTTGACGGCGCAGCGGGCCAGATGCAGGCTGTCCGAAAGGTCCTGATCGTTCGGAACGCCCTTGTAATGGCACATATTGAAGCAGCCGTTGTGGCAGAGAATGCAGGGACGAATCTCCTCCTCACGGCCTTCTTGTAATTTTACGATCCACTGCTGATCGGCGAGGAACGGACGGGCAAAGCCCGCGCCGTCCAGATGCCCGGCGGCGATGGAATCGGCGGCGACGCGTGGGTCCATGCGTCCGGCGCAGATGACGGGGATATCCACGAAATTTTTGATATGCTCCACGTCGGCAAGGTTGCAGTTTTCCGGCATATAGACCGGCGGATGCGCCCAGTACCATGCGTCGTAGGTGCCGTTGTCGCAGTTGAGACAGTCGTAGCCCGCGTCCTGCAAGTACTTTGCAGCGCGTTCGGACTCGGCCATATCGCGTCCGGCCTCGACGTAGTCCTCGCCGGGCAGCGCACCCTGGCGGAAGCCCTTGGTCTTGGACAGTACACTGTAGCGCAGGGAAACGGGGAAGTCCTTGCCGCAGGCAGCCTTAATGGCTTGCACGATCTCGACGGCGAAGCGGTAGCGGTTTTCAAACGAGCCGCCGTATTCGTCCGTGCGCTTGTTGACGTACAGCAGCGTGAATTGATCGAGCAGATAGCCCTCGTGAACGGCATGGACCTCCACGCCGTCCACGCCCGCGTCCTGCAACAGCTTTGCGCTCTGCGCGAAGGCATCGACGAACTGATGAATCTCCTCCACCGTCATCTCGCGGGAGGGGAGCTTGTCCGACCAGCGGTTCGGGGAGGGACTGGCGGAGGCGGTGATCTTGTCGAGGTCCATGACGGGCTTGCTCACGACGCGCAGGAATTTGTTGTTGTAGAGCGTTTCCATCATTTTGCTGACGGTGAACGAGCGGCCAAAGCCCGCCGTGAGCTGGACGAACAGCTTCGCGCCGGTCTTGTGGAATTCGGGCATCCACTTTTTGAGATCGGCGTACATTTTCTTGTTTTTGTGCAGCCACTGGCCGAACATGGGGTTGTAGACGGGCTGGCAGCCGGGCATGACCAGCCCCGCGCCATTTTTCGCGACCTCCAGAATGAAGTGCGCGCCGTCCTTATCGAAGTGGTTCTTCTCCATCCAGCCGAACAGGTCCGTTCCGCCCATGCTCGTCAGGACAAAGCGATTTTTGATTTCGCAGGTTCCGATCTTCCATGGCGTGAACAGCGGGGAAAGCCGTTGATCCATTGTAATTACCTCCGTTTTAATTTCTGTGAGTTCGGATTGGTTGTCAAACTGCCGGGATTGAAGTTAAGAAACCCGTTTTCCGCAAAAGGCCGAAAACGGGTGGTGGACATCGGTACGGTGGCTGCGGCGACGCAGCCCACGGCCGACAAGCTGGCACGCCCGGCGCGATTCGAACGCGCGACCTTCCGCTTAGGAGGCGGATGCTCTATCCGGCTGAGCTACGGGCGCATATGGAAGGAAGTGGCTTCCGGGCCGCGGGAGTGACCCGGAAGCATAAGATTGAGGTGTTACTGCGCGTCGGGAGCGGCGCTGGCCGAAGCGGATGGGTTGTCCGGCGTATCCTGCGGATGCTCAGCCGGTTCGGCGGGCTGCTGCGGGTTGGCGACCGGGGCAAAGAAGCTCTCGGCCTCGCCGGGAATCGGCTCGCCCTTCATGCAGGCCTCGAATTGGCCGCGGCTCATAGTTTCGTGAGCCAGCAGGAACTCCGCGATCCGGTCCAGCTTGTCGAGGTTGGCGGTGAGCAGCTCCGTGCAGCGGGTGTAGGCCTCATTGACCTCGCGGCGAATTTCGTCGTCAATCTCGGCACCGGTCTGCTCGGAGTAGGATTTGGTGCGCTCATAGTCGCGGCCGACGAAAATCTCCCCGCCATTATCGAACGATACCGCGCCGATGCGTTCGCTCATGCCGAAGCGGGCGACCATATCATGCGCAAGGGCAGTGGCCCGCTGGAGGTCGTTCGACGCGCCGGTGGAAATATCCTTGAATTCCAGCTGTTCGGCGACGCGTCCGCCCAACAGGGCGACGATCTCCTCGCGCATCTGATTGCGGGTCAAGTTCAGATCGTCCTGCTCCGGCAGGCTGACGGTCATGCCGAGCGTCCGGCCGCGGGAAACGATGGTAATCTGATGGACGGGGTCCTGCGTGGGCAAAAAGTACATTGCGACGGCATGACCGGCTTCATGATAGGCGGTCGTGCGAAGCTCATAGGCCGAGCGGACGAGCGAGCGCTTTTCCGGACCGGCAATGACCTTCAAAATCGCGTTTTCGATGGTTTTCATATTGATGACGGGCGCGTTGTTTCGTGCGGCGGCCAGTGCGGCCTCGTTGAGCAGATTCGCAAGATCTGCGCCGGTAAAGCCGCCGGTCGCGCGGGCAATGACCTTGAGATCGACGTCCTCGGCCAGCAGCTTGTTGCGCGCGTGAACCTTGAGGATTGCCTCGCGCCCTCTGCTGTCGGGCGCACTGACATAGATCTGGCGATCGAAGCGCCCCGGCCGGAGCAGCGCGGGGTCGAGAATGTCCTGACGATTGGTCGCCGCCATGACGATGACGCCGGCATTGCTGCCGAAGCCGTCCATTTCGACCAGAAGCTGGTTGAGCGTTTGCTCGCGCTCGTCATGCCCGCCGCCGAGACCGGCGCCGCGGCGGCGGCCGACGGCATCGATCTCGTCGATAAAGACGATCGTAGGCGCACCCTTCTTGGCCTGCTCGAACAGGTCGCGGACGCGGCTTGCACCGACGCCGACGTACAGCTCAACGAAGTCGGAGCCGGAGATCGACAAAAACTGCACACCGGCCTCGCCCGCAACGGCCTTGGCCAACAACGTTTTTCCCGTGCCCGGCGGGCCGACGAGCAGAACGCCCTTCGGAATTTTCGCGCCGAGGCGGCTGTATTTCTTCGGATCGCGCAGGAAATCGACGATCTCCTGCAGCTCGGCCTTTTCCTCGTCCGCGCCTGCGACATCCGCGAAGGTCACGCGCTCCGGCGTACCGGTGCGGATATTGGCGCGGCCGAATTTCGGCGCACCGCCCGCTCCGCCGCCGCCGGCGCGAAGCATCAGGAAGTACATCAGGAAAACCAGCAGCACGAGCATGAGGAAATAGGGCAGAAGCTGTAAATACCAGGGAACCGTCGAGGCTGGGATGAAGTCGAACGACTCGATCACGCCATCGTCCTTCTGCTTGAGGTAGTAGTCGCTGAGATCCCCGCGGAACATTTCCTCGTCGGCCAGCTCATGCTGGTACTTTTCGACACCGTTTTCGTCCGGCTCACGCAGCGTCAGGGTCAGAACACCGTCCTTCACGGTGAAGGAACGGATCTTCTCCTCCTGAAACAGGGATCGGACCGTGGAATAGTCGATCTTTGGCGGGCCGCTCGGCGAAAACAGCGTAAAGCACAGGTAAAGCACCAGGCCGAACAACAGGACATAGATCAACAGGTTGATACGTGACTTGTTCAAAAAAGAAACCCTCTACTTAAATTACTTGGAGTAGACCTCCGGCTTCAGCACGCCGATGAAGGGCAGGTTGCGGTAGAACTCCTGATAGTCCAGACCGAAGCCGACGACGAATTCATTCGGGATGGTAAAGCCGATATAGTCCGCATAGACATCGACCTTGCGGCGCTCGGGCTTATCGAGGAGAGTGCAGATTTTCAGAGAAGCCGGCTCCATGGCCAGCAGATGCTCCCGAACGAACTCCAGCGTCAGGCCGGTGTCGAGAATATCTTCCAGAATGACGACGTGACGGCCCTTGATGTCGCAGCTCACGTCCTTGAGCAGCTTAACCGTGCCGCTGGTGGTCGTGCCGGAACCGTAGGACGACACCGCCATGAACTCATACTGGCAGCGGATGGGGGTGGCACGCACCATGTCGGTAAAGAAATTGACCACGCCCTTGAGAACGCCGACGAAAATCGGGTCCTTATCGGCATAGTCCGCCGCAACCTGTTGGCCAAGCTCGGCGATCCTTTTTTGCAGCTCTTCCTCGGAAATCAGAACGCGCGCGATGTCTTGATTCATGTTACATCTCCTCTTTCTCTATACAGATCAGCAGGGCGGGCTGCCCCTCCTCTGCCGCGCAGGCGTGGTTGACACCCACGCCGCTGACACCCAGAAGCACATCGCCTGCGGCGATCACCGCCATGCGATCCCGTTCTGGCCGGGGGACCTTTCGATCGATGAGCAGCTTTTTCAGGGACCTTGTGTGGCCGCTGCGCAGGGTCAGAGCGTCGCCGGTCCGGCGGGGACGTGCTTGCAGGATACTTTGCGTTATCATACCATATTTCACCGCAAAATGAAAAGGGGTATTTGTACTTTTTTTATAAATTTCTTCCATTTCACAGAAAATTTTCAGCCCGATCGACGGAAGCTCGGTCACACCCGGAACGGTCAAAGCGGTCGGGGCAAATTGACATTCTATTTCGCGGATGACGGAAACGGTATCATAGTTCCGCTGTGCAGTCCAGCCGCCGGGGAGCGCGGCCTGCGCCGAGGGGTTGGGGGAGGCGAGCAGGGCCTCCAGCGCGGCAATGTGGCGCTGCGAAACGTCCTGCGGCAGAAAGCGTGCGGTCAGCAGGCGCAGCGCCCGTCTGCGCAGCACCGGCGGTGCGCCGCTCAGCGGGGCGATGCGCCATACGTCCGGCGCCGCTGCGGCACTTTGCAGCACCTGCGCGGCAAGGCCGTCCAAAAAGGCATCCTCCTCGCGCAGCAGCGTCGTTGTCGAAAGCACCTGCGCCGAAAGCGCCGGGGCCTCCTGCCGCAGCAGGGGAATGACGCACTGCCGCAGCCGATTGCGGCGGCAGTCGGGCAGGGAATTGGTGGAGTCCTCGACCCAGAAATGGCCGGTTTCCTGCAAATACGCGACTGCCTGCTCATGCGTTATACACAGCAGCGGGCGGACGAGTGTTCCGCGTTTTGGCGGGATGCCGCAAAGCCCGCGCAGACCGCTGCCGCGCATAAGATGCAGCAGGACGGTTTCGACGGCATCGTCCGCCGTGTGCGCCGTCGCCAGCTTGTCGTGGGGGAGGGAGGAGAGAAATTCATAGCGCTTCTCCCGCGCGGCGGTTTCTATGGAAAGACCGGACTCGGCGGCATAGGCGGCTACATCGGCCCGGCCGACGGCCAGCGGGATGTTCAGCTCGGCGCAGAGCGCACGAACGAACGTCTCGTCGCGGTCAGCCTCCGTACCGCGCAGGCCGTGATGGAAATGCGCTGCGCTGAGCGTGATGCCGAGCTCGGCCTGTAAAGAATGCAGACACCACAGCATACCCGTGGAGTCTGCACCGCCGGAAACCGCGCAGAGCACCCGGTCGCCCGGCGCAAAAAGCTGTTCACGGCGACACCAGCGCAGCACCTCAGCCCTCATTGTGTCGCCACTCCCGATCGGCGAAGGTGGTAAACTGCGGCAGCCATTGCAGCTCGACCGTGCCGGTTTCGCCGTGCCGGTTTTTTGCAACGATACATTCCGCGACGTTCTGCTTTTCCGTATCTTTATTATAATAGTCCTCGCGGTAGAGGAACAGAACCTCGTCCGCGTCCTGCTCGATTGCGCCGGATTCACGCAGGTCGGAGAGCATGGGACGCTTGTCCGTGCGGTTTTCGTTGGCACGGGAGAGCTGCGACAGGCACAGCACCGGCACGTTCAGCTCCTTGGCCATGATCTTCAGACTGCGGGAGATGTCGGAAACGACCTGCTGCCGGTTTTCGCCGCTGTAGGTGCGGGTGTTGCCGGCGGAGGTCATGAGCTGTAGGTAGTCGATAATGACCAGCGCAAGGTCGTCGATGCGGCGGCATTTGGCGTTCATCTGCGCAACGGAGAGCGTGGAATTGTCGTCCACGCGCAGGTCCGTCTGCGACAGCGCCGCCGAGGCCACGCCGATCTTGCTCCACTCCTCCATGGTCAGATTGCCGGTGGTCAGCTTTTTCAGATCGACAAAGCTCTCGTTGGCGATCAGGCGCGTGACCAGCTCCTGCTTGGACATTTCAAGAGAGAAAAACGCGACGGTTTTCTTCGGGTTTTTCTTTGCGACGTTCAGCGCGAGGTTGAGCGCCATGGAGGTCTTGCCCATACCGGGGCGGGCGGCCAGCAGCATGAGGTTAGACTTGTTCAGGCCGTTGATAAATTTATCCAGATCGCGCAGACCGGTGGAAAGTCCGGAAATGTCGCTGCCGGACTCGGCCATCTCCTCCAGCCGGTCAAACACCTTCAGAAGGATCGTACCGACGTGCTCCAGAGAGTCGCTGCTGTTATCGCGGCGGAGCGCAAAGATTTTTTTCTCTGCCGCCTCCAGAATGTCCTGCGACGTGCCGACACCGTCATAGACCGAATCGATGATCTCCGACGCAGCGGTCGAAAGATTGCGCAGCAGTGCCTTGTCGTGGACGATCTGGGCGTATTGCTTCGCGTTGGCAGCCGTGGGGGTGATCTCCATGAGCTGCATGATATACTTTGTCGAGGATTGCTCGTCAAAAACGCCGCGCTCGCGCATCTTGTCCAGCACGGTAACGGGGTCGATTGCCTGCGAATAGCTGAACATCTCGTAGATCGTTTCGTAGATGTCGCGATTCGTCTGGGAATAGAACTCGTCCGGCCGCACCGCGCCGATGATATCGTTCACGCAGCGGCTGTCGATCAGCATCGAGCCAAGCACCGCCTGCTCCGCCTCCAACGAGTGCGGTGCCTGACGGGACAGAAGATCGTCCATAGGCATAGGAGCAACGCCCCCTTTCTCTCTGGGAAATCGTAAAGTGAAATTCGTTGAATCATTCGTAGGGCGGGCTGCCCTCAGCCCGCCGGTGCAGGCAGTATCGATAAACGCTTGTAGGGGGCGGCGTCCCCGACGCCCCGTTGCTGGCAGTGTCGATTTAGTGAATAGTGAACAGTGAATAGTGAATAATGCAAATAGGTGTGCCTATCGGCACGATTGAATTTCGCGCCGAAGGCGCGAAGACAACCCTTCAGTCACGCTCTGCGTGACAGCTTCCCTTGCACAGGGAAGCCCTAGGGCGTGTACCAGCCAAAGGCTCCCTTGTGCAAAGGGAGCTGGGCAGGTTATAATTCGAAGTGCAACACCCGCGAGGAGGGAAAAAAGGGAGACAAT
>CABSFY010000093.1 GCA_902477055.1 uncultured Eubacteriales bacterium
ATGAGCTGCGACAGGCCGCACGGCTCGGACTTCGACGGCATCAGGTACATATCCGCACCCGCATAGACCCGCGCGGCAAACGCCGGGTCGAAGCACAGATTGACCGAAACGCGGCCCGGATACTGCCGTGCCAGCGCACTTAGCGCGTATTCGTACTGTTTTTCGCCCGTGCCGACGATGACAAGCTGGACCTCGCGCTCCAGCAGGCGCTGGGCAATATAGCAGAGCAGATCGATGCCCTTATGCCCGGCCAGCCGCGTCACCATTGCGAGAATCGGCGCGTCGGTGTCCGTCCGCAGCCCCAGCTCCTTGCGCAGGGCGAGCTTGTTTTCCCACTTGCCCTCCATCTTCTTGGCGCTGTAGTTCACGGCAAGAGCGGGGTCCTTCGCGGGGTCATAAACATCGGTGTCGATGCCGTTCGTGATGCCCCAGAGCCATTTTTCCCGCAGCACACCGTCGAGCCGGTGAGCATAGTACGGATAGCACAGCTCCTGTGCATAGGTCTTGGAAACCGTCGTGACGATATCCGCCACCTCGATGGCGCCCTTCATCATATTCACCGCGCCGTCGAAGTTCAGCTTGCAGCGGTATTCCTCCGGCAGGCCGAGGGTGTTATCGAAGAACGTGGGGTCTGCCCAGCCCTGATACTCGACATTGTGGATGGTAAAGACCGTCCTGACATACGGACACCACTGGCCGTACAGGGCGCGGCAGTAGATGATGCCCATCGCCGTTTCCCAGTCGTGGCAGTGCAGAATTTCGGGCTTGAAGTCGATGTAATACAGTGCGGCCATGACGGCCTTGGAGAAGTAGGCGAAGCGTTCGCCGTCGTCAAAGTCGCCGTAGATCGAGCTGCGTGCGCCGAAATAGTAGTCGTTGTCGATAAAATAGATCTTCAGCTTCTTCCGGCGGCTGCGCAGGCGGAATACACCCACATAGCTCTCGCGCCACGCCAGCTCCATCGAAAACGAACCGACAAAGTCCACCGCAACGTCCGGATTCTGCTTGATGCGCTTATAATACGGCAGGAACAGCGCCACCTCGTTGCCCGGAATTCCGGACAGCGCCTGCGGCAGAGCCTGCGCGACGTCGCCGAGGCCGCCCGTTTTGACAAACGGGGCCGCTTCGGATGCCATCATTGCAATTTTCATACGGTTTCTCCTTTAGTGATAATGAGCGGATGCTCCGGCGTGCCGCAGAGCTTCGCGCCGGAATGGACCTTCACGCCCTTATCGAGAATGACATAGTCCAGCTCCGCGCCCTCGCCGATCTGGCATTCCTGCATCACGATGCACTCGCGCACCATGGCGCTCTTGCTCAGCCGGACGCCGCGGAACAGGACCGAGCGAAGCGCCGTTCCCTCCAGCGTGCAGCCGTCGGCGACGATGCAGTCGTCAATCTGCGAAGCATCTCCGTAGTAGGCCGGGACCTCGTCGCGGACTCTGGTATAGATCGTGCGGTCCGGGCGGCCGAACAAACCGTGCCGCACCTCCGGGTTGAGCAGGGCCAGATTGTTGTGATAGTATTCCGCAGGGCTTTCGTTGAACAGCGCCACGCCTTGGAACTCATACGCGTTGACCTGCATCCCCGCTTCGGCAAAGCCGTGCATCACAAGGTCGCGCTCGAAATGATAGCGGTTATGCGCCACGGCCTCCTTGACCTCGCGTATCATGAACTCCCGTCTGATGACGAAAATGCCCATCGAGGCGAGGTAGCTCTCGTCGGCGCAGTAATCGACGGCGATGTCCGTCACACAGTGGTTGGCATCGACCTTAACGGCAAGGTCGAGCTGCTTGTGGCCGTTGCAGATGCCTTTTTTCGTCACGATCGTCAGATCAGCACCGGAGGCAATATGCTGCTCGATTACCTCGCGGAAGTCGATCGCGCACAGAACGCCGCTGTCAGCCAGCACAACGTACTCCTCCTGCGAGTTTTCCAGAAAACGCATGGCGGAATTGAGCGCCTCGAGCTTGCCGCGGAAGGAGCCGTTATGCCCCATTGCAAACGGCGTCAAAAACTCCATCGCACCCTCGCCCAGCTCCAGATCCCATTCCTGCCCGGAGCCGATGTGGTTCATCAGGGACTGGTAGTTGTGCTTCGTGATAATGCCCAAATGCGAGATGCCGGAATTGGTCATATTGGACAGGGAGAAGTCGATCTGGCGGTAGCGCCCGCCGTAGGGCAGCGACGCCATCGTCCGCTTGTTCGTCAGCTCTCCGAGGGAGCTGTCGTAGATATTGGCAAAAATGATACCCATCGTTGACATGGTGTTGGCCCTCCCCTTCTCAGTAAATCTCGCCCGGCTTGACCGTTGTGTTCTGCTCGAGCACCTTCGCCTTGCCGACCACGCTGATGCGCTTCGGCTCGTCGTCGGCAAAGCTCCCGCCGATCACGCAGCCGCGCCGGAGCACGCAGTCCTCGCCGATGATGGCGTGGCGGATGATCGCGCCGCTTTCGATGTGGACGTTCGGCATGATCACGCTGTCCTCGACCAGCGCACCATGCTCGACAGTGCAGCCGGTGGAGATGATCGAGTGCCGGATGCTGCCGTAGATCTCGCAGCCCTCGGCAATGAAGCTATTGCAATTCTCCGATTCGGCGGCAATAAAGCTCGACGGCATGGCGTAGTTTCGGGCATAGATGCGCTTGCCCTTCTCGCCGTAGATATTGAAGGCCGGATCGGTGCCCAAAAGCTCCATATTCGCCTCCCAAAGGGAGTTGATGGTGCCGACGTCCTTCCAGTAGCCGTTAAATTCGTAGGCGTACAGCCGGTGGCCGGCGGCGAGCAGGGCGGGAATGACGTTCTTTCCGAAATCGTTCTCGGAATTGGGATCCTCCTCGTCGGCAATGAGGAAGCGGCGAAGGATGTCCCATTTGAATATGTAAATACCCATGGAGGCGTTGGAGCTCTTCGGATGCTTGGGCTTCTCCTCAAATTCGTAGATTGTGCCGTCCTCGCGGGTATTCATGATGCCGAAGCGGCTGGCCTCCTTGAGCGGAACGGTGCGGACGGCGATGGTGCAGTCAGCGTTCATCTTTTCGTGGTAGCGCAGCATGGCCGCGTAGTCCATCTTGTAAATGTGGTCGCCGGACAGGATCAGGACGTTATCCGGATCATACCGTTCGATAAAGGCGATGTTCTGGTAAATGGCATTTGCCGTGCCCTTGTACCACTCGGATTTTTTGCTCCGGGCGTAGGGCGGCAGCACCTGCACGCCGCAGTGCGAGCGGTTGAGATGCCACGGCTGGCCGTTGCCGATGTATTCGTTCAGCTCCAGCGGCTGATACTGGGTCAGGATGCCCACGGTATCGATGCCGGAATTCACGCAGTTGGACAGGGGAAAATCAATGATGCGGTACTTGCCGCCAAAGGGGACGGCAGGCTTTGCGGTGTTTTCCGTTAACACCATCAGACGGCTTCCCTGCCCACCGGCAAGGAGCATTGCGACACAGCGCTTTTTCTGAAAATTCATGCTCATCTCTCCTTGTTCAAGATTGGGACGGCTCAGTCGGCCTTCGTCCCGGTTTTTCGGGGTGTGACCTTGCGCTTATAGAACACTGCGGACATCGGTGCGACGGTAAAGCTGCCGCTGTAGGGCAGGCCGTGCAGCGGGACGCGCTGTGCCGTAACGCTCTGCTGCGGGACGCCCCGCCCGCCGAAGCGTTCCTCCTCCGAGCTGAACACAACCTCATATTCTCCCGCGCGGGGCAGGCCGAGGCAGTAATTCTCACGCAGCACCGGGCAGAAATTATACAGGCAGATGACCTCGCGGCCGCGCCGGTCGATGCGCCGGAAGGCGATGATGCTGTTGTCGCGGTCGTCGGCGGAGATCCACTTGAAGCCGTTCCAGTCCGAGTCGTTGTTCCACATACTGCTGTTGTCCAGATAGAAATGGTTCAACGTCCGGACGTAGTCCTGCATCTGGCGGTGGCGGTCATAATCCAGCAGCATCCAGTCGAGCTGCTGATCGTAGCGCCATTCGATAAACTGCGCAAATTCGTTGCCCATAAAGCTCAGCTTCTTGCCCGGATGCCCGATGGCATAGGCGTAAAACACACGCAGATTGCGGAATTTCTCGTCATACTCGCCCGGCATTTTATTGATGAGCGAGCATTTGCCGTGGACGACCTCGTCGTGCGACAGCGGCAGAATGAAATTCTCCGAATAGGCGTAGGTCATCGAGAAGGTCAGGTTGTTGTGGCTCCCCTTCCGCCACAGGGGATCGAGCGACATATACTTGAGCATATCGTTCATCCAGCCCATGTTCCATTTGAACAGGAAGCCGAGGCCGCCGTCGTAGTCCGGCTTTGTCACCATCGGGAAGGCCGTGGACTCCTCCGCCGCAGTGATGGCGTTGCGCCGCACGGAGAATACCGCACGGTTGAGCTTGCGCAGGAAGGTGATGGCCTCCAGATTCTCCCGCCCGCCGTATTTATTCGGGTGGAACTCGCGGCGGCCGTAGTCCAGATACAGCATTGAGGCCACCGCATCCACGCGCAGGCCGTCAATGTGATACATCTCCAGCCAATAGACGGCGTTGGAGATCAGGAAGGACTGCACCTCGCCCTTGCCGAAGTCAAAAATGCGGGTCGTCCAGTCGGGATGCTCGTTCATCATCGGGTCGGACAGCTCGTAGCAGCACGTGCCGTCGAATTCATACAGGCCGTTTTCGTCCTTCGGAAAATGCGCCGGGACCCAGTCGAGCAGCACGCCGATGCCCGCCTGATGGCAGCGCTCGACAAAGTGCATGAGCTGCTTCGGCTCGCCGTAGCGGAACGTCGGCGCGTAATAGCCCGTCACCTGGTAGCCCCATGACGGGTCATAAGGGTATTCGGACAGCGGCATCAGCTCCACGTGCGTGTAGCCCATATCCTTGAGGTACGGCACCAGCTCGTCGGCCAGCTCGTCGTAGCCGTAGCAGGAGCCGTCGGGCTTGCGCCGCCAGGAGCCGAAGTGCATTTCATAGATGTTCATCGCGCAGTCAAGCAGCTTGCGCTTGCCCTGCTGCCGGCGATAGGCGGCGTCCTTCCATTCGTAGCCCTCCAGCGTATACACGCGGCTGGACGTTTCCGGCAGCGCGCAGCAGCGGAAGCCGTAGGGGTCGGACTTATACACCGTTCCGCCGTTGCGCTTGCGGATGAAGAATTTGTACGCATCGTTTTCCTTTGCGTAGGGAGAAAACGCCTCCCAAACGCCGTATTCCACCGGCTGCATCGGCAGGTCGTCCGGATTCCAGAAGTTCCAGTCGCCGACGACGCTGACTCCCGCGGCGTTCGGCGCCCAGACGCGGAAGCTATAGCCACTGACGCCGTTTCGCTCGGACGGATGGCAGCCAAGGTACGTGTAAGCGCGCAATTCATCTCCGGAAGCAAATCGTTTTAGGGCATTGTGCAGGTTTTGCTCCATATTCTCTGTCAGCCTCCTTAGCGCAGTTCGATTTTATATGTCCCTATTATACCACTTTGCACAAAAATTGCAAGCGTCGAGAAAGATTCTTCATGTTTTTGTTGAATATTCCTTTTAGAATTCATAAACGCCGGAATTATTTGTATTGTACGCCGATTTTGGCGAAAAATATGGGGAATTTTACCCGCTTTTCAAAATTCCCCGCGCCGTCCTTCCGCCGTCCTTCCGGAGAGAAGAAATATTTTTGAGTTTTTTCAAAAAAGTGCTTGCTTTTTCAAAAAGTCTGTGCTATCATATTTGAGCGTTAAGAGCGCTATGCGCCAGTAGCTCAGTTGGATAGAGTGTTTGGCTACGAACCAAAAGGTCGGGGGTTCGAGTCCCTTCTGGCGTACCAAAAAACCGTTACCCATTCGGGTAACGGTTTTTTTGCGCCAGAAGTCGGAATCGAATTCCCTTCTGGTCGCTGCCTCCGGCAGCGACCATCTCCACTTGATTAGCAGCTTCCGACCCCCCGAGTTCCGCACATTTCACCCAAGAAGGGCAACGCATCCAAGCCTATCATCGCGAGGAGCGAAGCAACGCGGCAATCTCATGCAGAATGTTCCGAGTTCGCCGAAATTTGCCAGAATCCTCGGGTCGTCCTGCGAGATTGCCACGGCCCTTGCAGGGTCTCGCAATGACACGCAGGGTTCAAACCACATGAACGCTGCCCTCTCCCCCTAGCCACGCGTCCAAAAAATTTTTCAGCTTTTCCCGTCGGTGCTTCCCCACTGACGGGCCTATTTTGCTTTTTTAGATTGCGCTGACTTTTGTTTTTTCGCGTTGGCTTTTTCCCGATATCGTTCCTGCCTGACAGGAAAAACCGCACAATTGCACAAAAATTTCGCCTTGCACCACGGAAACCCCCCCGGTCTTTTTGTAACTTCTGCCAAAAGTTCCGAGCCGCTAAAAATTTTTGTACACGCAGCCGGTTCCTTGTGCTATATTATAGGAAAGACGAAAGGAGTGCTGCAAAGCATGACGAAACAGGAACTGAAGAAACTGATCGACGTTGCCGCCGGGCGGGTGCCCGCAGATGTTGTTATTAAGAACTGCCGCGTTGTGGACGTTTACTCCGGTACGATCCGTGAGGGCGACATCGCGCTGTGCGACGGAAAAATCGCCGGTGTCGGCAGCTATGAGGGCCTTGAGGTCGTAGACGCGGAGGGCCGCTACGCCGCCCCCGGCTTTATCGACAGCCACATTCACATCGAATCCTCTTACGTTACTCCAGAGCAGATCAGCCGCCTGCTTGTCCCGCACGGCGCGGCAACGATCATCGCCGACCCGCATGAGATCGTCAACGTCTGCGGCATCAAGGGCCTGGACTACATGATGGACGCCGCAAAGGACGCGGCGCTGGACATCAAATTTATGCTTCCCTCCTGCGTTCCGGCCACGCCGTTTGAAACCTCCGGCGCGGTGATCGACGCAGAGCAGATGCGCGAGCCGATCACGCGGGAGAATATTCTCGGCCTCGGCGAGTTCATGAACTACGTCGGCGTGATTGGCGCGGAGGACGCGGTACTGGACAAGCTGCTCGTCGCGATCAACCACGGCAAGCTCATCGACGGCCACGCACCCACGGTCATGGGCAAGAGCCTCAACGCCTACAGCGCCCCCGGCATCCGCGGCGACCACGAATGCGCCACGGTCGAGGAAATGCAGGCACGCATCTCATGCGGTATGTACGTCCTGCTGCGGCAAGGCTCGGCGTGCCACGATCTGCGCCCGCTGCTCAAGGGCGTTACGCCGGAAAACAGCCGCCGCTGCGTCCTGTGCTCGGACGACCGGCAGCCGAAAACGATTTTCAGCGAGGGCCACATCGACAACCATCTGCGCATCTGCGTGGAGGAGGGCCTCGACCCCGTCAGCGCCATCCGCATGGCGACGCTCAACGCCGCCGAATGCTGGCATTTGAATGATCGCGGCGCGATCGCCCCCGGTCTGCGGGCAGACATCGTGCTGCTCGACGACCTGAAGGAATTCCATGTTCATAAGGTCTGGTTGCAGGGAAAGCTCTGCTCCATTGATAACACCTATTTGCTGGAGGTTCACCGCCACGACATCTCCGCCGTCAAGGGCAGTGTCCATTTGAAGGATTTCTCCGCCGACCGCCTGCGTCTGCCGCTCAAGAGCGACTACGCACACGTGATTCAGATCGTCCCCGGCGGCGTGGTGTCCGAAAACCGTGTTGTCCGCGTGAGGCGCGATGAAAACGGTGAATTCGTCCGCGACCCGGCGGTCGATATCGTCAAGGTCGCGGTTGTGGAGCGGCATCAATACACCGGCAACGTCGCCGTGGCGCTGCTGGGCGGCTACGGAATCCGGCACGGTGCCGTGGCGCTGTCCGTTGCGCACGATTCGCATAATATCATTGTCGTCGGCGTGAGCGACGACGAGATGGCCTGCGCCGTCGAGGCGCTCGCCGAGCAGGAGGGCGGTATCGTCCTTGTGCGCGACGGCAAGGTGATCGAGCGGATGCCGATGCCGGTTGCGGGCCTGATGAGCGACCAGAGCGGCCGCTGGGTCGATGAAAAGCTGACGGCCATTCACGAGGCGGCGTTCCATGAGCTGGGCATCGCAGGCGAGGTCGAGCCGGTCATGACGCTGTGCTTCATGTCGCTGCCGGTCATTCCGGAGCTGAAGCTCACGGACCGGGGTCTGTTCGATGTTGTCAATTTCCGCTTCACTCCCATCGAGGCCGAAGCTCCGGAAGAAAAGTAAAAAGCCAAAGGGACCGCGATTGCGGTCCCTTGCTTTTTAGACTGTCAAAGAACTGCCCAACGAAAGGTTTCGGAGGGAGGAAAAGTGTGAAAGGGAACCGTCAGGGTTCCCTTTCACGTTC
>CABSFY010000094.1 GCA_902477055.1 uncultured Eubacteriales bacterium
CTGCGTGTGGTGGATATTCTGGAAAAGGACGGCGTCGGGCTGAACCTGACCTATGAGGTCCGCATGGGCATCCTCGGCCACAGCCGCCACAGCCGCCTGCCGGAGACGCTGGAGGGGCAGATTGTCCGTAAATCTGACCAGATTGCCTATATCAATCACGACATCGACGACGCGATGCGGGCGGGAATTCTGACGAATTCTGACATTCCGCGCAAAATTGCCGACATCCTCGGCGACACCCACCGCGATCGCATCAATTCCCTCGTAACGAACATGGTGATGCACACGCTGAAAACCGGCAAGCTGGCCATGGACCCGGAGGTGGACACGGCGATGGAGGCGCTGCGGGATTTCATGTTCGAGCGCGTCTATAAAAACCCCGTCGCCAAGGGCGAGGAGGTCAAGGCGCGCCACATTTTGCAGGAGCTTTATACCTATTATATCAAGCATCCCGAAGCGCTGCCCGCTGATTTTCAGCCGCAGCTCAGCTTCGACGGCATGGAGCGAACGGTGTGTGATTACATTGCCGGAATGACGGATAAATATGCAATGTATAAGTTCGAAGATCTCTTCATCCCACTGGCGTGGCAGGTGCGGGGCTGACTGCGTATAAACTTGAGAAAGGAGGGGCAATATGGCGTTTTCACCGGCTTTTTTGGACGAACTGAACCAGCGAAATCCCATTGAAGATGTCGTTAGCCAGTACGTCGCGCTGACGCGGCGGGGGAGCAACCTGTTCGGCCTTTGCCCCTTCCACGGCGAAAAGACCGCTTCGTTTTCCGTTGCACCGGAGAAGGGCATTTTCTACTGCTTCGGCTGCCACAAGGGCGGCGGCGTGGTTAATTTCATTATGGAGATCGAGAACCTGTCCTATCCCGACGCGGTGCGCTTTCTGGCCAAGCGCGCGGGCATGGAGGTCCCGGACGACGACGTTGAAAATTCGCAATATAAAAAGAAAGAGCGCCTCTGGGCGCTGTGTAAAAGCGCGGCGCGATTTTTTAACGAGCAGTTAAAAACCCCCGACGCTTCGGAGGCGCGGGCCTATGCGCTCAAGCGCGGGCTGTCGCCCTCGACCATTACGCGCTTCGGTCTCGGCTTTGCCCCGAACGCATGGACGGCCCTGATGGACGCGATGGTGGCCAAGGGCTACACAAAGCAGGAGCTGATGGAGGCCGGGCTGGTCCTGCAAAACCGTGACAAGGGAACGTTTTACGACCGCTTCCGCAATCGCCTGATGTTCCCGATCATCGATGTGCGCGGAAATGTCATCGGCTTCGGCGGACGCGTCATGGACGACTCGACCCCGAAATATTTGAACTCGCCGGAAACGCTGATTTTTAACAAACGACGGAACCTTTTCGGCATGAACATCGTCAAAAAGTCGAAGCAGGGCTACATTATCCTGACCGAGGGCTATATGGATGCCATCGCGCTGCATCAATACGGGTTTGACTGCGCGGTCGCCTCGCTCGGCACCTCGCTGACGCAGGAGCACGCGGATATGCTGTCCAAATATACCAATGAAGTTGTGCTGACCTACGACGGCGACGAGGCCGGGCAGAATGCGACCCGCCGCGCCATTCCGATGCTGGAAAAGACGGGGCTGCGTGTGAAAATCCTGCGGATGCAGGGCGCGAAGGACCCGGATGAATTCCTGAAAAAATACGGCGCCGACCGCTTCAAGCTCCTGCTCGAAGGCTCTGAAAATCAGGCAGAATACCGCCTGCGTTCGCTGCAGATGCGCTACGACCTGACAAACGACGAGCAAAAGGTGCTGTTTGCAAAGGAAGCGGCGGACCTGATCTCGACATTTTCTACGAACGTTGAGCGCGAAATCTACGCGACCCGCGCGGCCGAGATGGCCGGGCTGACCCCGGAGGTCATGAAGATCGAGGTCAACCGCGCTTACCGCCGCAGACAGGCATCGGAAAAGAAAAACCGCGAGAAAAAAGAGCTGGAGATCAACATCGCCCGCCAGCCCCGCCCGCGCGAGCTGCGCTACGACAATCTCCGCAGCGCCGTTGCGGAGGAAGGGCTGCTGCGGATGGTGCTGCGTGAGCCGGCGTTGTTTGCCCGAACGGATGCACTGACGGCGCAGTCGTTCTCCGTCCCAATGTTCGGCGTGTGCTTCGCCCTGCTCAAGCAGCGCTGGCGCGAGGACCTTTCCGTCCGTCCGGATGTGCTGACCGACGCACTCAGCCCGGCGGAAATGGCGCATCTGACCGCCGTTTTACAGGAACCGGACCATCCGGTGTCGGAGGACGCGTTCGACGATTACGTCCGCGTGATCACGCAGGAGCATCAGCGCACAAGCTTCTCCGGCGAGGCGCAGGACCTGCGCACGATTCAGGAACAATTACGCAAGAAAAAAGGCTATGGAGGTACATAACATGGGAGAAATGCAGAACACTACGAAAATGAACGAAAAACTGCAACAGCTTCTCGAACGCTCCATGAAGACCAAAAAGGTCACGTCGAAGGACCTGATCGACACGCTCGATTCCATCGATGCCGACGAGCAGCAGACCGACATGATCTACGACGCACTGGAGGCGGCAGGGGTCGAAATTGACATTTCTGACGTGGTTGAAATGCTGGCAAAGCCGGAGGAGATGCTTCCCAGCGAGGAGGACCTCCAGCTGGTCGAGGAGGAAAAGCTCGTCGATACGGACGAGATCTCCGAGGCCATGAGCCTCAACGACCCCGTGCGGATGTACCTCAAGGAGATCGGCAAGATTCCGCTGCTGACCCCGGACGAGGAACAGGCGCTGGCCCGCAAAATGGCCGAAGGCGACGAGGCGGCACATCAGAAGATGGTCGAGGCCAATCTACGGCTGGTCGTTTCCATCGCCAAGCGCTATGTCGGCCGCGGCTTGCCGCTGCTCGACCTCATTCAGGAGGGCAATCTCGGCCTGATTAAGGCCGTCAGTAAATTTGACTATACCAAGGGCTATAAATTCTCCACCTACGCGACATGGTGGATCCGACAGTCTATCTCCCGAGCCATCGCCGACCACGCGCGGACCATCCGCATTCCGGTGCATATGGTCGAAACGATCAACCGCGTGTCCCGCGCCTCGCATGAGCTGGTGCAGGAGCTGGGCCGCGACCCGTCGCCGCAGGAGATCGCTAAGCGGCTGCATCTGCCGGTGGAAAAGGTCGAGGAGATCATGCGTGTGTCGCAGGAGCCGATCTCGCTGGAAACGCCGGTGGGCGAGGAGGACGACAGCCATCTGGGCGACTTCATTCAGGATGAGGATGCCTACGAGCCTGCCGATGCTGCGTCCTACGCGCTGCTGCGGGAGCAGCTTGCCGACGTGCTTAAGACGCTGACCCCGCGCGAGGAGAAGGTCTTGCGCCTGCGCTATGGTCTAACCGACGGGAAAATGCATACATTGGAGGAGGTCGGCGAGGAGTTCGACGTTACGCGTGAGCGTATCCGCCAGATCGAGGCCAAGGCTCTGCGCAAGCTCCGCCACCCGTCCCGCTCTAAGGTGCTCAAGGACTTCTTAAATTAAATGTAACGAAATACATTGGGCGAATTACACCGGCCGCTGAAAATTTTTTCTTGACATTGTGCGAAAAAAACGTATCATATGTCTAGAGAGAAATGAACGGAGGCAACGAATATGTACGACCGTATCAGAACCTACCTTTCGCAGCAGCTTGACATTCCCGTCGAGGAGATCAGCCGCGACACGACGTTTGAGAGCCTGCATCTGGACTCGCTGGACATGATGGAAATGATCATGGACATGGAGGAGGAGCTTGGCGTTGACTTCGAGATGGAGGGCGAAATGAAGCTCGAAACCATCGGCGACCTTGCAGACTTCATCGAGGATAAGCTCGCGGAGATCGGCTGAGCAGCCAAACTTAGAATTGAATTTTCGGCCCATGATAAGGTCGCACTAGTCGGGGAGATAGCGGTGCCCTGTAGCCTGCAATCCGCTACAGCAGGGATGAATTCCCGCACCCGGGTATTGCGTTGTGCCGCTGTCCGAATAAGCGGTGTTGAGGGGTCGGTCTTACGCAACGGGCTCCCGTGAACCATGTCAGGCGGGGAACCGAGCAGCATTAAGTGGATCTGTCCGTGTGCCGTAAGCAAGCCGATCCTGAGCTGGCTGTTCGGGAAACGGGTGTGGCGCGTATTCAAATGCGGGTGTGCGATCTTATCATGGGCCGAAATCTAAGGAAACTCTGAAGAAATCGTCTGCGGCCTCCGGCGGAGCTTTTTCGCCAATTCGTCGCTTTGGAAAACTTGAAATACACAAAGTATTCCTGCGTTTTCCAAATCTCGACTTGACAAAAAATCTCTCGCCGCCCGCTCTTGCCGATTTCATCAGAGCTTCCCTAATACAACAGGCAAGACCCCTGCGGATGATCCGAGGGGTTTTTATATTGCCCCAGAAAGCACAGCGGGTCAGGGACTTGCCGTGCTTTTTCTTTGCCTGTCCGCATAGAATGAAGCGCGGCGGCTTTGGCTGCGGAGCTTTTGTAAGGTGGGATGGGGATGGAGGCTTGGATTTCGCGGGTCGGCGATGCGGCTTGGGGCTGGCCGACGATGGCGTTGTTCCTAGGCGTGGGGCTGCTGTTCACCGTGCGGCTGCGCGGAGTGCAGATGCGGCGGCTGGGGCAGGCGCTGCGATCGATCTTCTCGCGCGAGGAGGGGAGCGGCATCAGTCCGTATGCGGCGCTGTGTACCGCGCTGGCCGCGACCATCGGGACGGGGAATATTGTCGGCGTGGCAACGGCCCTGTCTGCGGGCGGGCCGGGGGCGCTGTTCTGGATGCTGCTTTCGGCGGTGCTCGGAATGGCAACGCAGTATGCCGAGGGCTATTTGGCGGTAAAATATCGGAAAAATGGGAAAAACGGCTGGTTCGGCGGGCCATTTTGCTATATCGAATATGGCTTGGGCGAAAAATGGAAGTGGCTGGCAAAGACCTTCGCCGCCACCGGTGCGCTCGTCGGCATCCTCGGCGTCGGGACGGTGACGCAGGTCAACAGCATCACGGACGCTGCGGACGGCTTCTTCGGCGGCGCGATACTGACGCTGTTCGGGCGGGAGTATTCGGTCGTGAAGGTCGTTAGCGGACTGCTTGTCACGGCGGCCTCGGCGCTGGTGCTGCTCGGCGGGATGAAGCGCATCTCGCTCGTGTGCGAAACGCTGGTGCCGGTGATGTCTGCGATCTATATTCTTTGCGCCGTGCTGGTGCTGGGGCGCTTTGCCGACCGAATCCCGGCGGCTATTTCGCTGATTTTCCGCAGTGCCTTTGCGCCGCGTGCCGTTCTTGGCGCGGCAGCGGGCATTTCGGTCCGGACGGTGCTGCGGATGGGTATCGGACGGGGCGTTTTTACGAATGAGGCGGGTCTTGGTTCCTCGCCCATTGCCGCCGCATCGTCGAACTGCCGCGAGCCGTTCCGGCAGGGGCTGATCTCGATGACCGGGACGTTCATCGACACGATCGTCATCTGCACCATAACGGGCCTGTGCCTCGTCGTGACCGATGCGTGGCGGATGCCGCTTGAGGGCGGGGCGATTACGGATTACGCGTGGCGTGTCGCGCTGCCGTGGGGACAGGGACTGTCGTCGTTTTTGCTGATGGTCTGCCTGGTGCTGTTCGGTTTTGCGACGATCCTCGGCTGGAATTTCTACGCCGAGAGTTGTCTGTCCTATCTGATGGGTGAAAATCAGCGATGGCTGACGCTGTACCGCATCGGTTATCTGGCGGCGATTGCTGCCGGGCCGTATCTCACGGTCAACGCGGCGTGGGAGCTGGCTGACATTCTCAATGTCGTAATGGCGCTGCCGAATCTCACGGCGCTGCTGCTCCTGCAAAATACCGTCGTGACCGAAACGCGTGCGGCGCTGCGGCGGAGCAAATAATTTCGATATTATGTAAATTTGTTGTTGAAATCTCGAAGGGCTTATGGTAAATTGAGAGCATAGAATTGTCGCAGTCTGACGGAAGTGAGGGAAGTCCGTGGAATTTTCAAATTTACACTTTATTTTCATTTTGATGCCGCTCATCTTCGCGGTTTATTATCTTGTTCCAAAGATGGAGCAGAAGAATACGGTCCTGCTCGTCGCGAGCCTTGTGATGTATGCCTTCGGGCAGCTTTACTATCTTCCGCTGCTGCTCCTGACGGCCTATCTCAACTACAGGATGTCGGACTACGTTACGCCGGGGAAGAGAAGCTCTCTCGTTCTGCCGCTGGCGCTGAACATCGGCGTTCTGGTGCTGCTGAAATATCTGAATTTCCTCCTCGGCATCTTCGGCGTCACCGGCGCAAACGGCGGGGCGGCGGTTTCCCTCGTCGCGCCGATCGGTATTTCGTTCTATACCTTCCAGCTCATTGCGTATCATGTCGATATTTATCGCGAAAAGGCCGACCCGGCGGAGAATTTTAAGAAATTCCTGCTGTTTTTGTCGCTGTTTCCGAAGATGCCGATGGGTCCGATCATCCGCTACGGCCAGATTGAAGCACAGCTTCACCAGCGCAAGCATCACCCCCGCGCGACCTTTCAGGGCCTAATCCGCTTTGTCGTCGGCCTTGCCAAGAAGGTCCTGATCGCGGACTATGCCTTCACATTCTACCAGCAGTTTGCAAAGGAAAAATTCGGCGCCGCCGCGTGGCTTGCCGCCCTGTTTTTCATGTTCTATATCTATTTTGAATTCTCCGGCTGCATGGATATGGCCATCGGCATGGGCAGAATGTTCGGCTTCCGTTTTCCGGAAAACTTCGACGTTCCCTACGCGTCAAAATTGGTCACGGAATTCTGGCGGCGCTGGCACATGACGCTCGGCAGCTTCTTCCGCGACTACGTTTACATCCCTCTCGGAGGCAACCGGAAGGGGAGAGCGCGGCAGATTTTGAACCTCTTCATCGTCTGGGCGTTGACCGGCCTGTGGCATGGGGCACATTGGAATTACCTCATCTGGGGCCTGTACTTCTTCGTCCTGCTCACGGCGGAAAAGCTCCTGATGCCATACCTTGAACGTCTGCCGTTCGTCGCGCGCAATCTCATCACAATGTTCTTTATCCTAATTGGCTGGGTGTTCTTTGCCAACGAAGATATGGCGGCGCTCGGCCGCGCATTGGGCATGATGTTCGGTGCGGGCAGCTTCTGGGGCGCGTCGGTCGGCGTGCTGCTGAAGAATTCGCTGCCTCTGCTGGCCCTGTGTCTGATCGGCAGCTCTGTTCTGCCACGCTGGATCAGCGCGATCTGGAGTAACGTGTTCCTGCGCAATGCAAAGAGCAACCGCATTACCGTCTGGCAGTGCGTTTACGCGGCAGGAATGCTGCTGTTTGCTGCCATCCTGCTGTACCTTTGCACGGTTTCCCTCGCCGGGGCGGCAAGTAAGCCGTCGCTCTACGCCACGTACTGAGGAGGCGCATGATGAAACGAATTTATACCGCTTTAACCGGGCTTGTGCTGGGATTGCTGCTGATTTTCGGTGTTGTGGCGCTGTTCAGCCCCGGCACTTCCGCAAAAAAGCCGTCGCTGACCCTCTCCGGTCTGCTGAATGGCAGCTATTTCAGAGATTACCGCACCTATTATGCCGGGAGCTTCAGCGATAATCAGACGCTGAAAAATGCAAACACGAAGCTCAACGGCTTTTACCGCTACTCCGGCCTCGCCGGGGACGATGTTTCCATCATCGTCGATGTGAACGGCGGCGCGGCCAACGGCGGC
>CABSFY010000095.1 GCA_902477055.1 uncultured Eubacteriales bacterium
CTTGCCCAGCACGACCGCCACGCCGGGGATATCGCCCGTGACCAGCGGCACGCCGAGAGAACGAATGATGGGGTCGGGGACGAAGCCGATGCCGGAATCGTTGGCATAGGGGTCGCCGTCCAGATAGCCGAGACCCTCGAGAATTTCAGCACCGACGGCGGTAGCCAGACCGGCGTTGAGCGCCTGTCCGAGGTCCTCCTGATTGGTGATGAGGCTCTTGAGCACGCCAACGCAGGCGGGCAGATCGCCCAGCTTCGTGACCTTGACGCCGGTTGCTGCGTAGATGGTGGGGAAGAAATACGCAGTGTCGGGGAAAGCAACGGGCTTGTCCGCGCCATACTTGGCGATGGCGTCATTGACTGCGCCCTCGGTCAGCCCGGCGACGGCATTCGAGCCGCCATAGATGAGATCGGTTAATACGCTCATGGTTTTTCCTCCTATATCGTGAAATATTTGCATATTTGCGAACAGATTTTGGAGTATTGCGAACTTTTTTAACTAATTTTCGGATACATTTTTCAGAGTAAATGCCGCCCCGTCGGGGGAGTCGTGCTGCGCGAGGGCTTCCGTGGCGTACAAGTCACGAAGCGCAAAGGCATAGGCCGACGAGCTTTCCGCAGTCGCCTCGCTTGCCGACCGCTCCAGCCGCACCCAGTCCGCCGCGTCACCCTGTAGCATATAACGGAACGTGGAATCTTTCTCTGTGAATGCGGAGATCCAGAAATCCCGCAGCTCACCCTCAACCGTTATGCAATCAAGGGAGATGCTCAGGCGCTTCGCGCCATAGCCGTGAAAGGCAATAAAGGTGGATTCGTCATCCCACTGCACAGAGAAGTATACTTCCTGCGAATCGGTTTGCAGCGTGAAGGTATCGCTGATCGGAACACGAAGGCTGGGGGCAAAAAAACCGTTTCGTAATTCCGAGTACTTCAAGGTGTTATCGTCTGCACCAGACCGCAGCGTCTCACCACGGTCGTTCGACAGAACGAAGTTACCGTATGGCACCTCAATCCAAACCGTCGGCCGGAACCAAGCTCGGATAAGAAAGAACCCGCCGACAAGCAAAGCAAAGACGATGAACAGGCAAAGCAGAATGCAGCACAGCTTCTTTGCCAAGGCGCACCTCCTAACTATTCCGTGGAGTTGTACAGGGTAAATGCCGCCCCGTCGGGGGAGTCGTGCTGCGCGAGGGCTTCCGTGGAGTACTGGTCGCGAAGCACAAAGGCATAGGCCGACGAGCTTTCCACCGTTGCCTCGTCCTCCGACCGTTCCAGCCGCACCCATTCGGCCGTGTCGCCGCGCAGGTAATAACGCACCGTGGAATCTGCTTCAGTGAACGCGGATACCATGTAGTTTGTGAGGTTGCCCTCGGCAAATACGGAGCTTCGAGAAATGGTCACTTTCGCTGCTTTCTCAAAGGCGAAAAAAGTGAAATCATCGCCCCACTCCACGCTGAAAGTCATATTATCGGATTTTGGTTGGAACGTGAAGAAATCGCTGTCGGAAACCCTGTAGAGGTCAACTCCCATGCCGCCTCGAAAATCCAGAATTTCCATCGTGCCGCTGAATTCTCCGTGGTTCTTTACCAGCGTTTCTCCACGGTCATTGGTCAGAACAAAGGAGCCGACGTGATAAATATTGATCCAAATCTCCGGCCGCAGCCACCAACGCACCAGAAAGAACCCGCCAACAAGCAAAGCAGCGCCAACGAACAAACAGATCAGAACCCGACCCCGTTTCTTCGTCATGATGCGAACACCTCCTGCGTTATCTTTGACACATTACGTTGCAGACTGGCCGAAGAACCTTACTCCAACAAGCCATAGCGGATCCGTTCGGAGGTCGCATCCTTTATGACAGCGGTGATGCCGGACGGAATATCGAACGCAAGAAGGGGAGAAGTGACGATGTCACTATCCTGCACGGATGCGGTACAGGGTGCGTCGGATTTGACTGTGACCTCCGACCGGCCCTGATAACTGACCTCAGAGGCCGCCGTGCCGTCTAAATGGATGGTGCGAAGCGTGTCCGCCGACGCGGAAACGGAAATGGCATAGTCCATTTCGTTACCGACAGCCGTTACAGCGTCCGGTGTAAAAACGGCCTGCTGAATTCCCGTGCCGGAAATGTCCTGCCGGAAGCCTTTCCAAGAAACGGCAAAGCCTGCGGTATCCGAATCGGTCGAGAAGGTGAAGGAATCACTATCCCCGACCAGAAACGAAGCCACGGAACAGCCATCGACGCCGCCGTCGAGCGAATAGTGGTGGTCGGAGAACGCGAGGTCGCCGGAAGGAGCTCCTACGTCGCAGACGAGCGTTTGCCCCTCTGCGTTGGTTACGGTACACCGACCGCAGCAGTCAATATAGAGCCACGTTTCATCCGTCTGCGCCTCATACCGCTTCGCAGCCTCCACAGATACGGCCTCCAGCGCATCAGACGCACAGCCGGAAAGCAGCACCATAAGGAGCGCAGCGATCACAAAGAAACCGGTCTGCTTTTTCATGATGTTCCCTCCGTCAGCATCCTTCGTGGGGGGGATAGAAAAATGCCAAGAACTGCGCCCTGAAAAGGGCGCAGTTAGCCTTGGAATTACAGCTCGAGGTAGCTGTCGGAGTACAGCTCGTTGTTCTTGAAGATGTCGCAGGACTTGATGGTTTCCATCAGCCGCAGGTCGTTCGGGTTGACGATCGCGGAGGTCAGGCCCTGCATCATCGCCATGGCGACCAGCGCGGAGTCCATGATCGGACGCAGCGCCTTGGGCGCGCCGTTGGAGTTGTTGGACAGGCCGCCGGTGGACTTCAGGCCCTCGTCGGCGAACAGCTTGATGGCGTTCAGAACGTCCATCTGCTTGTCCTGCATACCCTTGACGACCAGGAACAGCGGGTCGAACCACAGATCCTCGGCCTCCATGCCCAGCGCCATGCCGCGATCGAGCATGGTATGGCAGTGGTGCATCCGCTCGTCGTTGTCCTTCGCAATGCCGTCGGCAGAGCACAGGGCGATAACGATGGCATCGTTGGCGGCGGCGAGGTCAATGTTGGAGATACGGGAGCCGGCATCGGCGGAGTTGACGATGGGCTTGCCGTTCGTGCGGTTATAGACGCGGATACCGGCTTCGATCGCCTTCTTGTTGGCGGTGTCGAGGGCCAGCGGGACGTTGTTGAAGTTCTCCTGCAGGAGCTTGACCGCCCAGGTCATCAGCTCGGGGCCGTTGGATTCCGCAGGTCCGATGTTGACATCGAGGTAGGTCGCGCCGGCCTTGATCTGCTGCGCGGCACGCTCCAGAATGGGATCGGGATTGAAGGTGGCCATGGCCTCGCGGATGACCGGGCTGATGCAGTGGATGCGCTCGCCGATGGTGACGAACTTCTTGGACTGCACGTTGCGGGTCTTGTAGGTCACGCCCATATCCTTGTGCGCGATCTCGGGGATGACGAGCTTGCTGAAGTCGATGGGGGCGTTCTCGTCCACGGCGGGCTTCTTCTCCTCCGCGGGCTTCTTGGACGCGGCGACCAGCTCGGCGGCCTTGATGTGCTCGCCGTCCTTGAGGTACTTGACGATCTCAACGGCCTCGCGGGTGCCGACGACGACGTTCCACTCGGGCAGCTTGTCCTGAATCTCGCCCTTCATGACGGCGACCTTGCCGGGGATGACGAGGGTGCGGTTGTTGATCTTGCCGGCGATGTCGTATTCGTCGAAGAACTTCTTGACGGTGGAGGACGAGAACTTGCCCGCCGCCCACGCGGTCAGAACGGACATACCGGAAGCGTCGGTGATCAGCAGGTTGACCGGCACGTTGGAGCGCTCGATTTCGCCGGAAACGAGGAAGTAGGTCAGCGCGAAGTCCACCGTCATCAGGCAGGGATCATCGGGCGTAGCGCCGTTCATCGGGTAGATGCCGGGCGCGACCTTCATGGGCTTCTGCGGGTCGGTGTAGATGTTCTGGCGCAGGCCGTACAGCGGCAGCGCCTCGGCATAGCGCATCTGCTCCATGACGATGATGGAGCCGTACTTCAGCGTAAAGACGGCGGCCAGCGCGGTTTGCAGATGCAGATCGCCCTTGGCGAGCTTCGCCAGGTTGACGATGGAGGGATAGCCGAAGGTGCGGTCGCCGTCCTTCAGGGCGGTGCGGCGCACGAGAACGGCATTGGCGAAGGTTTCCTTGACGGTCGCGCCGGTGACATCGATGACAAGGTTCTTGTTGCCGAGGCCCTCGAGCTTCTTCACGGTGTCATACAGCTCGGCGAGGGACGCGCCCTTCACGCCCAGCACAACGCCCGCTTCGGTCGCGGCGGCGCTCATAGCTTCGTAATTCTCGGCGTTCGCGCCGTTCAGAATGGGCTTGCCGTCCTTGCACAGGGCCAGCGCCTTCTTCGCGCACTCGACGCACTCGCAGTCGAGAATGAGCGTGCGGTTCGTGGCCATGGCCTTTTTGACGAGGTCCTCATATTTATCGTTGGAGTCCTTGCCGCAGTGGACGAGGACGAACTCGACGTACTCGCGCTCGCCGATGCGCTCGTAATCGACCTTTTGCAGGTCGGCGAGCTTCTGCTCGGCCTCGGCTTCGTCCATACCGGTGCAGACCGGAACGGCAAAGCGGTTGCGGGAGACGAGGGTCTTTTCATGACGGAACAGGACCGTTTCGCCGCCGAGCTTGATGTCGCTGCCGACGGTGAGAGTCTTCATGGGAGGCGCAGTGGCCTCGGAGAGGGTGGCGATTGCGTCCGGCGAGAAGTACGGACACTTATCCAGCGGGACAGCGCCCTGCGCGACCTTCATGCAGAAGGCCATACAGGTGGGGCTGCCGCATTCCTTACAGTTCTTCTTAGGGGAGAGCTTGAAAATATCTAAGCCTTTCAGTGCCATGGTATGTTCCTCCTTCCGATCAGACCAGCGCTTCGATCATGGTCGCGATCGCCTTGATGGCGGCCGGATGGCGCATGATGACAGCGTCGGAGCCGCCGGCCAGACAAGCGGCGGCGGTGGTGATCTCCATCTCGATGCCGCGTTCCTCGGCGTCGCCCCATTCGGGCATATCGGCCTCGGCCATGATGGATTCCTTCACGTTCCAGGTTTCGGTGGAAACGGGAGTGATGATGGGCATCTGGAGCTGATCGTCGCTCTGTGCCAGTGCCGCGGCACGGATGCGATCGAGAGTGGAGGCAACGTACTCGTAGCCGTAGCCAGCAGCGGCGGAGCCTGCGTTCATCACGATGGACGACGGCGCAACGCCAAGCTGGGTCAGCAGCACGTTGAGCTGCTTTGCAAGGTTGATATCGACGGCGGATTCTGCGCCGACCTTCTGGCCGTAAGCCATCACGACGGAAGCGCCGACGGACTTATAGTCCTCCTCGCGGGCGGACATGACAAGAATATTCTTGCCCTGCAGCGCCTCGGCAATCTTGGAGAACAGCTCGGCATCCTTTTCAATGTTCTTGCAGCCCATGATAACGATGGGCAGAGTCGTTGCCTCGGCAACGGCCTTGGCGATCTCGACGCAGTCGGCAACGGGCTTGTTCTCGCCGTTGGGGTCCGCGCCCTCGAAATGCAGGCAGATAAAGGAAGCGCCGTGCATTTCCTCGACCTTTTTCGCCATCTCGGCGGGGGTGGTGCAGCCTGCGTAGAAGTCCCGAAGGCCCTTCTGCGGGTAGGCTTCGATACCGGCGTCCGTAATTTCGACGCCGATCTTCGGTGCGTTCTCAATGGGCGCATCGAAGGCGTAGAAGGGCAGAACGTTTACGCCGCCCAGCTTGACTGCCTTGTCCCCTGTGCCGAGGGTGACGGTGGCAATGGACGAGGTGAACGCCTGCGTTTTGGGTTCAAAAGCCATTGTATTTTCCTCCTGAGTGTTATCCGGAACAGCAAAGCCGCTCCGGTTGGTTTACATGGTTGCGGGAAATTAGTGAATAGTGAATCATGCCGGTGTGCCTGACGGCACGGATTAAAATATCCGCTGCGGCGGGGTACAATCCCTCAGACGCGCTTTGCACGCCAGCTCCCTTTACACAAGGGAGCCTTCGACTGCGTACCATTCCAATGGCTCCCTTGTGCAAAGGGCAGCGAAGCGGCCTCGCGGGAGTGAATGACATGCCGGTGGCATGTCAGAGCCGCGAGGTGACCGAGCCGCAGCGAGACCTGTCAGCGAAGCTGACTGAGGGATTGCGTCCTTGCTCTGCAAGGACAGCGGGCCTTGCCCGCTCGGCAATTTTGCGTAGGGGCCGATGCCCACATCGGCCCGTTGCAGGCACTATCGTCCTGCGAACGGTTGCGCCGGTTACAGCCCCAAGTCCTTCATCACGCCGCGCAGGGCAACCTTGATGGGTGCGGTGTCGGGGACGCGGGCGCTGGGCTTGCCGTCGCAGTCGGCCTCATAGACCGCATCGTCCTGCGGCAGAACGCCGAGCAGCGTCAGCTTCTGGTTGGCGATCTCCTCGCGCACGCCGTCGTTCAGAACGCCGCCGGGAGCGCGATTGACGATCAGACCCATCTTCGTGGGCTTGAGGTTCAGCTCGTCGACCATCCGCGCAATACGGCCTACAGCCTGAATGCCGCGCCGGGAGCAGTCGGAAACCAGCAGCAGCGTGTCCACGTGGGGCAGCGTGCCGCGCGCGATATGCTCCATGCCCGCCTCGTTATCGATGACGGTGTAGCGGTAAGCGCCGAGGTACTTGTCCATCTGCGTTTTGAGCACGCCGTTGACGTAGCAGTAGCAGCCCTTGCCCTGAGTACGGCCCATGACGAGCATATCAAAGTCGTCCTCCTCCAAAAGCGCGTCATTGAAGCGCATTTCGGCGTAGTCGGCCTTGGTCATGTTCTTGGGGATGACGTCGCCGCGCAGCTCTGCCTGTGCAATCTCCTCGCGAATCTCGCCGAGAGAGGTGACGGACTCGACGCCCAACACCTCGTTCAGGTTGGAGTTTGCGTCCGCGTCCACGACCAGCAGCGGGCCTTTTCCGGTTTTGATAAGATAATCGATCAGCATTCCGCAGACCGTGGTCTTGCCCACGCCGCCCTTACCGGCGACTGCGATGGTATGCGTCATAAGAATTGCTCCTTTGCGGGGAATTATCGTCCTTGCGCTTTGGCCTTACCTCCCTCTGATGCGGGAGGTGGCAAAGCCGAAGGCTTTGACGGAGGGAGAGAAGCGCTTGCCGCAAGCACGAGTCTTTCAATAAAATAAAAAATGCGTACCTTCTCCCTCAGTCAGCTTCGCTTATAGCTCCCTCGTCAGAGGGAGCTATAAGCGCGGTGCAATGACGGGATGAAGAATTAGATGAGGTCGAGCAGGCCAGCTTCCTTGGCGATGCGGGCTACGTCGTCGTACTTGTTCAGTGCGTACAGATGGATGCCGTTGATGCCGCAGGCGCGGTACTCGTCAATCTGGTTGATGGTGTATTCGATACCGGCTTCCTTGAAGCTGGCCTTCTTGCCCTCGACATCTGCGTCGAAGCAGGCCTCGTCGCCCTTGGCGGTCTTAAGACCGACGGAGAAC